>JBCCCA010000161.1:0-7767 GCA_039033735.1 Pseudomonadota bacterium
CCTTGCAGATTGCGGTCGTCGGGCGACCGAATGCCGGGAAATCAACACTGATCAACCAGCTTCTGGGGGAAGATCGTTTGCTGACAGGGCCAGAGGCGGGGATCACACGCGATTCCATCTCGCTCCCGCTCGACTGGGAGGGCGTCCCTGTCCGTCTGTTTGACACGGCGGGTATGCGCAAGAAAGCGCGGGTTCAAGAGAAGCTTGAAAAGCTCTCGGTTGCAGACGGTCTGCGCGCTGTCAAATTCGCGGAAGTGGTCATTGTTCTGCTGGATGCCGCCATTCCGTTCGAGCAACAGGATATTCGTATCGCCGATCTTGCGGAACGGGAAGGCCGGGCGGTTGTGGTGGCCGTGAACAAATGGGACATGGAGCTTGAGAAGAACGAAAAACTTGCAGAGTTAAAAGAAGCTTTCGAACGCCTCCTGCCGCAATTGCGTGGCGCCCCTCTGATCACGTTATCCGCGAAAACCGGGCGCGGGATGGAGCGGCTGCGAACGGCTGTGCTTGCGGCCTATGACGTTTGGAACCGCCGGGTGAGCACGGCACAATTGAACCGTTGGCTGACCGGCATGCTGGAGGCGCACCCGCCGCCCGCACCAGGCGGACGCAGGATTAAACTGCGCTACGCCACGCAAGCGAAGACAAGACCGCCTGGTTTTGTGGTAATGTGTTCGCATCCCGACAAACTGAACGAGAGTTACAAGCGCTATCTTGTGAACGGGCTGCGTCAGGATTTCGATATGCCGGGAACACCGATTCGCCTAACATTTCGCGGGCAGGGTGATCAAAACCCATATAAAAACAAAAAGAAATCAACGCCTTCGCGGCTTCGAAAACACCTAGGGAAAGGTGTTGGTAAGATGGGTTAACGGGTTTGGCCGTTTCCCCCTCACGCCCGTCCCTAAAACCTAACTCCCCGTGACTTAAGAATGAGTTAAGGGGCAATTACCCTAGCGCGCGCTATTTCGCAGCCCTGAATTGGTCGCGCTTGCGATTGCTTGAATCCTGCAATTCAAGAGCAAGACCGCGCTTGCGATTTCGCGCGCGACGCTCCGCCGAAATACGTGCGCTCCATCGGCAAGCCAAGGTGCGGAGATCGGCGAAGCTTGGCTGACGGCAAGCATTGGCCGAGCCGAGTGGGCTTCCCTCAGCAGGTCGCAGCCGGTTTCGTCGCCCCACACGCGGACCCGTTGTGATGGGCGGACATGGTGGCCTATCTATCTCAATGAAGCTTCAACCCGAGGCTTCGGGCCCGAGCCTCCATTAACGCGATGGAGAGAATGATGACTGAACGTATGACATGGATCCTTGCCGGTCTTTTGGGACTTGGTGTTTCGACAGCCGCTCTAGCAGCTGACGTCGTGGATGCCGATGGCGATGGGGTTTATTCAATGGATGAACTGGCCGTTGCTTATCCCGGTCTGACCGAAGAGCTGTTTACAACCATCGACGGCAATGGCGATGGCGCCATTGACGATGCGGAACTGACCGCAGCGGTGGATGCCGGAGTGCTGGTGGCCGGCTAAGGCCACCGTGGCCGCCCTCGGATGACCCCTTCCGCCCGGGGGCGGCCCATTCATTGTCTGCGCATAGTTCCAAACTAGTGTGCGGGCTTGATGAAGGTGCCATTCCGTAAGTCAGCCATCGCCTGCCTTAGTTCGTCTTGCGTGTTCATGACGATGGGGCCATGCCAAGCGACGGGTTCTTCGATCGGCGCGCCCGAGATCAAGAGAAACCGGATGCCTTCGGGCCCGGCCTGTACCGTGACCTCATCACCCGTACCGAAGCGGACCAGTGTGCGGTTTCCCGAGAGATCGCGGATATTGACCTCGGTGCCAGCGACTTCCTTTTCAAGCAGCACACCTTTCGGCGGCGCTGCATCCGCGAAGACCCCCGCGCCATTGAAAACATAGGCAAAGGCGCGTCTGTAGGTGTCGATCCGGAATGATTTCCGCAGACCAGCGGGCACGAACACGTCGAGATATTGCGGATCGGCTGCGATCCCGTCGACCGGTCCTTTTGCCCCCCAGAACGCACCGGTGATGACCTTGACCTGTGTCCCGTCGTCATCGGTGACGACAGGGATATCCTCGCCTTTGATGTCCTGATAGCGCGGTGCGGTCATTTTCTGGGCAGCGGGCAGATTGCCCCAAAGCTGGAACCCATGCATCTGGCCTGCCGCGTTCCCGAAAGGCATTTCCTGATGCAGGATGCCTGATCCGGCCGTCATCCATTGCACCGCGCCATCGCTGAGCGTGCCGCTGTTTCCAAGGCTGTCGGCATGTTCGACGCTGCCGGACAGGACATAGGTGATGGTTTCGATGCCGCGGTGGGGGTGCCAGGGGAACCCACGCTCGAAATCTGCAGGTGTGTCGTTGCGGAAATCGTCGAACAACAGGAACGGGTCTAATTCGCTTGGGTCTTGGAAGCCGAAAGCGCGGTGCAATTTAACGCCAGCCCCTTCAAGTGTCGGCTGGGCTAGGCGGGTCTCAAGTGTCGGGCGGAGGGACATGGGATATCTCCTTTCGGTGCGTCAGGAGATAAACGCGCGCGGATATCACAACAAGCGTGCAGTCTGGGCGCACAGGCACGGCGTTCGTGCGCAGGGGCACATTTCGTCTTGTCTGCTCCTGTTTTGAAGCAGTTCGTTCAAAGGGGGCGGGGGCAAAGACCCCCGCACCATTGCTTAGGCCAGCGCGCCGTCTGGTGTGATCCGTGTCGCCCCGCCCAACCAGGGCCCAAGCCCCTGCGGCAGAACAACAGCGCCATCCGCGGTCTGTCCGTTCTCAAGTACCGCGATCAGACAACGCCCGACCGCCAAACCGGACCCGTTCAGCGTGTGAACAAATTGCGGCTTGCCTTCGGCGTCACGGGTCCGCGCATTCATGCGGCGGGCCTGAAAGTCACCGCAGGTCGAGACCGAGCTGATCTCGCGATAGGTGTTCTGTCCCGGCAACCATACCTCGAGGTCATAGGTGCGCCGCGCCCCGAAGCCCATGTCGCCCGTGCAAAGCACGACGGTGCGATAAGCAAGGCCCAACCGTTCTAGCATGTCTTCGGCGCATTTGCGCATCCGCATGTGTTCGTCTTCCGACGTTTCAGCGGTGCAAATGGTAACCATTTCGACCTTTTCGAACTGGTGCTGTCGCAACATGCCCGCGGTGTCCTTGCCGGCGCTGCCGGCTTCCGACCGGAAACACTGGGTATGGGCCGTCATCCTGCGCGGCAAGGTGTCGGCGTCGACAATACTTTCACGCACGGTGTTGGTAAGTGTGACTTCCGAAGTCGGGATCAACCACATACCCTCGCGAGTTTGATAGCTGTCTTCGGCGAATTTCGGCAGTTGGTTGGTGCCGTACATCGCCTCATCGCGGACCAGCACCGGTGTCACGATTTCTGTCAGCCCATTTTCAGTCGTGTGAATGTCCAGCATCATTTGCGCCAACGCGCGATGAACACGCGCGACTGCACCGCGCAGCAAGACAAAACGCGAGCCAGACAGCTTGGCGGCTGTCTCGAAATCCATGCCGGGTTTGACGCCTTCGATGTCGAAATGTTCTTTGGGTGTGAACTCGAAGGTTGGAGGTTTCCCCCAGCGGTGGATTTCGACGTTGTCGTCTTCATCCGCGCCGTCGGGAACATCGGCGTAAGGCAAGTTCGGCAAGCCCATCAAAAGGTCGCGCAGGCGCACGTCTTCCGCTTTAGCTTCTTCTTCCAGCAGCCCGATTTCAGTCTTCTTTTCGGCGACAAGCGCGCGAAGACGCTCGAATTCCGCCTCGTCGCCCTTTGCCTTTGCGGCGCCAACCTCTTTCGAGGCGGCGTTGCGGTCGGCTTGGGCGGCTTCAGCAGCGGTGATTTTGGCGCGACGGGCTTCGTCGATGGCAAGGATGTCCGACGACACGCCCGACAGCCCGCGGCGCGCCATTGCGGCGTCGAAAGCGTCGGGGTTGTCGCGGATGGCGCGAATGTCGTGCATGGTTCCTCTCCATCAGATGTTTGATGGGGGTGCATATGCCGGAGTGCCGGTAAAAAGGCGAGCCGTTTCTGTCGCGCGCTGGAAAAGGCGAGTGAGTGGTGTGTTTCAGAGCAGATGGGCTGGGCACAGAAAATTCTGCTTTCCGCCAAGATTTGGTCTTAGTTCGGCATTAGCCGTTAATTAGACCAAAACAGCACCTTCGCGAGACGCTCGCAGGCACACCAACTCACTCAGTTAAAATTGAGGCGCCGTCGCATTTGGACAGCGCCTCTTTTTTGGTTAACCAATCACTCCCTAAACCCATCCCGTATAATCGACGTCTACTCTTTAACAACGCACGCTCGGCGATCCACAATTTTAACCCTGACAAATCAATACAGGGATGGGGAATGCCACATTCAGTACGTAAACATTATCACTGCTTATATAACATTAACAACCGTGAATTTTTCGAAAATTATCCTGTGCGGTACCGTGCAAACATGCATAACGGATTTTAAATACTTGTTACCCAATGCTATTACCGCACAAGCCCACCATTGATTTGGGTCGCGAAACGCAATGTTCGCGACCCGGGTACAGACAATTCGATCACCTATTCGGCGGCTATCAGTACATCTTCAACATTCTGGGGCGCCCGCACAGCGTTCGGTTGCGCGGCATAATTCGCGTCTCGCGTCAGGACCTGGTGCGAGGCATTCAGGTGGCGCGCAGGTATGTGAGGGAACAGGTGGTGCACCAAATGAAAGCAATCATTCCGCGGAAAAAACAGCCATCGGATGACACCGGGCGCCAGGATGTTTCGCGAGGCCGTCAAGTCATCGCCCGTGGCGACAATGCCCGCATGATCCAAGCAGTCGGCCCAGTAGTTCAGCGCCGAGTAAACAAAGACAAACGGTGCGATCACCAGGGCAAGACCGGTGGCAGGAAAGACCAACGTGAACATCAGTGCGCCCAGTAAAACACCATATTTTAGGCCCTGAAAGGCCGCGCCATCCTGAACAGACATATTCATACATAGGTAGTAGGGCAGATGTCGTCCGATCAATGGCGTGCATACATGGCGCAACACGACCTTGGCAGATAGCGGTTCATGCAGTTTTAGATCTTCGATGCCTTGCAGGTCGAGGTCATGGTCGTAATCGCCTAGATGGGCGTGGTGAGACAGATGCTCATCGCGATAAGCCGAAAAGGAATTGAACAGCAGCGCAGCGCAGATCTTGCCGATCATTGCGTTGTCCTTGCGGACCGAACTGAATGTCGCGTGGCTGCATTCATGAATGATGTTGTTCAGCCCGCGCAGCCGCGTGCCGATGAACAGCATCAACCCAAACAGGCCAGCAAGACTCCAGCTATTGATCGGATACGACAGCAAGACTGCGCCTATACTAATGGCTGCGATGATCTGAAAAAGATAACCAACAAGGACAAACCACGCCGTTGCGCGCGCGTATTTGTCCAATCCGGCAAATTTGCGCGTATATTTCGCGCGCAATTGTTTGGCAGACATTCTAACCCCCAGTTAAAACCCAGACAGATTTTGGCCATATTTCTGTCAATTTTTCAACACGTTCTCGGGATTTGTGAAAAGTTGCATAACGCGTGCTTATGCGGCGCTCTGCCAAGAATGTTGAAAATGTGAAATTAGTCTTGGATGGCAATGGGGTGACTTGGTATATTATAAGCACAGCTAATTTTCCACGGGGATGAAAACGATGGATTTTGACTACGACTCTCTTGTGGTTCTGGCGGCTGTTGTGCGGACAGGCTCGTTCGATGCAGCAGCAAAGTCACTGAATGTGACGCAGTCGGCGGTCTCGCAGCGAATCAAACAGCTCGAGGAACGTGTCGGTTCGATCCTGATCCAGCGCGGGCGGCCGTGTGTGGCGACCGAGGACGGGATGCTGTTGTGTCAGCACCATGAGCAGATCGAGTTGCTGCGCCATGAACTGGGCCAACAGCTGGCCACAACCGGAGGCGGCCGTCGCACGGCTGGCGTCAAGGTTCGGATCGCAGTCAACAGCGACAGCCTGGCGACGTGGTTCCCGAGTGTCGTCAAACGCGCGGCGGATTCGCTTGGGCTGTGGCTGGAGGTCATCCCGGATGATCAGGAATTCACGGAAGAGCGGCTGCGCTCGGGCGATGCGCTGGCGGTCGTGACGACCTCGGACGCCTCGGTCGCAGGCTGTTCGGCCATCCCGATTGGTCAAATGGACTATCTTGCCGTCGCATCGCCAAGTTTTGCCCATCGCTATTTCCCCGACGGCGTTTCAGTTCGGGCACTGTCGGCCGCACCTGCCATTCGGTTTGACCGCAAGGATGGACTGCCGGATCAGTGGATGATGCAGGTAACCGGTGAGCACGTGGCTGTGTCACATCATGATATACCGTCCTATGAAGGACACCTTCTGTGCGCCCAGCAGGGGATCGGATGGGCCATGATGCCGTCCCTGACAGTCGACAGTCTTGTCGACGCAGGCAGCCTGGTGGAATTGGCCCCGGGTGAACGGATCGAGATGCCATTGTTCTGGCAGACCAGAAGTCAGGCAAGCACGACGCTTCGCGAGCTTTCGAATGTCGTCTCGGAAGTTGCGGCCGATTGGCTGCGTCGCCCCGGTCCAACGGCGATTCCTGCCTGAAAATCCGCGAATTTTGCCTGCCTCCCCTTGCTTGCCAAGCTGAGACCTCACAGATAGGTTGCGCGCCAACGGAAAAGGGGCTGCAACGGGGCATCCGGATCAGCCGAAAAGAATAAGGAAGACCCTATGCTCGTCACACCTGCCTATGCGCAGGCGGCCGGGGCCGCAGGCCCATCGCTCCTCGCCCAATTGCCGTTCTTCATCGCGATTTTTGCGATCTTCTATTTCCTGTTGATCCGCCCGCAGCAAAAGAAGCTTAAAGAACACCAAGCAATGATCGAAGCGCTGCGCAAAGGCGACCAAGTGGTTACCCAGGGTGGCCTTGTCGGCAAGGTTACCAAGGTGCGCGAGGATGGCGAGGTCGAGGTACAGATCGCCGATGGCGTGAGCGTTCGGGTGATCAAGCATACAATTCAGCAAGTCCGGTCGAAAACCGAGCCCGCCACCTGATGCGCGTCATCATGTCTCTGACGCGCGGAAGGGTGCGGTAGATGCTTCAAATCCCCCTTTGGAAACGCCTAGCGATCCTGGCCGTGTGCTTGGCCGGTTTCCTGTTTTCCTTCCCTAACTTTTTCTATGGCTCGGTCGAGCAGCATAATGACGCGATCGAAGAGATTGCGCTTCTGGGCAGCTCGCCAGAGCGCGAGGCCGCGGCCAGTGTCTGGCCGGGTGCGTTGCCCAGCGGACTGGTCAATCTGGGTCTGGACCTGCGCGGCGGCGTTCAGCTTTTGGCGGAAGTGCAGGTCGAAGATGTCTATGCTGACCGGATGGATGGCTATTGGCTGGGCGCCCGCGATGCGCTGATCGGCATCCGCGATCAGGTGGGTTTCGTCGAACGCGTAACCACCGGGCCGGAGGACGTTTTACAGGTTCGCATCCAAAATGCAGATGGGTTGCAGTCAGCGGTTCAAGCCGTGCGCGCCATTGCGCAACCGGTCGTCAGTCTAACGGGCGTCGGTTCGACCGATATTGTCGTTTCGGGGCAGGGCAACCTTTTGCGGGTCGAACTGTCCGAGGACGAGAAGCTTGCCACAGATCAGCGAACCGTGCAGCAATCGCTTGAAATCATTCGCCGCCGGATAGATGAGGTCGGCACGCGCGAGCCGAATATCCAGCCTTTAGGGATAAAAGCTAAAAGCTTTGTCGATA
>JBCCCA010000162.1:0-7727 GCA_039033735.1 Pseudomonadota bacterium
AGAATGCCGACACCTGCATATTTCCGCACTGACGCCAGTCCGCGCGCCGAAACCAGTCCAGCTTTGCCCATCAGCGTCAGCAGAACAGGAAGCTGGAAGCAGACACCGAAGGCCATAATGAATTTCAGCGTCAGATCGAGCGACTCGTTGACTTTGCCGATAAAGGTGATCGCCAGCCCTTCGCTGACGACAGGTTCCGTTGGCGCGCCTTCAACGTTCACACCAACCGCAGCGCCCAACATGCCAAGCGCACCCGCGAATGAAAAATCCGCAAAACCCAAAAGAAACTGCATCGCCAGCGGAACAACAATAAACAGCGCAAAGCTGGCGCCTAGAAGGAACATGATCGGCGAGGCGATGATAAACGGCAAAAACGCTGCCTTTTCCGTGCGGTAAAGGCCGGGTGCCACAAAACGCCAAAGCTGGTGGGCGATCACCGGGAAGGCAAGCGCGAAGCCAAACACCATCGAGATACGAAAGAGCGTGAAAAGGTATTCCTGCGGCGCGGTGAACTGCAGAACTGGGGCCGGATCACCCAGATCACGCAAGGTTTCCTCGATCGGTTTCAAGAGGAACTGCAGGATCGGCTCGGCCACGGTGAAGGCCAGAACGATCCCAATAATAAAGGCGATGACCGACTTGATCAGCCGCGCGCGCAACTCGCGCAGATGCTCGATCAGCGGGGCCGAGCTGTCTTCAATATCGTCGCTCTGGCTCATGCGCCGTCTTTCGCCTCGGGTGTGGCTTCGGGAGCTTGCTCGGTGGCCGCCTTCTCGGCGGCGGCCTTTTCTGCAGCCAGACGCTCATTGCCCTTTTGTGTCGAATATTCGCGGATCTTGCGGGCCGCTTCGGCCCGTTCCTCGGTCATCTTCGCGGTTTCGGGCCCAATATCCTTGGCCGCCTCGGACGGCTTCGTCGGGTCCCACTTCTCGAACTTGTCCGCCGCTTCGCTCAGCTTGTTCAGCCCCATCTTGGACGGGTTCGCGGCGTCTTTGAACGTGTTCGCGGCGTCCTTGACCCCGGCTTCATCGGCGGCCTCTTCCATAGCCCGCGAAAACTCGCGCGCCATCCGGCGCACCTTGCCAGTAAAGCGCCCCATTTCGCGAAACACTTTCGGAAGGTCTTCACCAAGAAAGATCAGCGCTACGATGCCAATCAGAAGGAGTTCGCCGAAGCCGAAATCGAACATATACGTCGCTTATGCTTTGTCTTTCTCGTCTTCGGGGGTCACGTCGCGCGCCACGTCAGCCGCTTCGTCCTCAATCTCTTTCTTGCCATCATCGACGCCCTTCTTGAAGGCGGTGATGCCTTTGCCGACCTCACCCATCAACGAAGAAATCTTGCCACGCCCAAACAGGACAAGCACGACAACGGCGATCAAGAGAAGGCCAGGAAGGCCGATATTGTTCAGCATGGATCCATGCACTCCATATCAAAATCCGAGCCTGTGTTTACGAGGCGCACGCGCTGGCGGAAAGTCCAAAACGCCCAGCGGGGCTGCGAGCCCTGTTTTTTATGGATGCGCGAACACAACTGACAGGTTAGTGTCAGTTGGGGTGCGATACGCAGAAACGACTTGAAACCGAATCGGAGACACCCGAATGAGATACGTTCTGCCCATCCTTGCCACCCTCGCCCATGCGCCCGCCGACCTCGCCCATGCTGGCGATCAGACACCCGTTCTTGAAATCGTCACCTTCCGGGTCGTCGATGGAACCAAAACCGAAGCCTTTCTTGCGGCCGCACAGGCGACCGAAGACCTTTTGCGAGGTTATGGCGGGGTCAAACGCCGTTTTCTGACCGTGGATGATGCCGGGCTTTGGACCGACGTGATCGAGTGGAGTTCGATGGAGGTCGCTGTGAAAGCCGCGCAAGACATCGTAAACCACCCAGACTTCGCAGTCTTCGGCGCAATGATCGATGGCAGCACGGTCGATCTGCGCCACGCCAAAGTCCTTTGGCAGATGGAGTGACGGATTTGCGTCGGACCGACCGCCTGTTCGAACTGATCCAGATTCTGCGCGATGGCCGTTTGCATCGCGGCAAGGATCTGGCGGAACGTCTTGGTATCTCGGTCCGGACGCTTTACCGCGACATGGACACGATCATGACGTCGGGCCTGCCTGTCGAAGGCGAACGCGGCCTTGGGTACATGATGACCGCACCGATCACTCTTCCCCCGCTCAATCTGACACTAACCGAGCTGGAGGCCCTGCATCTTGGCCTTTCCGTTGTCTCAAAAGCGGCGGATGAGGAATTGCAGCGCGCGGCCGAAACCCTGTCCGAAAAGGTCGACGCCGTGCTGCCCGAGGACCGGTCCGCCCCCGCCTCGGGTTGGGGCTTTGCGGTCTATCCCTTTGCCGAAGCGGCGCGCGGGTTCGTGCATATGGCGCCGCTGCGCGCGGCAATCCGGTCCCGCCGCAAGGTTGACTTGCGCTATGCCGCCCCCGGTACAGATGAAACCACGCGACGCATCCGCCCCCTGCAAATGGAGTATTGGGGCCGGGTCTGGACATTGACTGGCTGGTGCGAATTACGAAGTGATTTCAGAGTCTTCCGCGTGGACCGCATCGTAACGCTCGACATCAGCTTCGACACGTTCGAAGAAGAACCGGGAAAGACGTTGGCCGATTACCTTGATCAGTTGGACCTGTCCGAAGACGGGGAAGCTTAGGCGTCGGCCGGGAACACAAAGCACCGGGCGCGCCGGATCATCAGCCACAGCGCGGTGCCCGGCTTTGGAAGAAACACCGATGGGACCGTCGCTTTCAGGATGGAACCGTCATAATCCATCTGGAACTCGACAAGGCTTTCATGCCCCATGAAACGCGCCCGCTTCACAACACCGCGCGCTGGCGCTCCGTCTTCCGGTGTCGCGTTCGGCCCACGCCCGCCGCGATCGAAGTCGATCCGGATATGTTGCGGGCGAATGATGATCTCGATCTCGGCCCCATCGGGCACCCCTGGCGCCAGAAACTCGCCGAAGGCGGTCGAGCTGAGCGCGCCTTGCACTCTGGCCCGGATCACATTGATGTCACTGAAGAATGCAGCCGCCATCCGATCAACGGGAGCATTATACAGATTATAGGGCGCGCCTTGCTGCACCACCCGACCGTCTCGCATCAGCGCAATCTCGTCAGCCATGCGCATTGCTTCTTCCGGTTCATGGGTCACTAGAATGACAGCAGTTCCGGCTTCTTTCAGGATGTCGAGCGTCTCGTCCCGGATGCCATCCCGAAGTCGGTTGTCCAGGCCCGAGAACGGTTCGTCCATCAGCATGACCCGCGGCTTTGGCGCAATCGATCGGGCCAGGGCGACGCGCTGCTGTTCGCCACCCGAGAGTTCATGTGGATAGGACCCGGCGAACCGCGTCAGGTCGACACGCGCCAAAGTCTCGGCAATCCGCGCCTCGCGCTCGGCCCTGTTGCCGGTCACGCCAAAACCCACATTCTGTGCGACAGTTAGGTGCGGAAACAGCGCGAAGTCCTGAAAGATCAACCCGATCTGTCGCGCTTCCGGCGGTATGTGAAGCTGATCATTGGCAAGCAGGCGACCGTCCAACTGGACCTGGCCGCGCGCCTGATGGGCCACACCCGCAATCATCCTAAGCGTCGTTGATTTACCGCAACCAGAGGGCCCCAGCAGGCATGTCACTTGGCCAGAACGAACGTGCAGCGATACATCAGAGACGATCTCACGCCCCTGCGCCACATAGGTCAGTCCCTCAACCAGAAGCCCGTCGCTTTCCGCGCTCACGCCCATCCTCACGTTAAACCCGAGCGCTTCACTCGGAAATCACCGGGGCATACCAATGCCACCGGCGGCGCGCAAGCGCCCTCAAAGCGTGGTGTTGACCGCCCCGCCATCCAACAGGACATTCTGACCAATCATGTAACCCGCATGTTGCGAGCACATGAAGGCACAGGTTTGGCCGAATTCCTCGGCTGTGCCATAGCGCCGGGCCGGGATGGTTTGCTCGCGGTTATACCGGGCTTCTTCAATTGTGATGCCTTCGGCGCCCGCCGCGCCGGTATCCAGACCAACGGCGCGGTCGGTGGCATGGATGCCGGGCAGCAGGTTGTTGATTGTTACGCCCGAGGGGGCCACTTGCCGTGCCGTTCCCGCCACATACCCCGTCAGCCCTGCGCGGGCCGAGTTCGACAGCCCCAACACAGGGATCGGCGCCTTAACAGATTGCGAGGTGATGTTGACGATGCGGCCCCAGCCGCGCTCCATCATGCCAGGCAAAACGGCTTTCATCAGCGCGATGGGCGTCAGCATATTTGCATCAAGGGCGCGGATGAAGTCGTCGCGCTCCCAATCGCTCCAAAGACCGGGGGGCGGGCCGCCTGCGTTCGTCACCAGAATGTCGAGGGCGCCTGCTGTATCAAGCACCGCGTTGCGTCCGGCGTCTGTTGTCACGTCGGCCGCGACCGTTTGGACCGAGACCTGAAAACGGGACCGGATAGCATCTGCCGTCGCCTCCAGAGCGTCAGTGCCGCGCGCGTTCAAGACAAGGTCGACACCCGCTTCTGCCAAAGCGTCGGCACAGCCTTTTCCCAACCCTTTCGACGACGCACAAACCAGTGCGCGCTTGCCCTTGATGCCCAAATCCATGATCGTCCTCCCAAGTTTGTTCTTGGCCTACCACTCGGAAGGAACGCGATGCCAGCCGAAACTGACGCCACTACCGCGCTTGATCTGATTGAAAAGGACGCCTTTCAGCCGGGCCCGAACTGGGCGCGCGCGCATGAACTGGTTCAGCGCCACGAAGGTGTTCCGCTTTTTGACGCGATCCACGCCCTTCTACATCGAATTGAAGGGGACACTACGAACGCAGCCTATTGGGATCGGCGCGCAGGCACCAATTTTGGCAGCGACGGGTTTTCCAGGGAGCTGACGCAGTTGCGCGATGCGGTTTCGCACGGAAGATAACCGACCCTCCGTGCAGCCGTCGCCGTATGGACCAGTGTCCAACGTGATGGCGTTTATTCCATCGGCATCATGAAAAACGACTCGCGTGCGATCTTGCCGTTCTCAACTTCGTAAAGGGCGACTTCCTTTGCCTGCCACCGCTGGCCACTGGATTTGTCCGTACAATCCATATTGAAAATCATGCTGAACTGATCCCCGTTCAGGAACGGGCCTTCCATCGCGAAGTCATGCACTTCCATGGCCCCATCCCACCAATCATGTTTGGCGCGGATCGCGTCCGAACCACGGCTGACCGGATCTACACCCGGCGGCGTCATCGCTTCAACCGAGACGGCATCCGCCGAATAAAGCTCGTCCAGCGCTTGACGTTCCGTCTGGTTGGCCATGTGTTCACAAAGCTTCTGAGCAATTTCTTGGGTGGTCATGAGAGTTCTCCCTGGGTCGTATTAATGTTCAACTGCTCGAAAATTGTTCTTTATTTGTTCTCATCATAGTTAACTAGATCGCAAGCGCAATAACAATTCGCTTCGGATTGCCTGTCGGGGACGCGATGGCTATATGCCCCCCATGTTGGACCGCGCTTCAAATATCCCTGACCTGCCGCCCCAAATTGCGCGGCGGCGTACCTTTGCCATCATCTCACACCCGGATGCGGGCAAGACCACGCTGACTGAAAAGTTCCTGCTGTACGGCGGCGCAATCCAAATGGCGGGCCAGGTGCGGGCAAAAGGCGAAGCGCGCCGCACACGGTCGGATTTTATGGCGATGGAAAAAGACCGCGGCATTTCGGTCAGCGCATCGGCCATGTCGTTTGACTATCGCGACTTCCGTTTCAACCTGGTCGACACCCCGGGCCACAGTGATTTTTCCGAAGATACCTATCGGACCCTGACTGCGGTTGATGCGGCCATCATGGTGATCGACGGGGCCAAGGGCGTCGAAAGCCAGACCCAGAAACTGTTCGAAGTGTGCCGTTTGCGTGACCTGCCGATCTTGACCTTTTGCAACAAAATGGACCGGGAAAGCCGCGAAACGTTCGAGATCATTGATGAAATTCAGGAAAACCTGGCGATTGACGTGACACCGGCCTCGTGGCCCATCGGCGTAGGGCGCGATTTCCTTGGCTCGTACGATATGCTGAACGATCGGCTGGAACTGATGGAGCGCGCGGACCGAAACAAGGTCGCGGAATCGATCAAGATCGACGGGCTAGACGACCCCAAGCTGGCCGACCACATCCCCGAAGCTTTGTTGGCGCAGCTTCGCGAAGAGGTCGAAATGGCTCGCGAATTGCTGCCCGCATTCGACCGACAAGCCTTTTTAGACGGCACGCTCACCCCCATCTGGTTCGGCTCTGCCATCAATTCATTCGGCGTGAAGGACCTGATGGACGGGATCGGCGATTTTGGCCCCCTGCCCCAACCGCAATCAGCCGAGCCGCGTCAGGTCAGCCCGGAGGAAAAAACGGTCTCGGGCTTCGTCTTCAAGGTACAAGCCAACATGGACCCGAAGCACCGCGATCGCGTGGCGTTCGTGCGTATGGCATCTGGCCATTTCACGCGTGGAATGAAGCTGCACCACGTTCGGTCGAAAAAGCCTATGGCCATTTCAAACCCGGTGCTGTTCCTCGCATCCGACCGCGAATTGGCGGAAGAGGCTTGGGCAGGCGATATCATCGGCATTCCAAACCATGGCCAGCTACGGATCGGTGATACGTTGACAGAAGGCGAAGCACTTCGCGTGACAGGCATCCCTTCCTTTGCGCCCGAGTTGTTGCAAGGCGTGCGGGCGGGTGACCCGATGAAAGCCAAGCACCTGGATAAGGCGCTTATGCAATTCGCGGAAGAAGGAGCGGCCAAGGTCTTCAAACCCTCGATCGGTTCGGGCTTTGTTGTGGGTGTCGTTGGGCAATTGCAGTTCGAGGTTCTGGCAAGCCGGATCGAGTTGGAATACGGCCTGCCCGTCCGGTTCGAAGCGTCGCAATTCACGTCGGCCCGATGGGTGAGTGGCCCACAGGACAAGGTGGATGCATTCGTCACTGCGAACAAACAGCATATCGCACATGACAATGACGGAGACGTGGTGTTCCTGACGCGCTTGCAATGGGATATTGACAGGATTGAGCGGGATCATCCCGACCTGACCCTGTCGGCAACGAAAGAAATGCAGGTCGCCTGATCACTGCACCCCACCCCCGTTTGCAGCAAAACCACCGGGCAGCGCCCTGTTGATACTTTGCATTGCGGCCCCGAATACTGCTGTACGATTTGCGGGATGGCCGGGGACCGCAATTGGGATTGCCCAACAATTTCAGAGCGTTTGCCACAGTATCGCCACAACCCAATGATATCTGGAAACAATGCGCACTAAAGTGCCGTTTCTGTTTCTCTTTTTGGCAATCGGATTGACGGGAACGCCTGTTTCCTTTACCTCAGCGCAACAGCGGCAGCTTGTGGATAAGCTTGTGGTCATACGGACCCGCCGCATTCGCCGACGGGCCGTCAATTGGTCCGTAAACATTGGACCGATATGACAAAATTTTCTGACCTGGCGCTGTCGCCAAAAGTCCTTAAAGCCGTAGAAGCGGCAGGCTATGAAAAGCCAACCCCCATTCAGGCGGGGGCCATTCCACCCGCCTTGGACGGGCGCGATGTTCTGGGTATCGCGCAAACTGGAACTGGGAAAACCGCAAGCTTCACCCTGCCGATGATTTCGATGCTGGCGCGTGGACGCGCCCGTGCCCGTATGCCGCGCAGCCTTGTGCTATGCCCGACACGTGAACTGGCAGCACA
>JBCCCA010000163.1:0-7663 GCA_039033735.1 Pseudomonadota bacterium
CGGGGTGTTGGCCATAGGCGAGGGTGTTCATCTCCTGCAGGAAGGCGATTGCCTCGTAATTCTCGCGCCCGCCATCCTTGTTGGGCACCCATTCATCGGCGGCGCGCGAGTAGTCGCGATAAAGCATCGAGGCGACGGCATCCACGCGCAGCCCATCGATGTGGTATTCTTCCAGCCAGTAAAGTGCGTTGGCGGTGAGATAGTTTTTTACCTCGCGCCGTCCGTAGTTATAGATCAGCGTGTTCCAGTCCTGATGAAACCCCTCGCGCGGATCTGCATGTTCGTACAGATGCGTCCCGTCGAACTGGGCCAGACCGTGTGCATCGGTTGGGAAATGGCCGGGCACCCAGTCAAGAATCACGCCCAGGCCCGCCTGATGGGCCGCATCGATCAGATCACGGAATTCATGCGGGGGCCCGAACCGGATCGTAGGCGCATACAGCCCGACCGGCTGATAGCCCCATGACCCATCAAAGGGAAATTCACTGACTGGCATCAGCTCGAGATGGGTGAAACCCATGTATTTTGCATAAGAAACAAGCTCTTCCGCCAGTTCCTTATAGCTTTTGAACCGGTCACCTTCCTTGCGCCACGAGCCAAGATGCACCTCGTAAATCGAGATTGGTTGGTCGCGGCGATTGCGCATGGTTTGATCCGCCATCCAATCGGCGTCATCCCAGCCATAGCCCGAGATGTCGCGGATCACCGAGGCGTTCTCGGGGGGATGCTGGCTGCCAAACCCGACGGGATCGGCTTTCAGTCTTGGCGTATGATGCGCATCCGTGATCTCGTATTTATAGGTTTGCCCATCCACAGCCGAGGCGACATGTGTTTCCCAAACGCCGGTATTGCCGCATGGGGCCATCGGGTGGCGTGTGCCGTCCCAGTCGTTAAAGTCGCCCACAACCGAAACGCTTTTCGCATTCGGTGCCCAAACGGCGAAGTGGACCCCCGCCGTGGTGACATGGGCGCCCAGCACCGTCCAAAGTCGCTGGTGCTGGCCTTCGCCAATCAGATATTGGTCCAATTCGCCTATGCCGCTGGGCGCAATGCGCCCCGTCACTGTCTTTGCAGGCGTAGATGTGTCCTCTCCCATACCCCGAAACGTAAAGGATTCTCAGGGTTTGTCAGGGGTCTTTTACGTTCTGGCCGCAAACGAGTGCATTTAGATGCGCGTTTCGGCGATAAGGAACCCCGTTCCCCCCAGCGTGATCGCGGTCCCATCTACGTTCGCGGCTTGGGCGAGTTTCACCGCACCGACCTGTGCCAGGTCAACTGTCACAGGGTCGGCCGACAGGTTGAACAGGCACACCACATCGTCGCCCCGGGTGAAGCCGAGCACGGGGTCCGGCAGGTCGAGGAAGGCGATCTTGCCGGCGCGCAAGCCAGGGGTGTTTTTGCGCAGCGACAGCATGTCACGATAGAATTGCAGGACGCTGTCATGCGCCGCCTGTGTTGAAACAGCGCGCGCCGCTTGTGGCGGTTTTATCGGAAGCCATGTCTGATTTGCGGTCGAGAACCCACTGTTCGATGCCGTCGCATCCCACACCATAGGCGTCCGGCACCCGTCGCGGCCTTTCACCTCGGGCCAGTAATTGATGCCTTCGGGATCGGTCAGTTCGTCAAAGCTCAGTTCGGTGTCGATCTGGCCAATCTCCTCGCCCTGATACAGGCAGATCGACCCCTCGAAGCTTAACAACATAGCGGCTGACAGTTTTGCCAGGGCCTCCTGATCGCTTGCGTGTTCCAACCAGCGGCCCACATGGCGCGGCACGTCATGGTTTGAAAACGCCCAGCACGGCCACCCCTCGGGCGCGCCCTTGAAGAATGCCTCGATCCGGCTGCGGAAATGCTCAGGCGTGAAATTGGGCCCCAGCATTTCAAAGGAATAGGCCATATGCAGGCGCTTGCCTGACGTGTATTCACCCATCAAGTCGATCGAGTGGTGGGTGTCGCCGACTTCGCCCACTGTGGTGCGCGCGTCATATGTGTCCAGAAGGGCCCGCATCCGTTCCAGAAAGACGATGTTTTCGGGCTGGTTCTTCGAGAACAGGCAATACTGCATGTCATAGGGCTTGGCCGCGGACTGCGCCCATGGCAGCGGGTTTGCCGGATTGTCACGCAACAGCTTGTCGTGAAAGTAAAAGTTCACCGTATCCAACCGGAAGCCATCAACGCCCCGGTCCAACCAGAACGTCATCGCGTCCAGAAGAAAATCCTGCACCTTTGGATGGTGAAGGTTCCAGTCTGGCTGCTCTTTCAGAAAGTTGTGGAAATAGTATTGCTTGCGGCGGGTGTCCCATTCCCACGCGCTGCCGCCGAAAATGGAGCGCCAATTATTGGGCGGCATGCCGTCCGGCTTGGGATCATGCCACACAAACCAATCCGCCTTGGGATTGTCGCGGGACGACCGGCTTTCTTCGAAGAAAGGATGTTGGTCCGAGGCATGCGAGAGCACCTGATCAATGATGACTTTCAGGCCCAGATCATGGGCTTTGGCCAACATCTCGTCAAAGTCGGCCAGCGTGCCGAATGTCGGGTCGATGTCGGTGTAATCTGAGACGTCATAGCCCATGTCGGCCATGGGCGACGTGAAAATGGGGCTCAGCCAAATGGCATCCACACCCAGAGACGCGACATGGTCAAGCTTCTGGGTGATGCCCTTTATATCGCCGATCCCATCGCCGTCCGTATCCATGAAGGATCGGGGATAGATCTGATATGTGACGGAGCCGCGCCACCAGTCGGATTGATCGGACATGACACACCTATGGGTTGGTCGGTTGGCAGAACTTGAAAACGATTAGTGATGGTTCGACGGCTTGGCAATTGGAAAGTGTTAGCGCTGACAGTTTGAAACAATGATCGGCATATGCGCCGTCACGCCTGACAGGTTTTGGCGACCTTGCCTTGCGTCTGAAAAGAAAAAGACCGCCGGGGGGAGGGCCCGGCGGTCAAAGTCAGGGATGGGACTAGGGAGGGTATCAAGCAGGTTCAAGCATGCCTTTTTCTTTGGCAAGTTCCTGCATTTTCTTTTGCAGTTTTTCGAAAGCGCGCACTTCGATTTGACGAATGCGCTCGCGGCTGACGTTGTAGACCGCCGAGAGGTCTTCCAGTGTCACTGGGTTGTCCATAAGACGACGCTGGGTCAGAATGTCCTGCTCGCGCTCGTTCAGAACCGACATTGCTTCGGCCATCATCTCACGGCGGATTTCCAATTCGTTCGACGTTTCATAGTCGCCGGCCTGATCGGCATCTTCGTCTTCAAGCCAGTCTTGCCACTGAGCGGCACCTTCGCCATCAGCCGAGATCGTGGCGTTCAGCGAAGCGTCACCGCCTGACATGCGCCGGTTCATCGAGATCACTTCGTCTTCGGTCACATTCAGATCATTGGCGATGCGTTCGACATGTTCGGGGCGCAGGTCGCCTTCTTCCAGGGCGCCAATGCGGGCCTTCGCCTTGCGCAGGTTGAAGAACAACTTCTTCTGCGCGCTGGTCGTGCCCAGCTTAACCAAGCTCCAGGACCGCAGGATGTATTCCTGGATCGAGGCGCGGATCCACCACATTGCATAAGTCGCCAGACGGAAGCCCTTGTCGGGGTCAAACCGCTTCACAGCCTGCATCAGGCCGACATTGGCTTCGGAAATCACTTCGGCCTGAGGCAGCCCGTAGCCGCGATAGCCCATTGCGATCTTGGCGGCGAGGCGCAGGTGCGACGTCACCATCATATGGGCGGCTTCCGTATCCTGGTCTTCCACCCAGCGTTTCGCCAGCATGAATTCCTGTTCTTTTTCCAACATGGGGAACTTCCGGATCTCTTGGAGGTACCGGTTCAGCCCGCCTTCGGGGGTGGGGGCAGGCAGGTTTGCATAATTCGCCATTTTTTCCTTTTCCCTGTTAACGTCAATGTATCGACGCTTAACATATCTGGTAAACCGTTCGGTTCAGTTCAAGAGTTTGGGACAAATTTTCCTACGTCCCGGGTCTGAAGAAATCATGAACGATGACGGTGTTGCGCACCATTCACGCCCGCGTGCGTTCACGGTCTCGTGCACGCTCTGAAAGAATTTGGGTAATTAGGTGCGTGAACGCACAGATTACTATGAATTTTCCTGCAAGACTATATGATTTTGTTTGATTGACGTGAGTTTTGGGTCAAATTCATGCGAATTTGCATATTTGGTGTTGCAAGCGTCGGTCTCGGTTTGAAACATTCACAACGCTTGGCGCGCCACCGGTCATCTGAATTCACGCACAGGGGTCTGTTTGTTTCAACAAAAATGTCCGTCATGAGCCGGAAAGTGCCTTTTGCAGCGTAGTGAAATCGTCGGGAGGTGGGGTCGTGAAGTTTAAAGCCTCGCCCGTAACAGGATGCGTGAACCCCAGTGTTTCCGCGTGCAAGGCTTGCCGCCCGAAGGCGCGCGCAGCCTGGAAGCCTGGCGCACCGGCAGCCAGCTTGCGACGCCCACCGTAAACCGGGTCGCCGATCAGCGCATGGCCGATATGGCTCATATGAACGCGAATCTGATGGGTGCGCCCGGTTTCCAGACGGCACAGTACCTCGGCCGCATGGGTGCCGAACGCGCGTTCAAGGGTCACGCGCGTGACCGCATGGCGCCCCCCCTGGAACAGAACGGCTTGGCGTTGGCGGTCCGTCTTGTGGCGCGCAAGCTGGGTCGTGATCTTGAGTGTCCCGCCGGCCTCGAAGCTGACACCGCGCGTGCCGCGCAGACGCGGGTTCCCCTGATCGGGAACGGCGTGGCACAGCGCGCGATACATCCGGCTTGCCGTGTGGGCGGCAAATTGCTCGGCCAGCCCAAGATGCGCCGCGTCGGACTTTGCAACCACCAGCAGGCCAGACGTGTCCTTGTCAATCCGGTGGACGATGCCTGGGCGTTTTTCGCCGCCGACCCCGGAAAGCGCGCCGCCAAAATGATGCAACAGCGCGTTGACCAAAGTGCCGCTGGGCGAACCTGGGGCAGGGTGCACGACCATGCCCGCCGGTTTGTCGATGACGATCAGGTCCGGGTCTTCGTGTAGAACAACAAGTGGAATGTCTTCGGCGACCGTGCTGATTTCTTCGGCTTCGGCGATCACGATTTCAAAGACATCACCTTCGGTGACCTTGGCACGTGCGTCGCTGACAGGTGCGCCGTTTCGCAGGACTGCGCCGTCTTCCAGAAGTTTCGACAGGCGGGACCGGCTGAGATGGGCCGCCTCTGGCACATCGCGGGCAAGCGCCTTATCAAGGCGCGACGGCGGGTCGGCGCTGATGGTGACAAGGACTGTGCGGGACATGGATGGTGAAGAGGCTCCGGAGACGGGGACGCTGAAATACCTGAAAACGTTGGTCACAGGGCTGACCCTTACCATGATCGTTGGGCTTGTCACAATCGTGGCGCTGCTGGTTATCCGGTTTACCGAGGCGCGCGCGGTGACCTTCCCGGATGAGATCACGCTGCCGGATGGCGTAGTGGCCACGGCCTTCACGCAGGGTGAAACGTGGTATGCGATTGTGACACAGGGCGACGAAATCCTCATTTACAGCCGTCTGACCGGTGCCCTTAGTCAGCGCATCGCGATTGAGACAGAGTGACACGCGCCTGATTTGTCCAAACAGGCTTGCCGCGCGGCGCTAAGGCCCCTATTTGCCGAGGGTGGCGGGTACTGCCCTTCCTGTGCCGGGGACAAATTCCGGTGGCCTTAAGCAAATCCGAGGGAGCTGGCTCTGACCGGACCGTGGTCCGGCTACCTGGCGCCCACCTGTGAAAACAGGTCCTCGGGAATTAACATCCCTTACGTTTGCGGCGGTCCCGTCACTTTATTCGTCCTTGTCGGCCATGCGCATGACCGCAATGCCGAACTGGACGCCTGCAAAGACAATACCGTTGAAAAGGCACAGCAGCACGAACGCCAGCCAACCGCCTTCGACATTGCTGACAAGGTGGCCAAGGTTGGCGACGTTGAACAAGACCAATGCCATGGAAAACACGATGGCGAGGGCAAAGCCCAGCAGGCTTTCGCGGATATAAAGGCGAATAAGCTTTGGCATGGGTGGAATATAGTCCACGTGGGCACCTAGACCACGACCTCCATTTCTGTCTGTTCCCCGATCCCGAACACGCGCTTGTAGCGGTCGATCTGGTCGGCTGGCCCCATGGCCTTTCGCGGATTGTCCGACAGCTTCACGGTCGGATTGCCATCCGCTGAAACGGCTTTGCAGACAAGGCTAAAGGGCGCCAAACCGTCTTGGGGAACAAGACCGCGGAAGTCATTGGTTAGCATGGTGCCCCACCCGAAACTCACGCGAACACGGCCTGAAAAGCGGGCATGCAGTTCGGGGATCTTGTCCACATCAAGCCCGTCCGAGAAGATGATCAGCTTTTCGGTCGGGTCTTCGCCGCGGTCTTTCCACCAGTTGATGGCTGTTTCTGCGCCAGTTACCGGATCACCGCTGTCGATCCGTATGCCTGTCCAACCTGCAAGCCAGTCGGGCGCATTTTTCAGAAACTGCGCCGTGCCATATGTGTCAGGCAGGATGATCCTCAGGTTGCCATCGTGTTCTTCGTGCCAGTCCGCCAGCACCCGATAGGGTGCATCGGCCAGCTCGGCGTCGCTTTCGGCAAGTGCGGCATAGACCATGGGCAGCTCATGGGCGTTGGTTCCTATCGCCTCGAGGTCGCGGTTCTTGGCGATCAGGCAGTTTGACGTCCCGATGAAGGCGTCGCCCAGCCCTTCGGTCATCGCCTGGACGCACCAGTCCTGCCAAAGGAAACCGTGGCGGCGGCGCGTCCCGAAATCCGCAAGTTTCAGATCAGGGATCCCGCGCAGCGCTTCGACTTTCTGCCAGGTCCGCGTCATGGCGCGGGCATAAAGCACCTGAAGTTCGAATTTGTCGAGCTCTTTCAGAACCGCCCGCGCACGCAGCTCCATCAGGACGGCAAGGGCCGGGATTTCCCACAACATCACTTCGGGCCAGTTGCCTTCGAAGGTCAGTTCGAACTGACCGTCGCGCTTTTCAAGGTGGTATGGCGGAAGCGTCAGGCCTTCGAACCATTCCATGAAATCCGACCGGAACATCTGACGCTTGCCATAGAAGGTGTTCCCGCGAAGCCAAGTGCTTTCACCGCGCGACAGTTTCAGGGACCGAATATGGTCAAGCTGTTCGCGCAGTTCGCCTTCGTCGACCAATTCGGCCAGCCGGATCGATTTGGTGCGATTGATAAGGCTGAAAGTGACCTGCGTGTCGCGCCGGTTTCGAAAGACTGATTGGCACATCAAGAGTTTGTAGAAATCGGTGTCGATCAGCGATCGCACGATCGGATCGATCTTCCATTTGTGGTTCCAGACGCGTCTTGCGATGTCGACCATGGCATGGTCCTCCCTGACGTCTCTTTCTGCCAAGGTGGCGTGGGAAATGTCCAGACGTCGCAGCTGTTTGTCTGCCGGCAAGCCATTCCCAGCCGGGTTTTTGGGGGCGCTGCCCCCACGCTGGCACGGCCAGCGTTCCCCCGGCGTTTTTTTGACAAGATGAAGAGGCGGGTGCCCGGAAGGCCCCCGACGTCTATTTCAGGCCACCGCCGGTGTAACTGTCATCGGGCACCATTTGCGGTGTCCGGTGCATGCTTCTGGATGTAGTCACTTGGCGCCCTTGATTTGCAAG
>JBCCCA010000164.1:0-7636 GCA_039033735.1 Pseudomonadota bacterium
CAAAGGGCCCTCGGCGCGATTGTTCCAGCCCACACTGTCCCAGAACATCGTTGTGCAGCGATTTTGTCGGCTGTCACAGGAATGCACGAGGGACAGAACCGGAGCCCCCGGAACGGCGATGTCAAACACGCCGAAACGTGCATTGTAGGTCCCGGCTTGCAGAGCCTCACGAGCGACGGCGTTCTTGGCTTGCAGGGCAGCTTCAGTTGAGGTGACACTGAAGAGTATCCACCCGGCAAGCGCAGCCGGAAGCCCCATCGTCAGCAACACCGCTGTTCGGCGGCGTGGCCCTTCATCGAAGCAAATCAAAACCAGACTGCCGAAAAGACGCCCAAGCCCGAACACAAGAAGCCCACCAAACACAGCCATGAGCATCAGAACGACAACACCAGCGGCGGGGGCCCTTATACTTTCAACCGCCGCCCCCCAGGTGATCGCCGAGAAGACACCGCCGATCAACACGGCAACAACACCTTGCAGGTTTGGCTCCTCATCGTCGCCACGCACGAAGCCAATGCTGTAGCCGATGTAGAACAAGGCAAGTGCGATGCCCGCTATAGTGTAAATGCTAACCATTAAGTGGGAAATAGCCGGGAATTATGGCAAGTCTCGGGCGGTCACACTGCATGCGGCAAGAGGCGTTGTACTTCCTCCCGATAGGGCGTGGCACCCTCGGGTAAGTCGGGCACGATCACCGCGTCCTTATAGGTCAGTTGCTGCTTCAACACCGGCCAAAGCCGTCGGAATGCGGCCCCGATCGAGGGCTCGGGCGCGGGCAGTTCGTCCTTCAGAAGCCTATGAAGCTCGGGCAGCCGATAATAAGGCACCATGGTGAACATGTGATGCTCGACGTGGTAATTCATGTTTAGATAGATAAAGCGGCTGACAGGATT
Source organism: Pseudomonadota bacterium (assembly GCA_039033735.1). Lineage (GTDB taxonomy): Bacteria > Pseudomonadota > Alphaproteobacteria > Rhodobacterales > Rhodobacteraceae > JAJDOD01. Next base: position 894 of record JBCCCA010000164.1, read on the forward strand.
CATCAGCACGGTGCGCGTATTCAGCCTATGGTCGGTGACATTCTCGGCCAAACCCAGGTGTTGCAGCACGCCTGTCATGATGTGGTGCCAGGCACCATAGAGCCGCGGCAATCCGACCACCATCAGCGGCAGGATGGACCCCATGCCAAAGGCCAGCAAGATCACGACGGCATAGACCAGCAGCCACAGACGCGCGACCATGAACACCTTGGTCCGGTCCTGCGCGCGCACATATGTTTCTTCTTCGGGATGCAAACGCCCCGTTGCGTGCAGCAACATGCGCCTGCCCAATAGCCACACATCGATCAGACCGAACACGTTCAGTGACAGCCGGGCAAGGTCCGGTGGGCGCATCGCGACAATTTCCGGATCCCGCCCCACGATGATCGTATCCGTATGGTGACGCACATGGCTGGCCCGCCAAACATAGGGGTTTCTCAGCAGCATAAAGCACGCAAGATGATAGACCGTGTCATTCATCCAGCCCGTCTCAAAGGCCGTGCGATGTCCGCATTCGTGCCAGCGCGAATCTGAGGCCGAACCGTAAAGGACGCCATAGGCCAGCCAGAACGGCGCCGACCACCAGGACGGCCACAGCGCGATCCCGATACCGGCAAAAACAGCCATCAGGCCCAACCAAAGCAACGTATCGCGCAAGGCGCGCCGGTCATCTTTGACCATCAACGCCCGGATCTCGGCGGGGTCCAGCTTGGGTCGGAACCAGAGCGGGTTGGCAAGCCCGTCCGCTTCGGCCGCGCGCCCCGTCTCTCCCAGCAATGAATAGTCCTTTGGCATGGCCGACAGCGTCCCGCGTCACTTCATACTTGTCAACGCTTGCAAAGCCCGCAAGCGTTGGGACCATGGACCCTGAACGGCTTTCTCCCGATGATCCCCGGATTGCACCAACGCTGGCACTGTTGCAGCGCGTCTTTGCCGAGATGGACGGGCGCATCAACCCGCCCTCCTCCATGCACAGAATGTCCCTAGCTGCGCTGACGGACATCGCAGCCACCGGCGGCCTATGGGTTATGGGCGATTCGCCTGTTGCAACGATGACCCTGCAACCGAAAGGGGACACGCTTTATGTCTCGAAACTCGCGGTTGCATCCGACAGGCGCGGTCAGGGGCTTGCCCGGCGCCTTCTGACCTGTGCCGCTGCGAAAGCGCGTGAAAGCGGTCTGAGCGCCCTGCAACTGCAATCACGGATCGAACTGACTGAGACCCATGCCGCGTTCTTCGCGCTTGGGTTCGTCAGGACCGGCAAAAGCGCACATGCCGGGTTCGACCACCCAACCTCGATCACGCTGCGGAAAGCCCTTTAGCCGTCGTCAATTGCCAGATGTTCGCGAATGAAGGCCAGCGCCACTGACAGCCCATCGGGCGCAATCCCGTGGCCTGTCCCCTCCATCACATGGGCATACACAGTGAACCCCGCCCCCTGAAGCGCTTCGCCGGCCGTCTGCATTTCCTCGAACGGCACAACGTCGTCCGCATCCCCGTGGATCAGAAGCACGGGCGGGGTCGACAGCATCTCGGCACTCAGCCGTTCTGGCACCATCAGGCGCCCCGAAAAAGCGACGATGCCAGCCACAGGTTCGGCCCGGCGGGGCGCGACGTGAAGGCTCATCATCGTTCCCTGACTGAAACCCACAAGGATCAACCTATCGGCATCGATCCCTTCCTCGGCCAGGATGCGGTCAATAAACGCATCCAAAAGTTTGGCCGCGCGGTGCATGCCTTCAGAGGCGGCGGCATCGGTCGAGCCGTCAATCCAAGGGATCGGAAACCATTGAAACCCCATCGGATTTGCCATCGAGCGTTCGGGCGCGTCGGCGGCAATGAAAACGGTGTCCGGCAAATGCGGGGACAAAGGGTCCGCAAGACCAAGCAGATCGGCCCCGTCCGCCCCGTAGCCGTGCAAAAACACGACCACCGAGCTGTCTTCGCCCGATTGGCTCGCCCGACGCGAGAAGTTGAGTTCCTGGGTCACCTTATGCCCTCCCGCTCTTTTGCCACCCGGTAGTAGGCCCAGAGGAGACGTGCGGCAACGCCCCGCCAGGGCGCCCAGTCCTCGGACTGTACACGGAGTTCTTTTTCCGTTGGTCGCGCGTCCAGCTCGAACAAGACGCGCGCCGCCTCCTGCAAGGCCAGATCCCCCGGCGCAAACACATCCGCGCGTCCAAGGGAAAACATCGCATAGATCTCGGCTGTCCAGCGCCCGATCCCTGGCACTGCGATCAATGTCTCGATCACCTCATCGGTGGGCGTCGTGCGCAGCTTGGGATAGCGAATGCCAGCCGAGGCCAATTCGCGGGCATATCTGATCTTCTGGCGCGACAGGCCACAGGTCCGAAGGTCGTCATCGCTGGCCCACATGATCTTGCGCGGCCCCGTCAGCCCGGCCGACTTCAGCCGCCCCCAAATCGCATCCGCTGCCGCCACCGACACCTGTTGCGAGACAATGGCGTCTAGAAGTGCTGCAAACCCGTCTTTGCGCAGGCGCAGCGGCGGATCGCCGGTCAGTGTCAGGGCATGTTTGAAGCGCGGCTCGATCTCGGCCAAAAACTCGGCCCCCTCGGCCACGCAGGCCGAGAATTGGATAATGCGCCCCACAGTCATTCCTCACACATTGCAGAACCAACAGGTTTTGCCAATTGCTTCCTGCGGCATACGGGCAAGATGGGGGCTTTGCCCCCGCGCCTGCGGCGCCCCCCCAAGGTATTTTTGGGCCAATGAAAACCAGATGTGCCGCCTTGCCCCCGCCCCCTTGCCCCGTGCTGCTGATCGGCGTAACTCGAAAACATGGCCGATGCCCCCGCCAATCAAAGACGGAACCTGACCGTTCTTGTCGCCGCCCAAGGTTTTCTGGGCGCACAGATGCCGTTGATCTTTACCATTGGCGGGTTGGCAGGCCAGCAATTGGCCCCGCACCCTTGTTTTGCAACACTGCCGATTGCGCTGATCGTTCTGGGCTCGATGCTGACGGCCACACCGCTTTCAGCCATCATGCAGACTTATGGACGGCGGATCGGGTTCTTTCTGGGTGCCATGGGCGGCGCCGCAGGTGGCGGATTTGCCGCCTGGGGTCTGGTCGCGCAAAGTTTCGGCCTGTTCCTTTTTGGATCACTTTTGACCGGTATCTATATGTCCGCACAGGGGTTCTATCGATTTGCCGCCGCGGATACAGCTAGCGACGCCTTCCGGCCCAAGGCCATCAGCTATGTGATGGCTGCCGGCCTGGTCAGTGCGGTGATCGGGCCAATGCTGGTCAAAATGACCGTCAACGAGATGGTCGTGCCGTTTTTGGGCGCTTACCTTGCCGTGGTTGCGATAAACCTTGTGGGCGCGCTCTTGTTCTTCGCACTCGATATCCCGAAACCGGTGATCACGCCCGGCAGTTCGGGCGGGCGGAGCCGGCGCGAGCTTTTGGCCGATCCACGGATCACCGTCTCGATCATCTGCGCCATGGTGTCTTATGCGCTTATGAACCTGGTCATGACTTCGACCCCACTGGCGGTTGTTGGCTGCGGGTTTACGGCAAACACGGCGGCTGATGTCGTGTCGGCGCATGTGCTTGCAATGTTTGTGCCGTCTTTCTTCACCGGGCATCTGATTGTTCGCTTCGGCGCCGAAAAGATCGTGGCCACCGGGCTGTTCATCCTGGCGGGTGCAGGCGCCGTGGCCCTTTCCGGAACCGAACTTGAGAATTTCTTCGGGGCGCTGATCCTTTTGGGGCTTGGATGGAACTTTGGCTTTATCGGCGCGACGTCCATGCTGGCCAAGTATCACAGCGTTCAGGAACGAGGCCGGGTTCAAGGTTTGAACGACATGATCGTCTTTGGCTGCGTCACGCTGGCCTCACTGTCTTCGGGCGGTTTGATGAATTGTTCGGGCGGGGACCCTGTGCAGGGATGGACCGCTGTAAATGTCGCCATGGTACCTTTCCTGCTGCTGGCCGGCATTGCGCTAAGTTGGCTTATGTTTGGAAAACGCACGACCCACCCCGCGGAATGAGCCAAAAAAAACGCCCGCACGAAGCGGGCGTTAAGTTATTGAGGCAGGTTTCATACAGGCAAGAAACCTATCGAGCAGTACGTTGTTTATACGCAAGCTTTCGCCTCTGGCCAAGCTAAAAGTTTGAAAACCTTGGTTCCGGCGCCTAGGCTTCGAACAAAGCGAGATTGAGCAGAGGATTGTTGCCGACCATGAGACCTTTAAGGCTTACAACGTTAACAATTGCAGCCATCTGCGCGACGACCTTCGTCATGGCAGAACCGAAACACGGGATCGCGATGTATGGCGAGCCGGCACTGCCTGACGGATTTGTGTCCCTGCCTTATGCGAATCCCGACGCACCCAAAGGCGGTCGAATCGTGCAAGGCGAAGTGGGAAGTTTCGATTCGCTCAATCCCCACATCCTGAAAGGCCGCGTGCCCTGGCAGCTTCGCTTTTTGGCCCATGAGAGCCTGATGGGCCGCTCCTATGACGAACCTTTCACCCTTTACGGCGTGTTAGCCGAGACCATTGAAGTGGCCGATGACCGGTCCTGGGTGGAATTCACCCTGCGCCCCGAAGCCCGTTTCTCCGATGGTGCTCCCGTCACCGTGGATGATGTTCTTTGGACATATGCAACGCTCGGCACCGTTGGGCACCCGCGCTATCAAGGGTCGTGGGCGAAGGTTGACACGGCCACGCAAACCGGTGAGCGCAGCTTCAGGTTCACCTTCAATACACGCGACGACGAATTGCCCCTGATCCTGGGAATGCGACCCATTCTGCAGAAAGCCCAGTGGGAGGGCATTGATTTCGCGGAATCGGGTGTCGACCTCATCCCGATCTCAAGCGCGCCCTACGTCATCACGAATTTCGAACCCGGCCGCTTCGTGACCCTGACCCGTAACCCCGACTATTGGGGCGATGGCGTGGTACCATACATGACGGGCATGGCGAACCTGGACGAAATCCGGATGGAGTTCTTTACCGACGGCACTGCCATGTTCGAAGCATTCAAGGCAGGCATCCTGAACACCATGCGCGAGACGAACGCGCAGAAATGGGACACCTCCTATGATTTTCCGGCCGTCGATGCCGGGGATGTCGTCAAATCGATTATTCCCCACGAGCGCCCTTCTGGCATGTGGGGCCTTGTGATGAACACTCGGCTTGAGAAGTTTCAGGATTGGCGGGTGCGCGAAGCGTTGATCACGGCATTCAGCTATGAATTCATCAACCAAACAATCAATGGCGGCGACGGCCTGCCGCGGGCCGCGTCCTATTTCTCGAACTCGGTCCTTGGCATGGAAGCGGGTCCGGCCAAGGGCAAGGTGGCAGAGCTGCTGACACCTTTTGCTGACACGCTGTTGCCGGGGGCAATCGAAGGCTACGCCCTGCCCGAAGGCGACGGCACCGGGCGCAACCGAGCCAACCTGCGCGCGTCATTGGCGTTGATGGAAGAGGCGGGTTGGACATTACAGGACGGCGCGCTGAAAAACGCCAGTGGTGAGACCTTCGGGTTTGAAATCCTTCTGGCCGCCGGGTCCAATGAATGGGGCCAGATCACCGATATCTATGAGGCCGCGTTGCAGCGCATGGGGATCGATGTGACCATTCGCACGGTCGATAGCGCTGAATACAAGGAGCGAACGACTGCCTTTGACTTTGAGATGACCAATTACGGGCGCGGCCTGTCACTGTCGCCCGGCAATGAACAGAACCTGTATTGGGGCAGCGAAGCGGCCGACACCGAAGGCAGTCGCAACCTGATGGGTATGAAAAGCCCCGCGGCCGAAGCGATGATCGAAGCCCTGCTGACCTCGGCCAGTCAGGACGACTTTCTGGCTGCCACGCGGGCGCTGGACCGTATCCTGATCTCGGGCCGCTATGTGATCCCAATCTGGTACAATCCCGTCTCGCGGATTGCCCATGCGGCGGAACTGAAGTATCCGGAGACCCTACCAATGTATGGGGACTGGATCGGGTTCCAGCCCGATCAGGAACATCAAGAAGACGATGCCCAGTTCGGCGATCTGGGCGACCCGGTTGGGACTTGAAACGGTGATCCAATCAATGGCCGGCACGGTCGAAGACAGCATGCCAAGCCCGCTCGGGCTCAGGATCGCGCCAACAATCAGGAAGCCCAGAACGGGGCTGACGCGGAACCTGTGAAGGAGTGGGACAGCAACGCCTGCGGTTCCAAGAACCAGCAAGGCGTCTTTATAGGTTGTGTAGTCGACTTCGGTGGCAGCCATCGCACTCTCACATTGGAACGCCCGACTATGGCGGGCCGCATCCGTGATTGCCACATGACAATTTCGCGCGACTCAGCGGCTTCCGCCGCTCGCGGCGGATGGGAACGGGTGGGGCTGAGTGAACCTCGTGCCGTGCGGCCCGTGCCCGGAGGCGGGCGTCGATCGATTGCCCAGCGTTGATACGTCGATGCAGCTCCGGGAAAATGTTCGCGCGCCCGCGCCGTACGGCTCTGGGACAAACGACCGCTTGGCGCTGGGGCTGCCCCAGGCAAGGGTCTTAGATTAACCGGGGCTTAGGTCGGTGCGCCGTATTCTGTCACGAAACTGATGAACCGGTATCGTTCGATGCCGGAGGGGCCCGCAGTTCTCAGATCTGATTGCAGGACTTAGGCGGGCGGAGGCGCTTCTTCATGTTCGGGCGGAACAACCTAGTGGATCGGCTTCGAAGCCTGCCTGTCGTGCGCCGTTTGGTCGCCAGCAAAGACCGCTGGCCCG
>JBCCCA010000165.1:0-7592 GCA_039033735.1 Pseudomonadota bacterium
AGCAAGCGGGCCGCCCGGTCTATTCCTACCGACTGTCAATCATCCACTTCTGGGCGCTGATCTTCCTGTATATCTGGGCCGGTCCGCACCACCTGCATTACACCGCATTGCCGGATTGGGCATCGACCCTTGGCATGGTGTTCTCGGTCGTCCTCTGGATGCCAAGCTGGGGCGGCATGATCAACGGGCTGATGACGCTGAACGGCGCCTGGGACAAGCTGAGAACGGACCCGATCATCCGGATGTTCGTGATCAGCCTCGCCTTCTACGGCATGTCCACCTTCGAAGGCCCGATGATGTCGATCAAGGCGGTGAATTCCCTCAGCCACTATACTGACTGGACAATCGGACACGTGCATTCCGGTGCGCTGGGTTGGAACGGCATGATTGTCTTCGCCTGCCTGTACTTCCTGACACCCAAACTTTGGGGCCGTGACAAGATGTACTCGATGCCCGCGATCAACACCCACTTCTGGCTCGCCACTGTGGGCATCGTCCTCTACGCGGCGTCCATGTGGGTCACCGGCATCATGGAGGGCCTGATGTGGCGCGAGGTTGACGACCAGGGCTTCCTGGTGAACTCGTTCGCCGACACGGTCAGCGCCAAGTTCCCGATGTATGTGGTGCGCGGATTGGGCGGGGTTCTTTACCTGACCGGTGCGCTGATCATGTGCTGGAACATGTGGATGACCATCCGCGGGGCCAAGCCGTACCAACAACCCGTCTCTGAAGTCACAACACCCGTCGCAGGAGTTTGAAACCATGGCACTTATGGACAAACACGCCATTCTCGAGAAGTCGCCGACGCTGCTTCTCGTCTCCTCTCTTCTGGTCGTGACCGTCGGGGGCATCGTGGAGATCGCGCCGCTCTTCTGGCTTGAGAACACGATTGAGGAAGTAGACGGCGTTCGCCCCTACAGCCCATTGGAACTGGCGGGACGGGAAATCTACATCCGCGAAGGCTGCTATGTCTGCCACAGCCAGATGATCCGCCCGATGCGGGACGAGGTCGAACGCTATGGCCATTACTCGCTGGCCGCGGAATCGATGTATGACCACCCGTTCCAGTGGGGTTCGAAGCGCACCGGGCCCGATCTGGCCCGTGTTGGTGGTCGCTACTCGGATGCCTGGCATGTGGATCACTTCACCGACCCGCAAAGCGTGGTGCCGGAAAGCGTGATGCCGAAATACGCGTTCCTGCTGAACGCTGATCTTGATGGCGAATATATCGGCGAGTTGATGGCAACCCACCGCTTTGTAGGCGTGCCATATTCAGATCAACAGATCGAACTGGCGCGTGCCGACTTCAGGGCGCAAGCCGATCCTGAGGGCGACTATGGCGACGTCGAGGAACGCTACCCCGGCGCACCCCTTGGCAATTTCGACGGGCAGCCCGAGCTGACGGAAATGGATGCGCTGATTGCCTACATGCAAGTTCTTGGCACGATGGTTGATTTCTCGACCTTCACGCCCGACGCAAGCCGCTAGGGAGCCACATCATGGATACCTATTCCGTCCTCCGCGAGATTGCCGACAGCTGGGTTTTGCTGCTGATGTTCGCCTTTTTCATTGGGGCTGCCGTTTTCGCCTTCTGGCCCAGCCTGACGCCCGACCGGCGCGACGCCGCCGACATTCCATTCAGGAACGAGACTTTTGACGAGGAGAAAGGCGATGAGTGACGAAGAAAAGCGCCTTGATGAACCGACCGGGCAATACACCACCGGTCACAGCTATGACGGGATCGAGGAACTGAATACGCCCTTGCCCCGTTGGTGGCTCTGGACCTTCTATGCCACGATCGTCTGGGGGCTCGCCTATACCATTGCCTATCCTGCGTGGCCGCTGGTGTCCGGCGCGACCGCCGGTCTTCTTGGCTATTCAAGCCGCGCGGTGGTGGCCGAAAACATCGCTGAGCACGAAGCGCAAAACGAGGCTCTGGTCGTCGAATTGGTCAGCGCTGAGCTTGGCCAGCTTGACCCCAGCTCTGATTTGCATCGCTATGCCGTTGCGCGCGGTGGTTCGGTGTTTCGGGCGCAATGCTCGCAATGCCATGGCTCGGGTGCGGCGGGCGCTTTGGGGTATCCGAACCTTTTGGACAATGCCTGGCTTTGGGGCGGCGAGATGGAAGAGATCGCCTATACCGTCCGCCACGGCATCCGGAATGAGACCGACCCCGATGCACGGTGGTCCGAAATGCCAGCGTTTGGCGAGATACTGACGTCGGACGAGATCACGCAGCTTGTCTCGCATGTTCAGGCCTTGCCCACGGGGGGCGCAGGCGGCAATGCGGAAACGCTGTTCGTGGACAATTGTGCGGCCTGCCATGGTGAGAATGGTGAAGGTATTCCCGAGCTTGGCGCGCCAAATATTTCAGACGCCATCTGGCTTTACGGCGGGGATGAAGCGGCGCTGCGCGAAACCATCGCCAATGCACGTTTCGGCGTAATGCCCGCGTGGGGTCAACGCCTAAGCGAAGCGGATGTGCGTGCCGTGTCTGTCTATGTGCATGCACTTGGGGGTGGTGAATAGGGGTGGCACCCCTCTTTGACCCTTGCAAGCCTACCCCCGGTTTGGGGGTGGGCGCCCTTTGTTTGTGGTTGCGTGCTGCAAAGTCGGGTTTGATCTCGGTCAAAGTTTTTGCCGCCAACCCGGCTTAGGGTCACTGCAACAGTATCGAATGTGAACCAATGGCCGAGTCTTCAGAACCACTTTATGCCGCCCGCGAACCCGTCTTTCCAAGACGGGTTTCGGGTCGTTTTCGGACCCTGAAATGGTGGATATTGGGTGTTACGCTTGCGATCTATTATCTGACCCCGTGGATCCGTTGGGACCGGGGGCCGAACCTTCCGGATCAGGCCGTGCTGATCGATCTGGCGGGCCGGCGCTTTTACTTCTTCTGGATCGAAATCTGGCCGCACGAGTTCTATTTCGTGGCCGGACTACTGATCATGGCGGGCCTTGGTCTGTTCTTGTTCACCTCGGCGCTGGGCCGTGTCTGGTGTGGCTATACCTGCCCGCAAACCGTCTGGACTGACCTGTTCATGCTGGTCGAGCGCTGGATCGAAGGCGACCGTAATGCGCGCATCCGCTTGCACAAAGCCAAGATGGACGCGACCAAGTTGCGGCTTCGCGTGACCAAATGGACGGCTTGGCTGCTGATCGGCATGGCAACAGGGGGCGCCTGGGTTTTTTACTTTGCCGATGCGCCCACGCTTTTGCGCGATCTGGTCACCTTCAACGCTCACCCGGTCGCCTATTCGACAATCGCCATTTTGACCGCGACGACATTCATCTTCGGCGGCTTTATGCGCGAACAGGTCTGCATCTATATGTGCCCCTGGCCCCGTATCCAGGGCGCAATGATGGACCCGGAGACGTTGACTGTCGGGTATCGCGGGTGGCGGGGCGAACCGCGCGCCAAAGGCAAACGCCGCCGCGACCTGTCGGAACAAGCAGATCGCATCGCCGCCGAACAGGCCGAACTTGGGCGCGGGCGCGCGGCCTATCGGTCAACGCCCTATCCCGGCATGATGGCGGAAGGCGCGCCCGTCGCGGCTGTTGAAACGGCTGGGCCGGGTGACTGCATTGACTGCATGGCCTGTGTCAACGTGTGTCCGATGGGCATCGACATTCGCAACGGGCAGCAGATGGAGTGCATCACCTGTGCCCTTTGCATCGATGCCTGCGACGAGGTGATGGAAAAGATCGGCAAACCGCGCGGTCTGATCGACTATCTTGCCTTGTCGGACGAGCCCCGCGAGCGCGAAGGCGCTGCACCGCGCCCGATCTGGCAGCATGTGCTTCGCCCGCGAACACTGGTCTATACCGCCGCATGGTCGCTGATCGGGCTTGTCATGGTCTATGCGCTTTTTATCCGGCCCGAGATCGATCTGACCGTCGCACCGATCCGAAATCCGACCTTTGTGACGCTTGCGGATGGCTCGATCCGAAACACCTATGACATTCGATTACGCAACAAGCATGGCGATGATCGCCCGTTCCGCCTGTCGGTCACGGGCCATCCAACGTTCCGGATCGAGTTAGAAGGAACTGTGTTCCAAACTGCCGACGTGGCCGCGAACGAGACACGGCTTCAAAGGGTTTACGTGGTCGCGCCCCCGGGCGCAGACCCGGCACAGGCCGATATCACTCCGCTGCGCTTTTGGGTCGAAGATTTGATCAATGGCGAGCGGGCTTTCAAAGACAGCACTTTCAACGGGAAGGACAACCCAGCATGACCGAACTCAAAGGATGGCACGTATTCACCGGCTTCGCCCTTGCCTTTGGCGTCATCATCTCGGTGAACCTGACACTTGCCGTGAACGCGGTCCGCACGTTTCCGGGTCTTGAGGTCAAGAATTCCTATGTGGCAAGTCAGGCGTTTCAGGCTGACCGTGAGGCGCAAACGGCGTTGGGGTGGGACGTTTCGGCCAGCCTTGAGGGCGGCGTTCTGGCCCTTGAAATCCTTGAGAACGGGCGCCCCATCGCGCCTGAAATTACGGGCGCCGTGTTCGGACGTGCCACCACGGTTACGGCAGATCAGTTTCCAAAGTTTACGTTTGATGGCAGCCGTTTGCTGGCCGAAGTGGAAGCTGGTTCTGGTAACTGGAACCTGCGCCTGTCCGCCCTTGCTGCCGACGGAACCGAGTTTCGCCAGCGCGTCATCGTACGGGGCCGCCCGTGACGAGCGCTGCATGCCCTGCCTGTAACGCTGCACCGGTCGCCCAGCACCTGGCCGAGACAGCCGAGCCGAACATGACGTTCTCGGTGCCTGGCATGTCCTGCGCTGCCTGCATCGGCACAATTGAACGGGGTCTAGCCAAGACCCCGGGCGTCAAAGCTGCCCGGGTTAACCTGACGCAAAAACGTGTGGCATTGCGCAGCGATCTGCCGTCGGACGACATCATCGCCACGTTTGATGCCCTGGGCTATAAGGCCTATCCGCTGGATGCGGGCGTCCTTGGGCAGGAGAATGACCCAATAGGCCGGGACCTTGCCTTGCGCCTTGGTGTTGCGGGCTTTGCCATGATGAACGTCATGCTTTTGTCCGTCGCCGTCTGGTCTGGCGCCGCCGATGCGACCCGCGATCTCTTTCACCTGATCTCGGCCGCGATCGCCGTGCCGGTTGTCGGATTTTCAGGTCAGCCGTTTTTCCGCAGCGCCTGGTCCGCCCTTCGCGTCCAGCGGCTGAACATGGATGTACCGATTTCGCTTGCGATTCTGCTAGCGACCTCGATGTCCGTTTATGAAAGCCTGAATGGCGGCCAGCACGCCTATTTCGACGCGGGCCTGTCGCTGACATTCTTCCTGTTGATTGGCCGTTTCCTGGATCACCGGACGCGTGCTTCGGCGCGGTCTGCCGCGCGCGAATTGGCTGCGCTGGAAGCACAGACTGCCGAACGTATAGATGGGCAAGGCCGCACCCTGACCGTACCGATCACCGCGCTTGAGATTGGGGACACCGTCCTGATCCCGACCGGTGTTCGGGTGCCTGTGGACGGTGATTTGATAAGCCAGGCAGGCTTGATGGATCGATCCTTTCTGACCGGTGAAAGTGATCCGGTCGCCGTGTCATATGGCGATGTGCTGAATGCAGGCGAGGTGAACCTTGGCGCTCCGATCCAGCTAAGGGCCACCAGCGTTGGTGAAGATACGACTCTGCGACGGATGGCACGGCTGGTCGAAACGGCTGAGACTGCGCGCAACCGCTATACCGGTCTTGCGGATCGCGCGGCCCAAATCTATGCGCCTGCGGTGCATCTGCTGGCCCTTTTGGCTTTTGTGGCGTGGATCGTGATCTCGGGCGATGTGCGATTTGCCCTGAACGTCGCGATTGCCGTGTTGATTATCACCTGTCCCTGCGCCTTAGGGCTTGCTGTTCCCGCCGTTTCGACCGCGGCCATTGGCAAGCTTTACGAGCTTGGCTTTCTGGTGAAATCCGGCACCGCACTGGAGCGTTTAGCCGAGGTTGATAGCGTTGTGTTCGACAAGACCGGGACGGTGACCGTACCAGGCGTCAAAGGTCCGGTGGCTCAGTTGAGTGAACGGGATCGCGGGATTGCACGCACACTGGTCCAACACTCGGCCCATCCGGTCAGCCGCGCTTTAGGTGTGGCACTTGGCGAAACGCGGCCGCGGCCTGTGACCTCGATCCTTGAAGTGCCGGGCGAGGGGGTTCACGGGCGCTTTGGTGGGGACGAGGTCTTTCTTGGCAATGATGGCGAGGGGCTTGTGCTGCGGATCGGCGCCACGGTTCACCGTTTGGAGCAACAGGAAACTTTGCGTCCGGGCGCGGCTGAGGCCGTCGCGGGTTTGGCGCATATGAGTTTGCCTGCGCAACTGGTCACAGGGGACGCAAACCACAGGGCGTTAAAGGTGGCGAAAGCACTGGGGATCGAGAAGATCGAGGCGCGGATTTCGCCCCGGCACAAGCATCGCCTTATTGAAGATCTGACGACCGAAGGCCACCGCGTGGCGATGGTGGGCGATGGCTTGAACGATACGGCCGCACTGGCCGCCGCACATGCCTCCGTCGCGCCTTCAAGCGCCATGGACGCGTCGCGGAATGCGGCGGATGTTGTCCTGCTGCGCGATGGCCTTGGCGATGTGCCGCGCCTGTTTCAGATGGCGCGGGCGACGCATCGTCTGTCGCGCCAAAACTTTGCGATTGCAGCGGCCTATAACGCGGTCGCGGTGCCCATTGCGCTTTTGGGGTACGCCACGCCGCTTTTGGCCGCATTAGCCATGTCCGTTTCGTCAATCACTGTGCTTTTGAACGCCTTGCGTGTACGGTACGCCAAATGAACGTTCTGGCTTTTCTGATACCCGTTTCGCTGATCCTGGGTGCCGTTGGCCTTGCCGCCTTTGTCTGGACGATCCGCTCGGGCCAATATGGTGATCCCGAAGGCGATGCAGCGCGCATTCTTATGGACGACATCCCACCGGACGAGGATCGATCGTAGTTCCTTGTCGGTATCAATTGGCGTTCGTCTCCGCCGGGGCTGACATGCGTGTTCTATCAGATTGTGCGGAGCGCCGTCATACCGGACTTAGCAGCAGTGTTCCTCGGCGGCCGAGATGACGAGGTCACGAAACCATTTCTGCATCGGTGACCGACTGGACCCCTTTCCCCAAATCAGTTTGACCTCAACACTCGGGATCTCGAAAGGCAATTCGAACATGATGAGTGGAAGCTCATCCCGGACTTTCGCTGCAACGTTTTGGGGCAGAACCGAGATCAGGTCTGTCGCCATAATGAGCGACGGAACCGATGCAAAATTCGCAACACAAACGGCGACATTGCGAGACAAACCCAATTTCGCAAGCGCTGTGTCGACCACGCCAAGACCATCCCAGCGGTGCGCAACCATGGCGTGATTGCACGCCAAGTATTTCTCAAGCGTCAGATCATCGCCCAGAATTGGGTGGCCTGACCGCGCAATGCAGGCAAAGGGCTCCTCAAACAGCGGTTTGTAGCTGAACCGCTTAGCCACTGCCTTTGCCGGACCGATCGCCATGTCAGCTATGCCCGCATCAAGGTCCTGCTCGATCTGTTCGTCGATGAGGGTGCGGGTTTGAAGGGTAAGGCCCGG
>JBCCCA010000166.1:0-7550 GCA_039033735.1 Pseudomonadota bacterium
GCGGCGGTCTGGCGCGCATTGCCCAGCACAACGGACGGCTGGCTGGGTGGGCTGGCGTCAGCCCGACATCTACCCGTGCTGTCTATCGCGGTGTTGGCGAGATCTCGATCTATATTGCCGACGGTTATCAAGGCCACGGTATTGGCCGGGCGTTGATGAACGATGTGATCGTGGCCTCCGAATCCCAGGGCTTCTGGACGCTCGTTGCACAAATCTTTCCCGAGAACGACGCCAGCCTCGCCCTCCATCGGCAAGCCGGATTTCGCATTGTCGGCACCCGCCACAAGCTGGGCCAGATGACATACGGGCCCTGTGCCGGACAATGGCGCGATGTTGTCTTCCTTGAGCGACGAAGCGACACGCCCAGTTCAAGCTCCTTTGATCAGTAGGTTACCCGGCGTCGCCTACGGTCGGGCAAAACCATAGCGCACCCGACCGCATTTCGCCCCAGTATGGCGCGACGAATGTCTACACTCAAACGTCTCCACGAAATCCTAAGTCAACATTCAAGCGCTGATCTCTCCCGCTTGACACACACGCCGCATCCGCATCGTGCCGACATGAATAAGGAGAAATCGACATGAAACTTGCAACTTCAGTCATGGCAATAGCTGCGGCGCCGTCACTGGTCAGCGCCGTCTCGTGATGAACGGCGTGTTTGGCATGAAGTTGATAATCGGCCATTGCGCCGTCTTTACGGGCCTGAAGGGCGTTTCGGATTTTGCCATTGCGGCCATCGCCGGGCTTGTTTTCGCAGAGGTGCGCGCAATGTCGATCTTCTTGGTCTGGCGTAGTCAGCCGGAGTGACTGAGACGTTAGAATGACACCCTTCCATCGGGTCATATCACCTTAATGGCTGCCAGCAGTCCTTGCGTTGCCTGGGACGGGATGTCCAGCAGCCGCAACCTCCTCCAAAGATCCCAAGACCTAAGAACCACTGCCTCACCCGACCGGAAGATCCTCGGTATGTTCCATGATCATCGCAATGCTTGCCTTCAACCAGAGCAGACTTAGCCGCTGAAGCGGAAAACCCTTCCGGCAGTTGGCAAGTTAAACAGAAAGCCAAGCGAAAAACGCCAAAGTCGAGTATGCAAAACTTTGCCAACATCGGTGCAAAATCCAGCATTTGGCAGGTTTGAGCGCACACCGGACATTCATCGGAAAGGATACATCCACGGCTTGTAGTCATCGATTAATACCTGCGCCCGTGCAATTTCCTCGGGCGCCATTTTTTTGACGACCTCTTCCAGGGAAATCGCCGCGTCCGGGTCGCCGCCGATGGCCGAGAGCGCGTACCACATATAGGCGCGCACCAAATCGGGCGCGGGCATGCCCAGGCCGACCTCATAGTACCAACCAACGCCCGATTGTGCGCCAGGGTGGCCCTTCATGGACGATCTGAGGTACCACTCGAAGGCGCGCTCGGGGTCACGTTCCACACCCAGACCCAAAGCATACATGACCCCGATCAACTCCTCGGCATCAGCGTTGCCGGAACGGGCTGCCGGCAAAAGTGCCACTCGCGCCTCTTCGAACCGCCCCGCTTCCATCAGGTCACGCGCCTCTTCGATTTCTGACCAAACCGGGGTTGCAAGGCTCATGCAACCTGCCAAAATCAAAACATGAAAAGCGTGTTTCATATCGTTGCCCTATGTTGTGCCCTGCCCGTTGCAGCCGCTGATCTTCCGCGCCCGCTGACCGGGGATGACTTCATCCAATTCGATGCCGACCAGGCCAAGCTCGGTCAACTGCTGTTCTATGACAAGATCCTCAGCGGCAACAGAAACATCTCTTGCGGGACCTGCCATCACCACGATCATGGCGGCACCGATGGGCTGTCGCTTGGAATCGGGGAAGGTGGCGAAGGGATTGGGCCAAAGCGCGTCGCCCAAGGCGCGCAGGATCGCATCCGCAAGCGGATCCCGCGCAATGCTCCAGCGCTTTGGAACCTGGGGGCCAAAGACATCGATGTTCTGTTTCACGACGGTCGTTTGGAGACTTCGGACCTCTATGGCAACGGCTTCAATTCGCCCGCGGAAGAATGGCTGCCTCAAGGGTTAGAGACCATCCTGGCCGCTCAAGCCGTCTTTCCGCTGACAGCGCGTTTCGAGATGGCCGGTGACCCCGAGGAAAACGAAATTTCGGGCGCTGTGAACGACCGGATCGACAACGCGTGGCCGATATTGGCCAAACGCGTAAGGACCATACCCGAGTATGGCGCTAGGTTCGTTGCTGCCTTCGACCACATCGATGCGCCTGAACAGGTCACGGTCGTCGAGATTGCCAACGCGTTGGCTGCATTTATCGGCACTGAGTGGCGCAACCATGACAGCCCCTTCGATCGGTACCTTGCGGGCGACCAAACGGCCCTCAGCAGCCAGGCTCGACACGGCATGGACCTGTTTTACGGTGTGGCGGGCTGCGCTGCCTGCCATAGTGGACCGCTGATGTCTGATCAGGGGTTCCATGCCCTGGGCCTACCTGCCTTTGGCCCAGGCAAGACACGACGCTTCGATCCGCAACCGCGTGACGTCGGGCGCATGGGGGAAAGTGACCGGTTGGAAGATGCGTACAGGTTCCGCACGCCAATGCTGCGGAATGTGTCGCTGACGGCACCCTATGGCCACAACGGCGCCTATCCGACACTTGAGGCGATGGTGCGTCACCACCTGGACCCGGTCGGAGCTCGCGACAGTTGGCAGCGCGCTGACGCCAAGTTGCCAGAGGTCCCATGGTTGGCACAGGTCGATTTCATCGTGCAGTCTGATCAACGCGAAATGGCGCGACAAGCCGGCGTCCTTGATATCCAGCCACGGCACATGTCCGATGCCGACGTGGCCGCGCTTGTTACGTTCCTGGAAAGCCTGACGGGCGACACTTCACATACCCGTCCGCTGGGGCGACCGCTGCACGTGCCATCAGGGCTTCCAGTGGATTGATCTGCCAGCGTCGGCCCGATTGATTCTGGGGATAGATCTGTGCGCAACCCGGATTTGGTCCTAGTTCCGGACCCCTAGCGATGGTCTTCCGAAATGGTAGTGTTTCAAGCAAAAGCTGATAGTCTTATGTGCAGTTAGGTGTGATAATGTGTGTTAGGTGAGGGAGCGTGGCGCAAAAGACCAAACAAACACTTCGACGCGACACAGGGCGAACCGCAGGAAATCTATATGATCGTTTGGATGCAGCCCGTCAGCAGCGGGCAGAAGTCCTTGCCCCGCTTGAGGCTGCAAATGACGATCATCGGACCGGCGTGCCATCTCGTGATGCAAGCAAGACGTTTCCAACGCTCAAGCCTGCTCGGCGCGAGGCGCGACTGGCCCGCACCGTTCGCCGGTGGGATTGGCTTGTCCCTTGGGTCTTGGGCGCATTGATCGTAGCACTGATGTTCGGGTTTGCGGTTTCCTAGCAGGCGAACCGCGCCAGACACTCAGACCCATTTGGCCAGCGGCGGCAAACTCATCAGGACCGCATTCGCGTCGTGGCCGGTTTCCAACCCGAATTTTGTACCGCGATCGTAAACCAGGTTGTACTCGGCATAGAGGCCCCTGTGGATAAGTTGCGTCTCCTTATCGGCCTCGTTCCACGGCGTTGCACGGCGCAGATCAACAAGCGGCAAATAGGCCTTCAGAAACGCACGCCCGACATCTTGGGTGAATGCGAAATCCGCCTCCCAATTGCCGGTGTTACGATCATCATAAAAGATACCGCCCACGCCACGGGCGCGACCGCGATGGGGAACGAAAAAGTATTCATCCGCCCAAGCTTTGAGCTTTGGATAGATATCCTCGCCATGCAGATCGCAATGAGCCTTTTGGACCGCGTGGAATGCTTCGGTGTCTTCATCATATTCGATGCAAGGGTTAAGGTCCGAACCACCGCCGAACCACCACGCATGAGGCGTCCAGAACATGCGTGTGTTCATGTGGACCGCCGGCGCATGCGGATTTTGCATATGCGCCACCAATGAAATCCCGCTGGCCCAGAACCGCGGGTCGTCCGCCATACCGGGCACGCCGCGGGCCGCCATCGCCTTTTGCGCGCGCGCACCCAAATGGCCATAAACGGTCGAGACATTGACGCCGACCTTTTCGAACACACGACCACCACGCATGACACTCATCAATCCACCGCCAGCATCCGAACCATCCTCGGCTGTACGCTTGGTTTCTGACACCTCGAAACGACCTGGTGCCATTTCAGCCCCGGGACCGGCGCTGTGCCCATCCTCAACTGCCTCAAAAGCCGCAACAATCTCGTCTCGCAGGCTGCGAAACCAAGCGCTTGCACGAACTTTCTGGTCGTTGAACTGTTCGGTCATGACATCCATCCTGTGTCAGATCAGATTGACACTATTCCCTTTCGACCAGCGCTGCAATTCCTGCACAGGGGCAAATTTCATGCTGCCGTAACCGCCACGCTGCACATTTCGGGAATGCACCGTGAATTGGCCAGATTGGCCATCGGAACTTTGCCAGAATTGACGCAAAACAGGCATACCTCGTTTTTTCCCGGGGGAGTGTGTACCAGGCGAGTCCGCCGCTGTCATTTCAAGGCGGACCGCCCCTTTCCCGAAAGGGTGTAACCAGTGTTTGGAGAAATCGAAGCCCTCAACCTGCCAGAAGCCATCTGGCTTCTGGGCGTCATCGTGTATGTCGCGACCTATTCCTGTCTGTGCGCCCGTGTTCTAACCGGCGATAGCCTTGTGTTCTTCGGCGGCAATATCTTATCAGCCGCCTTGGTTCTTGTGTCGAATGTGGGCGAATTCACCCCGTTTTCGGTTCTGCTTCACCTTGTGCTGATGGCAATCGGGTTTTGTGCTATGCTGCTTTGCTTCTTTGACGCACCGGTCC
Organism: Pseudomonadota bacterium; assembly: GCA_039033735.1. Lineage (GTDB taxonomy): Bacteria > Pseudomonadota > Alphaproteobacteria > Rhodobacterales > Rhodobacteraceae > JAJDOD01. Next base: position 4,851 of record JBCCCA010000166.1, read on the forward strand.
CGTCTGAACGCGGGTGAAACGACGCTTGTCGCGCCGCAGCCCCTTGCCTATAACGCGCGGCATGGCACTCATATGCGTCATCATTCGAATTACAGGCCCGGCGCTCTGATCTGATGGGCAGCCGGGTTAAAGGCGTTGAGACACCTCCGCCGCCCCTACCGACATTCTGACTTTTGAGGACACAACCCATGTGTGCCGACACGCCTGACTACAAAGACACGTTGAACCTGCCCGAAACCGACTTCCCGATGCGCGCGGGCCTGCCGAACCGCGAACCTGGTTGGCTGGAAAGATGGGCCCAGATCGGCGTTTACGAGAAGCTTCGTGAAAAGGCCGAAGGGCGCAAGCCCTTTACGCTTCACGACGGTCCGCCCTATGCCAATGGGCATCTTCATATCGGGCACGGCCTGAACAAGATCCTGAAGGACATGGTCGTGCGCAGCCAGCAGATGATGGGCCGCGACGCCCGCTATATCCCCGGCTGGGATTGTCATGGTCTGCCCATCGAATGGAAGATCGAGGAGCAGTACCGCAAAAAGGGTAAGAACAAGGATACGGTTGACATCGTCGAGTTCCGCCAGGAATGCCGTGCCTTCGCGACAGGCTGGATCGACATACAGCGCGAGGAATTCAAGCGGTTGGGCATCACCGGCACGTGGGACAAGCCCTACCTCACGATGGATTTCCACGCCGAACGCGTGATCGCGGAGGAATTCCAGAAGTTCCTGATGAACGGGACCTTGTACCAAGGCTCCAAGCCGGTGATGTGGTCCCCCATCGAGAAAACCGCGCTCGCCGAGGCCGAGGTCGAGTACCACGACAAGGAGAGCTTTACGGTTTGGGTGAAGTTCAGGGTTTCACCTCCGGCTGATCCAGAGAAGTTTCTCATCGAACGAGGAGTTGAGCTAGAGCGTGGCTATGAGGACACCTACGATGTCTTCCTGCCGCAGGAACTCGAAGGCGCTTACGTTGTCATTTGGACGACAACGCCATGGACGCTCCCCTCAAACAAAGCCGTCGTCTACGGTAAGGATTTCTCCTACGGACTTTACGAGATTACCGGCCGCCCGGAAGAATGCTGGGCGACCATCGGCGACCGCTACATTCTGGCCGACAAGCTGGCCGCCGATGTGCTAGGCCGCGCGCGCCTCGATGAGACCATGTATCGCCGCCTCGGCGATGTGGACTGTAGCCAAATTGGCGGCCTGAAGCACCCCCTCGCAGGCACCGAAGGCTCCAACGGCGAATGGGACGACATCCGCGACTTCCGCGCCGCTGATTTCGTTACCGATGAGGAAGGCACCGGCTTTGTCCACTGCGCCCCGTCCCATGGGATGGAGGAGTATGAGCTCTATCGCGACCTCGGCATGCTCGATCAGGTTATCACCTATAACGTGATGGATGACGGCTCCTTCCGCGAAGACCTGCCCTTCTTCGGCGGGAAATACATCCTGTCGCGCAAAGGCGGCGAAGGTGACGCGAACAAGGCCGTCATCGACAAGCTGGTAGAAGTCGGCGGCCTTCTGGCGCGCGGCAAGATCAAGCACAGCTATCCGCACAGCTGGCGCTCCAAGGCCCCGATCATCTATCGCAATACACCCCAATGGTTTGCCGCCATCGACCGCCCTGTCGGAGATGGACAAGATACGCATGGCACGACCATCCGTGAACGCGCCCTCACTGAGATCGACAACGTCCAATGGACGCCGAAATCGGGCCGCAACCGTCTGCACTCTATGATGGAGAACCGTCCTGACTGGGTTCTCTCGCGTCAACGCGCCTGGGGCGTCCCGCTGACCTGCTTCACCAAGAAGGGCGCAATGCCAACCGACGACGACTTCCTCCTCCGAAACGACGCCGTCAACGCCCGCATTCTCGACGCATTTGAAACCGAAGGCGCCGACGCCTGGTATCAGCCCGGCGCCAAGGAACGTTTCCTCGGCAACGAAGTGCCCCATGACGATTACGCGCAAGTCTTCGACATTCTCGACGTCTGGTTCGACAGCGGCTCGACCCACGCCTTCGTCCTTCGTGACCGCGAAGATGGCAGCGAAGACGGCATCGCCGATCTCTACCTGGAAGGCACCGACCAGCACCGCGGCTGGTTCCATTCGTCGCTGCTGCAGAGCTGCGGCACAAATGGCCGCGCGCCGTACCGTGGCGTCCTGACCCACGGTTTCACGCTCGATGAGAAGGGCGAGAAGATGTCGAAATCGCTCGGCAACACCATTGTGCCGGACGAGGTCGTCAAGCAGTACGGCGCCGATATTCTGCGCCTCTGGGTCGCACAGGTCGACTATACCCACGATCACCGCATCGGGCCCGAGATCCTGAAGGGCGTTGCCGACAGCTATCGTCGCCTGCGCAATACCCTGCGCTTCATTCTTGGCAATCTTTCCGATTTCTCAGATGCCGAAAAAGTCGACCCGACGGACATGCCCGAGCTGGAACGCTGGGTTTTGCATCGTCTTGCCGAGCTGGATGCGAAAGTGAAGGCGGGCTACGACGCCTACGACTTCCAGGGGGTCTTCCGGTCGATCTTCGAATTCGCGACCGTCGACCTGTCGTCCTTTTTTTCGACATCCGCAAAGACGCGCTTTATTGCGATGGCCCAAGTGACCGTCGCAATGCGGCCCGTACCGTGCTCGATGTCCTTTTCCACCGGCTGACCACGTGGCTGGCGCCTGTGCTGGTGTTCAC
>JBCCCA010000167.1:0-7548 GCA_039033735.1 Pseudomonadota bacterium
AGCCGCTGCAGCAGCGGGCAAATGGGCCAAAGCGGCCTAACGACCTCAACCCAAAAGGAATAAAACCATGCAACTCACTCGTTTTCAGAAGATCACTCTTGGGATCAGCGGCCTCACGGCGCTGGCCATCGGCACCTTCATCACTCTGGCACCACACGCCTTTTATGCCAGCTATGGCATCACGCTTGGACAGGACCCCAACCTACTGAACGAACTTCGGGCGCCCGGCGCGGGACTGGCGATATCTGGGGCACTTATGCTGGCAGGCGTCGTCCGCGCGGCCATGGCACCCATCGCGCTTGCTGTCGCGCTCACGGTCTTCCTCGGCTTCCCAGTCGGTCGCATCGTGGGCATCGTCATGGATGGTATGCCGTCCGGCAGCGTGATCGGCGCTCTGGCATTTGAGATCATTATCGCGGCTCTTCTGCTCGCCGCCTTCAAACCGACGCGCACAGCCGGTTCAAGCCGCGAGCGGTTTGTCGACCTTCCGGGCTAAGCAGTCACCAAAACTGTTGGACGGCTCCGGTTGACCGGAGCCGTCTTGCGTTCTCAACCCGGACAGCAGACATCGTCTTGGTTGCAGAGCCGCCGTACCCTCATGACACTTCAGACTAAGTCTGCGCTTTTCTATAGCTCGCCGGCGTGGTCCCAAGCCATCGCTTGAAAGCGCGCGTGAACGAACTTTGCTCCGAGAAGCCAGTCAAAAAGGCGACTTCGGCAAGGGAGTGCTGTTCGTCCTTGAGCAAACCTTCCGCCAATTCGCGACGGGTCTCTTCGGTCAGCACCTGAAAGTTCATGCCGTGCTCGGACAGGCGGCGATGAAACGACCGTGCACTCAACCCTAGACCCTTGGCAATATCAGCCACTCGCGGCGTACCTTCGCTGAGCGACTGGGCTATGGCGTCCTTTGCCGCGCGAACGATAGGGGGCGGCGCGTTAATGCTGGCCAGTTCCGCATCGAGATGTGCGGCGAGGTATTGCGAGATGCCCCTATCCCCAAGGATGTTGGGGCGCTCCATAGCCTCATTCGAGATCAGCACCGCATCGAGATCGGCGTCGAACGTGACGGGGCAACCGAACCACTCTTCGTGAAACGCAATCGATCTCGGAGCGGGATGCTTAGCGAACACCTCAACAGGGGCAAAGGGAACCGGGCACACCTGGCGAGCCAGGGAAACCGTGCTTGCCAGTGTCGCCTCATTGGATAGGCGGAGCCCCAGCCGCCGCACGCCCTCGCGATGCAAAATGTGCAGCGTCCCGCGTGGATGCGCCCGCAGTTCATAGGCGACAACGCCGGTCCACAACTGCGCGTATCGCACAACCCGACGACAGGAACCGCGCAGGGTCGGCGCCGCTTTCCAAGCCAGCCCAAGTGCACCGTATTCGTCGCATCGCATGGACGCACCCACGTGCACGGGCAATTCGGTGACGTCGATCTGCTCGGCCATCGCCTCCAGCATCTCATAATAGGCGGTCGCAGTGATCATGACCTTGGGATCCCACGGTGCGTCATGATCGACCCCCGCAAGGGCTAGCGTCGACTTTGGATCAATGCCGATCCCGGCGGCAGCCACCATCTTTCGCGCAAATAGAGATGTCACATACGCCACTGAATTCCCTCGTCCGCACCCTTTGAACATGCACCGGGGATTATAGCTTGCGAACGCTCCGGCGACAGTGCGCTTTGGCTCAGCCGGTCAAAACCCTGGCGGCTGCGGTCAATATCTTCGTTTGGGTCACGTTCTATTCCAGTTGCACCGAAGACCAGCAATAGGAGATAGAAAATGACCAATACCCAACCCATCCTCGTTATCGGCGCCACAGGAAAATCCGGGGCGCGCGTTGCCGCAAAACTGGAAGCCAAAGGCCTGACTGTCCGGCGTGGTTCCCGAAACTCCGAAACAGCATTCGATTGGGAAGACCCCGCCACATGGGCACCCGTTCTAAGCGGTATTTCAAAAGCCTATGTGACCTATTTCCCCGATCTGGCCTTCCCAGGTGCTGTAGAAAAACTGGAGAGCTTTACCAAAGTTGCGGCGGCCAGCGGGCTCAAGCACATTGTCCTGCTCTCAGGCCGGGGCGAGCACTTTGCAAGTACGGGCGAGGAGGTTGTGCGAAACTCCGGCCTGGGATTTACAATTGTTCGTGCAGCCTGGTTTGCACAGAATTTCAGTGAGGGATACCTGCGCGACCCGATCCTTGGCGGGGCGCTGCCAATGCCAGGCGGTCATATCGCTGAACCGATCATCGACATCGACGACATCGCGGATGTCGTAGTTGCCGCGCTCACGGAGGACGGCCACCTGGGCGAACGCTACGAAGTCACCGGCCCGCGCCTGATGACCTTTGCCGAGATGGCCGAGGTGCTTTCGACGACGCTGGACCGCCCCATCCATCACATCCCGATCTCGTTTGAGGATTTCCACGCGAACGTCGCTGCCTCGGGCGGAGACTTCGTTGCCGATGTATTCACCTCGATTGCCCGCGAGACATTGGATGGCCGCAACGCGCATACGACCGACGGTGTGGAACGTGCCTTGGGTCGCAAGCCGCGCGACTTCGCCGAGTTCGCCCAAACCGCAATGGCCAGCGGTGCGTGGAACGCCGCTGCCTAATCCCTGACAACTTCAGCCGGAGCCAAGCGCTCCGGCTTCTGCAAAGGAGCAATCCGATGTCCCCTATCATGTTCATTGTCCTTCAACTCACCATCCTGTCCTACGCACTTGTCGGTGGAGTTTTCCTGGCTTTCTCCGATTTCATTATGCGCTCGCTCGCTCATACCGGCGGTCACGGCGGCGTGGAGGCCATGCAAGTCATCAACCGCGAAGTCTTCCGCTGGGTGTTTATGACACTCTTTCTCGGCATGGCTGCTGTGTCGATCCTGGTCGCGGCCTATGGCGCCTTCGGCCTGAGTGGTCCAGCTGGGACCCTGATCATGCTGGCTGGGTTGGTTTATCTGATCGGCTGTTTTGGCGTAACGGTATTCTTCAACGTCCCGATGAACGAAGCACTTGCGGGCATGGAAATGGCCTCTGACGCCACCCGCGACTACTGGCTTGGAACCTATGTCCCCCGTTGGACCTTCTGGAACTCGGTCCGGACAATCGCCTGCACGCTCTCCGCTGCACTCCTGCTCTTTGCGCTGCTCTGGATGACCCAAAGCCAAGCGCAACAGGTCTGATACATGCTTGGGTGGCGCCAGGGATGCGCCGCCCTCTTCCCTTCGCACAAGAGCACCAATTCCATGAATATCCTCGAAAAAGTGAACATCGCGATCTTACTGGTGACCGTCTTTTACATCATGGCGCTTTCCAACTGGCTCGCCGAGATTGAGGACATCCGCCCTTTGGTCCGCTGGTTCATCACCTTCTTCACCAGCATCGGCCTGTTCCGACTACTGATCTTGCTTGTCTACTGGCTGATCCATCGCTCAGATGCGCTGCTTTCGCTTTATCACCGAAACAGGTTTTTGAAGGGCCATTGGACTTACAGCTACGAAGCGAATGGCAAACGTCATGTTGGTATTTGGCGTATTGCACAGGACGTCTCATCAGTGTCCGTCACAGGATACGGTGTTGATGCCTACGGTAAGATGGACTCACACTTTCGAAGCATCAGCCAGCCTTTCGAACATCAAGGGGTCGACGAAATTATGTTCGCACGAACAGATATCGCGTCCGGAGACGAACATTACTCCAAGTCGACGCTCTACATCGATCCGCTCAGCCGTCGCTCTTGGTTATCCGGACCTACTGACATCAGAGCTCAGTCCGTTCTCTATGGATATCACGAAGATGGCGTGCGACATGCGGAGTTGGTCTTGCATCGCGTGGCTCAAGGCTTGAGCGAACACGAGATCGTAGAGGGGCTCATCGCCGAAGCACACAGAAGCGGTCCAAGACAATCGAAAAGCATCGATGAGAGTTGAAACGAGAACGGCGCGCCCGTTGGAATGCAAGTCGTGGTCGCTGGCCGAATTCGGCAATCAAGTCATTCGCTGCGACCTGACGAATGAACAAACCGGGCTCAGAGCGGACACCCGAGGTGTCGGACCATGGAATGCACTTTTGCACCGCGGCTCTCATTGCGCCAAGGATAGTGCCTAACTCTGTTGCGCAGCCCTTCTGGACGCCGAAGAACTGGCACACTACGCTTGATTAATAAGGACATTCTTGGTTTCTAGTGGCCGTTCAATTCAGTTGTCAAAAGCAGAATCATGCTGATGCTTCAACTGCTTGGACTCAAATGGGCGCCCTCAAGGGGGTGCATATGGTGGAAATGACCGAGCATCGGTCATGAGAATTCAGAACGATAACAGTCGTTTGCTAGACCAGTTTGAAGCCGCCCTCGGCCAAAGACCGATCAGGTCTCGTCATCTCGGCCCAGTTTGTCCCGGAGCGTTTTAAGCGCGGCGAACGGTTTGGCGTCGTCATCGGTCATCGGGGCCAGGCCGGGCTCGGTGACAGTTAGATCAACCGGGTCGACGCCGTCCGCGCGCGGCCAATCCGGCAGCGCAAGGACAAGCGCTTCTTCCATGACCGCGGCAAGATCGATCCGGGCGGGCAGGGGCTCGGCATTGTCGTCTTCCGGCATTTCCATTTCTTCGGCCGTCGGCGCCTCGAACTCGGCAAGATAGGCACGCAGGACAGGCACATCGATCCGTGTTGTGACCGGTGCGTCTGTCACCACGCAAGGCTGCACAACCGTTGCTCCCAAGTCCCCTGTCAGGGTCAAATCCCGTGCCCCACTTGGCGCAACGGTGCCGTGGAAAACAAGCTTGCGCAAAGCCAAAAGATCAAGCCGTGCAGCCATCGCCTTTCGCGCAGCCTCGTCCGGGCGCAACTCGAACCTGGTCGGCGCCACCACCTTTGTGGTTTCCAGAACCGTGATGTCGTTCATGAGCCAGCCTTCTTGAACCAAAGTCGATCTGTGGCTATGCCGGGGATCGGAATAAGACGCAAGAGGCGCGTATGAAGAGCGGTGTGTTGCTAAGAACCTGGGTTGTCCTGTTGGGGCTGCCTGTGCTGACGGCCTGCGCTGCGGTGCTGGAAGACAGCCATGGCTATGTGCCCGAGCGGACCTTAATCGATGCGGTCAAGATCGGGATCGACACCAAAGACACCGTCGGGCGCCTGCTGGGCCGACCCGGCACGGAAGGGATCGTCGACGATTTGGGCTGGTACTATGTCAAATCTGACTACGAGACCTTCCTGTGGCGCGCGCCAGTCGAGGTGAACCGCGAAGTTCTGGCCGTCAGCTTTTCCGACGTTGGCGTTGTTCAAAATGTCGAGCGGTTCGGGCTTGAGAATGGGCAAGTGGTTGTGCTGTCGCGTCGTGTAACCACGGCGAACACGCAAGGTGTCAGCTTCCTGCGTCAGCTCTTCTCGAACCTCGGCAATTTCGATGCCGGCGACTTCCTGCCAGAGAACTAGCGGTGATAGCCAGCGCCTATTCCGCGTCAGCGGTCTCGGGCTGAAAGTCGAGCGAGACGCCATTGATGCAATAGCGCAGACCGGTTGGCTGCGGTCCGTCGGGAAAGACATGGCCTAGATGCCCGTCACAGCGGGCGCAATGCACTTCCGTGCGGCGCATGAAGAAGCTGCGATCCTCGGTCTCGCCCACCATCTCGTCGTCCATCGGCTGCCAGAAGGACGGCCAGCCGGTGCCGCTGTCGAACTTATGGGCCTGATCAAACAGGGGGGCACCGCAGCCCTTACAGGTGTAAATGCCGGCCTCTTTCGGAAAGTTATCATTGGTAAACGCACGCTCGGTCCCGTGCTTGCGCAGCACTTTGTATTCCAAGGCGTCCAGCTGCGCCCGCCATTCTGCATCCGACTTCACGATTTTGTCCACGCCGATCCCCTTTTCTGTCGTACCCACGTCATACGTTGCATGCATAGCTCGCATCAACATATAGAGGAACAAGGTCTTGGACCAAGGAGCGCAGCATGTCACGAAGCTGCTACCGCGCGCGGCAGGCAGAGACGTCTTCGGATATCGAAGCCGCCCAGCGACTGCGATACAAGGCGTTTATCGCGGAAACAGGGGCCACGCCCCGTCCGCATGGGCGCGATGCGGATGCCTATGACGCGATATGCCAGCATATCCTCATCGAAGACGTGGGCGGCACATTGGTTGCCACGTTTCGGCTTCTTCCGCTGACCTCGGGCGAAGATATCGCGCGCAGCTACAGCGCACAGTATTACGAGTTGGACGCGCTCAAGGCTTATGACAAGCCAATGGTCGAAATGGGCCGGTTCTGTGTGGCACCCGGCATCACCGATCCCGACATTCTACGCGTGGCCTGGGGGGCGGTGACCAGCTTTGTCGATCGCGAAGGGGTCGGGTTGCTGTTTGGATGTTCGTCCTTTCATGGCACTGACACGCAGGCCTATGCCGATGCCTTTGCCATGCTGAAGGAGCGCCATCTAGCGCCGCGACGTTGGTTGCCGCGGATCAAGGCGCCCAACGTGTTCCGCTTCACCCATCGCCTCCGCCGCGCACCGGACAGGAAGCGCGCGCTGAAGACGATGCCGCCACTGTTGCGCAGCTATCTGACGATGGGCGGTTGGGTCAGCGATCATGCTGTCGTCGATACGGATATGAACACGTTGCATGTCTTCACCGGCTTGGAAATCCGCGCCATTCCCCCGGCCCGGGCCCGCGCGTTGCGTGCAGTCGCCGGGTAACAAAACGCTGCGACCACGCCAGTTTCGGAAAAGGAGCCATTTTCCAGCCCCTTGACGCGGCCCCGCCCGGTGCGTAGCTCGCGGCTATGGCACAGCCTCCCATCCTGCAACTTGCTGACATCGGCCTTGGCTTTGGCGGCGACCCGCTGTTTGACGCGCTGTCATTGGTGATCCAGCGAGGCGACAGGTTAGCGCTGGTTGGGCGCAACGGGTCCGGAAAATCCACACTTCTCAAGGTAATGGCGGGCCTTGTCGAAGCCGATCGCGGGACCCGTACAGTGCCTTCGGGCACCTCTGTCGGATATATGGAGCAGGAACCCGAAATGGCGGGCGCGGCCACGCTGGGCGACTTCGCCCTGCGCGATCTTGGCCCGGGCGAGCTTTGGCGCGTTGAAGCGGCGGCCGAAGGGCTTAAGCTTAACCCAGACACCGATCCCGCACAGGCCTCGGGCGGGGAACGTCGCCGGGCTGCCCTGGCCAAACTCCTCGCCGAGGCGCCGGATCTGATGCTGCTCGACGAGCCGACAAACCACCTCGATATCGAAGCCATTGCCTGGCTCGAACAGCGTCTGACCGAAACCCGGCAAGCCTTTGTGACCATTAGCCATGACCGTGCCTTCCTGCGATCGCTGGCCCGCGCAACGCTTTGGATCGACCGCGGCGAGGTGCGCCGCCGCGACGGCAGTTTTGACGGGTTCGAGGCATGGCGTGACAAAACCTGGGACGAAGAAGACACGGCGCGCCACAAGCTGAACCGCAAGATCAAGGCCGAAGCCCGCTGGGCTGTTGAAGGCATCAGCGCTCGGCGCAAACGCAACCAGGGCAGGGTGCGCGCCCTTCAAGCACTTCGCAGCGAACG
>JBCCCA010000168.1:0-7403 GCA_039033735.1 Pseudomonadota bacterium
AAAGGCCGAGCCGCGTGAAAACACGCGTCTGCGGATCGAAAAGAATGATCCAGACCGCGCCGAGCGGCATGCGGTTGCGGCTCTTGTGGCCGACCTGATGCTTCAGGACGAGTGGGTCGAACTTGGCGACCAGATTGGCGATTGGGAAGCACGGCTTGCCGCGACACCTGGAGGCATCCGTTTCCATGAGATTGGTGTCGAAGTCTCCTTGTCCGGTTTGCAATCGCTGATCGACGAGGTGCCGCATAACGGCCTTGAAGACTTGGTGGATGCCGAAGCCGAACTGGGTTGCTTCGTTGAAACCTACGAAAACGCGCCGGATCATCATGTTCTGGCGCTTCTTGCGGCCCGGGCACATCTTATGCTTGGAATGGCCTACCGGGCAGATCACTGGCCCGAAGAGTGCCAGAAGGAAGCCTGGCGCAGGATGGCAAAGCACTATGTTGCCGCTGGCGATATCCTTGAGCCTTATGATGCGCGCGCACTGATGTCGCCGCTGATGGCGGAAGCACAGTACATGCAAGGCCTTGGCTCCCCCGGGCAGGATCACCGGATGGCTGAGCTGTTCGAGGCTTGGATTATCCTCGACCCGTCGAACCCCGCGATTTACGCCGCCCACGCCGCCTGGTTGGCCAGTATGGAAAACGCGTCCGACGACGAAATTCTGGTGCTGGCCGATGCTGCTGTTGACCGGACCTCGGCCACCATCGGTGTTGGCGGCTATGCACTGTTTTTCCAACCGCTTGTCAGTTTGCGGGAAAACGCGCGCACGCTTTATGACGCTGAATTGTTCGCCAGTGCCATACTTGATCTGGCGACAATGTCCGCCACGCAGGCAGAAGTGAACCGCATGGCGGATGCGCTTGCGGGCGAAATTCGGGCCATAGGCGCCGAGGATGCGCCAATTGCTCTGAAAGACACGCTGTACATGTTGATCCAAAGCGAGATGACCGTGCTTTATCCCAACCTTTGGACAATTTCGGACGAGGCCGTTCGCGCGGTTATCCGCGAAGCAAGCGACGCCCTTCCGGATTTCGACGACAATTACGGCTACGCAGCCTGAGGTCATGCCAAACCGACCCCACGGGCTGGACGCCGCCCTCGAAGCCTGCAATCAAATCAGAGCAGGCCTAAGGAGGAGGGTACGGCATGAAGCGCTCAACCGTGAATGACATTATGGCGTCTGCCGACGAGATGATCCGGCACCACGGGTTTTCCCTGCCGCCATTCGCCTATTGGGCGCCAGGTGAATTTCAGGCCCGCGTCAAAGATGGAACGGCCAAGCGGATCGCCGATGCGCGCATGGGCTGGGACATCACGGATTACGGGCAGGGCCGGTACGATACTTTGGGGCTGTTCCTGTTTACATTGCGCAACGGGCATCTGGCCGATCTCGAGCGAGGGCGCGGGATGGTCTATGCAGAGAAGCTGTTGATCTCGAAGCAAGATCAGATCAGCCCGACCCATACGCATGTCATCAAGTCCGAGGATATCATCAACCGGGGTGGCGCGACGTTGGTGATCGAGCTTTACGGCTCGGATGATGCCGGCAACTTCGCCGAGGATAAGGGCGGCGTCGTTCTGTGTGACGGCTTGGAACGGCCGTTTTCGGCGGGCGAAAAGGTGAAGTTTGCACCCGGCGAGAGCGTGACGTTGAACCCGGGCGATTGGCACGCATTCTGGGGCGAAGGCGGGGACGTTCTGATCGGCGAGGTTTCGACCGTGAACGACGACGTCACAGACAACATCTTCCGCGATCCAATCGGACGTTTTGCCGAGATCGACGAAGACACGGATCCGACCCATCTGCTGGTCAGTGATTATGACCGATGGTTTGCGTGATCGCACTTCCCGGCGAAACGGGCAGGCTGGACCGAAAAAAAGGGCAGGCGCATCGCGATGAAATGGTTGGACATTCCCCCAATTTGGTTGCTGGTCTGCCTTGTCGCGGCATGGTTTTCGCCCTGGGTGTTACCGTTCCAACCCCTGTTTTGGCTGGGGCTGTTCAGTTTAATCCTGGCGGGCGTCCTGACTTTGGCGGCGCTGATTGAGTTTCGGCGCCGCCGCACAACACCCATCCCGCATATGCCGCCGTCGGCGCTTATTACTGGCGGGGTGTTTCGCATCTCGCGAAATCCCATTTATTTGGCTGACATGCTAATTTTATTCGGCTTTGCGCTGATCTGGGGCAAGCTGCTGGGGATAGTTTTGTTGCCAGTTTTATTCGTAATTTTGGACAGGCGCTTCATACGTGTCGAAGAAGCGCAACTGCGTACGGCATTTCCCGAAGGCTTCGAAGCTTACAAGCATCAGACCCGTCGCTGGGTATAAGGCGGCCTTCGCGGCAGGGCGCTGAGACGTGCTTGTGAAAATTTCCTCTGGTCGATAAAAGCAGCGAGCTTACATCAAGGCAAAACCTGACGACGGGGGACAAGGCTAATGAAGATCGGAGCGCCAAAGGAATCTGCGGCGGATGAAGCGCGTGTGGCGATGACGCCGCAAAGTGCAAAAGACCTGCAGAAGCTAGGGTATGAGTGTCTGGTCGAGAAAGGTGCCGGTGTTTCCGCTGGTTTCGAAGACGCCGCCTATGAAGAGGTCGGGGTCAACGTTGTTACGGCTGCCGCGCTTTGGAAGGATGCGGATGTCGTCGCCAAGGTTCGGCCGCCCAGCACGGCCGAGGCCAAGAAGCTGGGCGACGGGCAAACACTGATTTCCTTCTTCTATCCCGCAGCGAACGAAAAGCTGATGGAAACGGCGAAAAAGCAAAACGCCAACGTCATTGCGATGGACATGGTTCCGCGGATCAGCCGGGCGCAGAAGATGGACGCGTTGTCCTCGATGGCCAATATCGCGGGCTACCGCGCTGTGATAGAGGCGGGCAACAACTTTGGCCGGTTCTTTACCGGTCAGGTGACTGCCGCCGGTAAGGTGCCGCCTGCCAAAGTGCTGGTTGTGGGCGCTGGTGTGGCGGGTCTGGCTGCCGTTGGGACGGCCACGTCGCTTGGGGCCATTACCTATGCTTTCGATGTGCGCCCGGAAGTGGCCGAACAGATTGAATCGATGGGCGCCGAATTTGTCTTCCTCGATTTCGAAGAAGACCAGCAGGACGGCTCGGCAACCGGTGGCTATGCCGCCGTGTCCTCGCCTGAATTCGCCGCAGCACAGCTTGCCAAGTTCCGCGAGATTGCGCCGGACATGGACATTGTCATCACGACCGCGCTGATCCCGAACCGCGACGCCCCCAGTCTCTGGACAAAGGATATGGTCGAGATGATGAAGCCCGGCAGCGTCATCGTTGACCTGGCGGCCGAACGTGGTGGCAACTGCGAGCTGACCGTCAAGGACGAGAAAATCGTGACAGAAAACGGGGTTACCGTTGTTGGTTACACCGATTTTCCGTCGCGGATGGCCACGCAATCCTCGTTGCTTTACGCAAACAACATTCGCCACATGATGACCGACTTGACGCCCGAGAAAGATGGGCAGGTCGTGCACAACATGGAAGACGATGTGATCCGCGGCGCAACGGTAACCCACAAGGGCGAAATCACCTGGCCGCCCCCACCGCCCAAGACGCAGGCGATCGCGGCACAACCGGCAAAGGAAAAGCCAAAGGAACTGACGCCGGAAGAAAAGCGCGCGGCCGAGGTCGCCGCCTTCAAGAAGGAAACGCAAACGCAAGTCGGCCTACTGGCCATTGGCGGCGCCTTGATCCTGGCCGTGGGCTTGATCGCACCGGCAAGCTTCATGCAGCACTTCATCGTCTTCGTTCTGTCGGTCTTTGTCGGCTTTCAAGTAATTTGGAACGTATCGCACAGCCTGCACACGCCCTTGATGGCGGTGACCAACGCGATCTCGTCAATCATTATCCTTGGTGCTTTGATGCAGGTGGGGTCGAATAGCTTCCTCATCATGATCCTTGCTGCATTGGGGATATTCATGGCTGCGGTGAACATCTTCGGGGGCTTCCTGGTCACCCGGCGCATGCTTGCCATGTTCCAGAAGTCGTAAGGTAGGGCAGGATAATGGATTTCGGATTTACCACTGCCGCTTACGTCGTTGCGGCTGTTCTTTTCATCTTCTCGCTAGGTGGCCTTTCGGGGCAGGAAAGTGCGAAACGTGCCGTTTGGTACGGCATTGTGGGCATGGGCATTGCTGTTCTGGCCACGTTGATCGGGCCGGGGGCAGGGCTTTGGCCTCTGGCGATCATCATGATCGTCTTCGGCGCCGCCCTTGGCTATCAACTGGCCACCAAGGTCGAGATGACCCAGATGCCCGAGCTTGTGGCCATTATGCACTCGCTTGTCGGTCTGGCGGCGGTCTTCGTGGGCTTCAACGCCGACATTATGATCAACATCATCTCGGGGCTTTACGCCGAGAACGGCGGTGTCCTTGGGGCTGTGGGCGACGATGGTTTCACCGCCATCGGCCTGCCGAAAGAGGTGCATGACGGCCTGTCCACATTTGGCCAATTGGTCGCCAAGAAATCAGGGGTCGAGATTGGCATCCTGCGCGTCGAATTGGCGCTTGGCATCTGGATTGGCGCCGTGACCTTCACCGGTTCGGTCATCGCCTATGGCAAGCTTTCGGGCAATTCCAGCCTGTTGCCGTTCAAGATTGATACAAGTGCGACACAGCTTCCGGGCGGTCACTTGCTGAACGCGGCGGCGGCGGCCTTTTCGGTGCTGATGCTGATCATGTATCTTTCCGGGTCCGGGTCGTGGACGCTTGTTCTTCTGACCCTTGCTGCGTTGTTTATCGGTTATCACCTGATCATGGGCATCGGCGGTGCGGATATGCCGGTCGTCGTCTCGATGCTGAACAGCTATTCCGGCTGGGCGGCTGCGGCCATCGGCTTCAGCCTGGGCAATGATCTGCTGATCGTGGTGGGCGCGCTCGTCGGCTCCTCCGGTGCGATCCTGTCGTACATCATGTGTAAGGCCATGAACCGCTCGTTCGTGAGCGTGATTCTGGGTGGCTTCGGTGGTGCAGTCGGTGAACAGATGGCGGTCGAAGGCGAACAGATCGCCATCGACGCCGATGGTGTCGCAGCGGCCCTGCAGGAGGCGGACAGCGTCGTGATCGTGCCGGGCTACGGTATGGCCGTGGCGCAGGCACAAACGGCGGTGGCCGAACTGACCCGCAAGATGCGGGCCGCTGGCAAAGAGGTGCGCTTCGCGATCCACCCGGTTGCAGGGCGTTTGCCGGGCCACATGAATGTGCTGCTGGCCGAAGCCAAGGTGCCGTATGACATCGTACTGGAGATGGACGAGATCAATGATGACTTCCCGGACACGGATGTGGTCATCGTCATCGGTTCGAACGACATCGTAAATCCTGCTGCACAGGACGATCCAAACAGCCCTATCGCGGGTATGCCGGTGTTGGAGGTCTGGAAAGCCAAGCAGGTCTTCGTCTCGAAGCGTGGGCAAGGTACTGGCTACTCCGGTATCGAGAACCCACTGTTCTACAAAGAGAACACGCGGATGTTTTATGGCGATGCGAAAGCCAGTGTCGACAGCCTATTGCCTAAAATGGACTAGGCCCGTATGGGACGCCGCCGATGTCTAGGTCAGCGGTTCGTCCCATATATATCGGCGTTGAAAGCAAAAAAGGCCTCGCGAAATGCGAGGCCCTTTCCTAACGAGGGAACGTCAGGTCTTAAGTCGCGCTTTCCGTTGCGGCGCCGGTCCTGTGTGTGGCGCAAAGCGACGAACGCTTATGGATTGGATCGTTATTCAACTGCTCGGTGGCTCGGACCGAAAGATAGGCGAACACGGCCACAAATCCGAGAGTGCTAAATGATGGAACACTCTTTAGTACGTGGATGGCTTCCATGTTGTTGTCTTCTTATCTTGATGTAAGGAAAACGCCACGAAATCCGAGGTGGATCAAATTAGTATATGATTTTCAGTGTTATACGAGTGTATGCCGAAAAAACACTGAGAGAATCCCGCGTTAGCGAAATGCGATCAAGATCACGCCGAAATAAGTGGCCACACCAACCCAGCCGAAGCTGGCGGCCACCAGCGCAAGGGCAAAAAGGCCGAGGAACACAGCGCTGATCGTGCCCACCGCACCGGGCGTGCGGCGCTTTCAAGGCGCGCGTACTCCTCACTGATGCTGCGCCGTCTGATCCGTGACAGCACCAAGGCCGCGACTTTCGTACCGGTGTTTTTCAGGGAAAGGACGATAGACGGTTCTATAGCCGCACTTTCCCAGGGTCAGATTGCAGCCGGAACCTAGGCGCCGCCCTTGATCTTTGGGTTTGCCGGACGATGTCATCCATGAGACTTGTAAACAGAAAGCACATCATGAAGCACCTCCCGCTTATAACTACGCTCGCGATATCGACCGCAGGACCTGCTGCGGCTGACGTTTTCGTTCGCTTCATCGAAGGGGCCCCAAAGGACCGGTTCGAAATTGTGTCCGATACCGGTGTGTGCACGGACAGCGCACTGGAGTTCGTCCTTGATCTGACGGGGTCTGCGGGGAAGTTGATCTTTGATGTGACCGAGCGCGGCGCGGGCGTCGAAGTCTATCAACCGTTCGAGCTTGTCACAGGCGTTCAGCGCGTTATCGGCACGCCCAAGGTCGCGGATGGTGATAAGATGCTTTCCATGGTGCTTGACCGAATGCCTGCAGGATCGGAAGTAGCCTTTACCATCGATGTGGACGACACGATCGGGGCGCGCGAAATCACCGTCGCCCGATCCGAGATTGTTGGGGCCCGTGCGGTGCTGAGGTCGGGCGGTGTTGAGGCAAGCGCGACATTTGATGAAAGCGCCACCGCGCAGGTGAACTGGGCGGACTGTCCCGCCTGATCTGCCTTGCACTTTGACCCAGGACGTCAGGCGTCACGCCACGTGCCGGGAGCAAGCCCCTCGAGCGACCATTGACCGACTTGCCAGCGTACCAACCGCAGACAAGGAAATCCGATGGCCGCGCACATACGGCGCACTTGTCTGTTACGCCCCTCGGTCAGGGTGATCTGAAGCCATGAGTCCAGTACGGTTTTGCGCACCCGCACGGGCGGGTCGCGCGGCCAAAGGTCGGGGGGGTCAATCAATTGCGCTTTCGCTGGGCGCGTCGGCCCGTCTTTCAGGTCCATTCCGGCGATCAGCGGCGCAAGGTCCTCTGCCTTGGGGGCACCTTCAACCTGAACCAGATATGTCTTCTGGGTCCGCGCCTTGGGGCTTGCGATCTTGGCTTGCAGTTTTCCATTGTCGGTCAGTACCAGCAGCCCTTCGCTGTCAAGGTCTAGCCGACCGGCGGCATAGACACCTTTAGGCAGCCCGAACCCCGTCAGGGTGGGGCGCGGCGACGGGGATTTCTCGTCCGTGAACTGCGGCAATACACCCATTGGTTTGTTAAACAGGATCACGCGGGTCATACTGGAACTG
>JBCCCA010000169.1:0-7379 GCA_039033735.1 Pseudomonadota bacterium
ATGCCGACGGTGTTCATCATGTCCGCCACAACTTTTGCGGAGATGGGTACACGAGAGGACCGTACGCGTCGGTCCTGCCTTGCCACCGGAACCGATTGGATGACCACCAGCAACGGATAGATCGTGCGGCTGAGAAGCTTTGACTTGGTCAAGCCAATGGCGATGGGTAGCGATACCGCAATCGCCACCAAGTAGCCGATCAGCGCGACCCGCAATGTCGCCCAGATATGCTCTACCCACCGGGTGAATGGGATCGAGTCAAAGCCGCCGAAAATCCGGCTGGGTGCAGGTAAGATATAAGAGGGCACCGCAAATATCCGCGTGCCTACTTCCCAGGCGATCAAGATGGCTGCGAAGGTCAACGCGGGCAACATCCCAGGCGCATTGATCATCCGTTTGAGGATTGGGGTCATGCGACGGCGGTGTCCCTTTTGATCAAAAGGCTGCGTAAATGGGCGATGAAGTCCTGCACAGAGCTGTCGCGCAGCGCATCGTCGGTTCGTGGGCGCCCGATGGGAACTTTGAAGTCGCCAATCACGCGGCCTGGGCGTTCGCTCATAACCAGCACGCGGTCGGCGAGCAGCACGGCCTCAGGGATCGAATGGGTGATGAACATCACGGTCTTGGGGCTGGCCTGCCACAGGCGCAACAACTCAAAGCCCATCGCATCGCGGGTCAAGGCATCGAGTGCCGAAAACGGCTCGTCCATCAGCAGGATATCGGGGTTCAAAAACAACGCGCGCGCAATCCCCACGCGTTGTTGCATCCCGCCCGACAATTCGTCTGGGCGCCGTGTCTCGAACCCTTCAAGACCGATTGTTGCGATGATCTCGCGCGCGCGGACACGGTCTTCGGAAGAGACCCGGCCTCGCATATGTTTGACCGGAAACACCACGTTATCCTCGACACTGGCCCAAGGCAGCAATGTCGGGTTTTGAAACACGATGCCAATATCTTCGCGCGGCTGTTTAACTGGCTGATCGAAGACGCGTACCTGCCCACTCGTTGACGGCATAAGTCCCGCGGTCAGGCGCAAAAGAGTCGATTTGCCACAGCCTGACGGGCCAAGAACCGCAACAAACTCATGCTGAGCGATGTTCAATGACACATTGTTGAGGGCTTCAAGGGGGCCGGCCTCGGTTGAAAACACCTGGCCGACCCCATCAAAGGATATCGCGCTTTGCGATTTTGCCAAACCGGATTACTCCGGCAGGAACGAGCGGTCGACAATCGCCTCGGGGTCAAGGGCGGCTGGATCGAACCCCTGCGCGGCGGCGACGCGTTCCCAAGTGGCGGCCAGGCGTTCGGCTTCAAACATGCCAAGCCCGTCTTTTTCAGTGACGTCATTGAACACCAGCACCGACGCGTCCCCCCAGGCCGAGGTGATGTAAGCGGCGTCAAGCTCCGGCACCATCGCGGCAACGCTTTCCCCAGCAAGATCGGGATTGGCCTGAGCAAACTCGAGTGACTTTTTGAACGCCGCGATGAAGCGCTTCGCCACCTCCGGGCGCTCTGCCAAGAACGTATCGCTAGCGACCAAGGATGCGGAATAAAGAACCAGGCCGGCGTCCGCCCAAGGCAGAACGACAATCTCTTTGCCCGCCTCTTCGGCCTGCGTCGTGTAGCGTGTAACATCGGTCAGCCAGGCGATGATCGCGTTCTGTTGGCCAGTCATCAAAAGCGGACCAAGTGCGCCGGGATCGGCCTTTGTTAGCTCGATATCCGTCTCCGTCATGCCGTTGTCGGCGAGCACCAAGGGCAAATAGACGTTGGACGCGGTGAAAGGCGAGGTTGCGATCTTCTTGCCGTTGACATCCGTCAGCGAGTTGATGCCCTGGTCTTTTGTCGTGTAGAACGCATGCGGTCCGGTGTTGAAAACCGACATAACGGCTGTGACCGGAACGTCTTCGGTCGCGCGGGCCGCCATGAGGGCGCCAAGCCCGGCAGAACCGATATCGGATGACCCTGTGGCAAGCTTGGTGATCGCCTCGGATGATCCGCGCCCAGGTTCGATCGAAATCTCGATCCCAGCCTCTTCGCAAAAGCCTTGTTGCACGCAGATATAGATCGGCGACTTGTCACCGCCCGGCAACCAGTCCAGCTGATAGGTGACCTTGTCTAGCGCGGACGCCATGCTTGGCACAGACGCCGCCAGCACGAGGGCCGCAAGGGATGATTTCATTGGTTTTTTCATATTTCTATTCTTTCGCTGCGAAGGATATTCAGCCACGGAGAAAGCAATGCATGTCAGCTTTTTGATGGAGTTGATCATAAAGACAGGTCTCTCCGCTCCAGTGCGTTTCCAGATGAATGAGCCCAAGGACATCCCGCCCCAGTGCTGATGCAGCACCAAACAAAAGCAGAACTGCGAAACCTGCCAACGAAAGCGACAAGACAGGCAAATTTTCGGAGTGATTGATTGATTTTCAGGCAGATGGGTAAATTTCGGACTGATTTTCCACCACCACTTTCAGGCCTAGGTGCGGTTTGTCTTCCACCCCAGCATGGTTGGCCTAAGATTTTTGTGGGGTGATTCAGAGGCCAAATGTTTACCAAAGATCAAGACCTAGCGTTTCTCAAACGCTCCATGGAGCTCGCAGATGAAGCTGTCGTAGAAGGTAATCATCCGTTTGGAGCGGTCCTTGTGGCTGCTGACGGCACAATTCTCGCAGAAGGCAAGAATAACCACAGCGTCGACAAAGGCCCGGGCCACGCCGAGGCGAACTTGGCCCGCGATGCCGCGCGGCGCTTTGACATCGAAACTCTGCGGGGGGCGACGCTTTACACGTCCGTTGAGCCCTGTTCGATGTGTTCCGGAACGATCTACTGGGCCGAAGTTGGCGCGGTTGTCTTTGGAATGACCGAGAAACGCCTTGCCGAACTGACCGGCGACAATGAAGAAAATTTGACGCAAGACCTTGAATGCCGCGTCGTCTTGGCCGCCGGTCAACGTGAGATCGAAGTGCGCGGCCCATATGCCGAGCTTGAAGACGGCATTGTCGCGCAGCATGCGGATTTTTGGAAATGATGCCGTCTGTGTTGCGGGCGCAAGCCATCATCATGCTATTTGAAGCGAAAGACCAATGACGCTGAGCGCTAAGAACCTTGGTGCCGCAGCGCTTCCGGTCGTCGATGTCTCTGGGTTGATTAGCGGGGACGCCACAGCACAAAGGGCGGTTGCACGTGCGATCAAAGAGGCCTGTTTAGACAAAGGTTTCATGTATATCGTCGGTCACGGTATCGCGCCCGAATTGAGGTCAGAAGTTTTCAAACAAAGCGCTGCCTTTTTTGATCTTCCTGAAGCGCATAAACTTGCTGTGGACATGAAGCTGTCCAGCTGCAATCGCGGCTACGAAGCGATGCGCGCTCAGACGCTGGAAGCTGGCGCGCCGCCCGATTTGAAAGAGAGCTTTTATAGCGGTCGTCACCTTGAGCCAGATCACCCGGCGGTCCTCGCTGGAAAGTTCAACCATGGCCCAAACCAATGGCCCGCTGGCATGTCGCAGTTCCAAGACGTCATGGATCGCTACTACCTTGAGCTAGAAACCTTTGGCGCGGTTTTGATGCGTGGAGTCGCGCTGTCGCTTGATCTGGCCGCGGACTACTTCGATGGCTTTTGCACCGACCCTCAATGCGGCTTGCGGCTTATCCACTATCCACCACAGCCAGCGCATGCGGCGCCGAACGAAAAGGGCTGCGGTGCCCATACTGACTGGGGTGGGCTTACCATATTGGCGCAGGACGAGGTCGGCGGGCTCCAAGTCTGGGACGACACGGTTGGATGGGTCCACGCGCCGCCGATGCAAGACGCCTATATCGTCAATCTCGGTGACATGATCGCACGTTGGACCAACGAACGGTACCGCTCGACGCTGCACCGCGTTGTGAATGCAACCGGGAAAGAGCGCTACTCGGTGCCGTTTTTTTACTCTGGCAATCCGGATTACGAGGTCGCTTGTATCTCCAGCTGTCTGGGGCCGGGCGAAACCCCAAAGTTCCCGCCCACGACCGTGTCTGGCCACATGCGCGAGATGTACGCCAAAACCTATGCGTCGTGATGGGCAGCTGACGTATCTTTTGATCCATGGCGCATGGGCGGGTCCGTGGATCTGGGAGCAAACGGCAGCGCATTTGTCAAAGGCGGGACACACTGTCGTCGTGGGAGATCCCCTTGGACAATTAGAGCCCGGCGTGGATCAGGTGGCTGAGACGTTTGAAACCGCGATGAGGCGCTTGACTGGATTGGTAGATAAAATTGGCGGACCACTCATCGCCGTCGGCCACTCAGGCGGCGGTGTTTTTGCCTCAGCCCTGGCGGAAGCAAGACCAGATCGCATCGCCACGCTTGCATATGTGGCAGGGTTCATGTTGCCTTCGAAAACGAACTACAGCGAAATTGCGGCGCAGCAAGCCCCGGGCTGGGGGATCGGGCCGCACCTGAACTGGAACGCGCAGCAAACAACCAGTCAGGTGCCTGTCGAAGCAGCCGTTGAGGTTTTTTTCCATGATTGCAAGCCTGCCGACGCACGCGCAACCGCACGGTGTTTGACACCCTTTCCCGAAGCGGTCCGAAGCGCCGCACCTGTTTTGACAAACGCCCAATTTGGTCGCGTGCCGCGTGTTTACATCGAATGCATCGGCGACCGCTCCATCCCGCTCGCCGCGCAACGCCAGATGCAACGCCTCGTGCCAGGCGCGCGCTGTATATCACTGGACTGCGGACATGCTCCGATGCTGGCACGACCCGAGACCTTTTGCGCCGCACTCATCGAGTTGTGCGAAGGTTCTTGAACTCAGATGATCCATCTTGGAACAATTTTGGTTATCGCGTCTTGAAACGCACCTTCTGTAATCTTCATACCCTAAGCACTGAGCGGCCTAAAGGATGGCACGATCCCTGGGTGCGGCAATGACAGCATTTATGAGCCTATCTCGTCTCACCCCCGCCATTGCCCTTGGCGAAAGGGCCGTGCGCACGGTAAGTCACGGATCAACGCAGTCTGCGAAATGATCTTTTAAATTCACGTGCGCCGTTTCTACAGCGACTTCGCACACATCAATGAACGTACCACCTGGCTAGAAATCAGCCGCAAGCCAGCCGCAATGGGTCGCGTCAATGAGAGAATTCGAGCCTTTGTCGGTGGTAGACATGGGCCCAGGCGCAATCAGCAAATCGGGCCGCAACCGCAGCATCTTTTCGAAGGTTGGGCATAAGGCGGAAATTTGGTCGAATCGACAAATACCAATGTCGGGTCACTACCGATTAGGTCAGTTCGCCCAAAGAACAGAATGCGTCGCTACGGGCTCAGAGCAGTCTTTCGCTGCTTTTGCTACCAATGTCCGCTATGGGTTCGATGCAGACGATCCCGGCAAACTGAGTCTGTCAGTCGATTTATCCCCGCTCAAACAGGTGCTTGGCCATGACGCCGACGCGGCTTTCTACGGCCTCGCACGCGTCGAGGATCAGATCCTCGCGGAAGCGTTGGCCGACGATTTGGACGCCGATGGGTAAACCATCGTTGAAGTTGGCCGACACGTTCCCCGCAGGCAAACCCATGTAATTCATGGCAAAGGAATAAAAGCTGCGCAGCATGATATCCTCGGCTCCGTCACGTCCTTCGTAGTCGCGGGCGTGGGCATAGGTAGGCTGCAGCAGGAACGGCGTTAGGATCAGGGGGTATTCGTGCAGCAGGACCATCCATTCCCGCACGTATTTCGTGCGACGCCCATTGGCCAGGATCAAGTCTTTGCCTTCATACGGCGGCGCGATGTCAAAACAGTGATTGAAGTAGGTTTTGAAGTCATCAGAGCCATGATCGTTGATCGCGTCCATCATAATCTGATTGACCTCGCCAAAGAGCGTACGCGTCGCTTCTTTACCGATGTCCCAGACGCTTGGCACGTCGATTTCCGTGACCTCATAACCTGCGTCCACCAGCGCATCGCGCGCTGTATCAAGGGCCGCTTCGACCGCTGGGTGCAGATCAAGCCCATAGGTGTCTTTGGTAAATCCGACCTTGATCGGGCCGTCGATTTTTGGCCCATTCCAGGGCATCGGCACTTGCCATGTATCGAGCGGCGAATAGCCAATGCAGCTTTGCATGGCGAGGCGCACATCGCGCACCTCGCGGCAGATCACGCCTTGCACAGACGTGAGCTGTGCGAAAAGACCACGTTCGGTTGGTGCGGACGTGTTATGGGCAGGAGTTCGGCCCAACCCGGGCTTGACCGTTGCCGCGCCGGTGCAGGTGGCCGGAAACCGCAAAGAGCCGCCAATATCATTGCCGTGCGCAATCGCGCCCATGCCCGACATCACCGCCGATGATGCCCCGCCCGAGGACCCGCCTGCACTGGCCCACTCGTTCCAGGGGTTGAACGTGCGGCCATAAAGCGGATTGTCGGTTGTGCCGCGAAACGAAAACTCGGGCGTGTTGGTGCGTCCGATGACCACTGCGCCTGCGTTTTTGAGGTTCGTGACAAAGGGATTGTCTTCAGTCGCGACGACTTGCGCGAACGCAGGAACGCCGTTGGGATTCGATATTCCGGCCTGATCGATGTTGTCTTTGATCGTGATCGGCACACCGTGCAACGGGCCGACGGGACCGGATTTGGCAAAAGCCTCGTCAAGGCGCTTGGCGTCTTCTAACGCACTCTCGCTAAGGTCTTGCACCACCGCGTTCATAGCAGGATTTCTATCATTCATTCGGGAAATATTGGCCTCTGCCACGTCGCGCGCAGATACCTCGCCACTTGCGATCTTGGTTGCGACGTCACATGCCGACATCTGCCAAAGTGCATTTTGTGCCATTTTAAGAGGCCCCTTCGTTCACGATATCCGGTGTGTATACAGGATACGTTTGACTCAAATCTTTTCCGCTTCAATAGTTAGCTTACCCGATCAGAAAAAATTTCGGGATTCAACAACGGGAGAATACGATGCTGCATTATCTTCATCGCAGCGCCCTGAAGGGGGCCGCAGCGGCTGCTGCGCTGACCGTCGGGCTGAGCGCGCTTGCGCCTGCTGCAATTGCCGAAACAGTTTTGCGGGTTATTCCGCATGCGGATGTTAAGATCCTCGATCCGATCTGGACGACCGCCTATATCAGCCGCAACCACGGTTATATGATCTATGACACACTGTTCTCGCTGGACACGGCGGGGAACATCCAACCACAAATGGTAGATACTGTAACGCGGTCTGACGATGGCTTAACCGTCACAATGACATTGCGCGCTGGGCTGAAGTTCCATGATGGGGCACCTGTGACAGGTGCAGACGTTGTCGCGTCGATCAACCGCTGGGGCGGTAAGGACGCGATGGGTCAGAAGATGATGTCCTTCGTCGACAGCCTTGAGGCGACCGGCGATGGCGAGATCAC
>JBCCCA010000170.1:0-7363 GCA_039033735.1 Pseudomonadota bacterium
GGCCGAGTTCTGGACCCGCACCCGAATGCTCACGGCCCTTGGGTTTGGCGGTGGCACCTTACTGTTTCTGGCCTTGGCCTTTTCAGTTCAGATCATTCGGACCCGGGCAGCCGCTGCGGCTGCAATCGCGACGGTTAAGAGAGAGCTGGAGACCATCTTCGATTCAACCACAAGCGGTATCATGGCCTTTGATGCGGCAGGTCAGGTGGTGCGCATCAACAATCAGGCGCGGCATTTCTTGGGCGGGCTTTCGACCCCGGTTCCGTTTGAGTGGCCCAATGAGGTCAAGTTCCTCGACGTCGAGGATATGCACCCACTGGATGCCAGTGCGGATCCAATCCGGCGGGCCATTGCCGGGGCTGAACTGCGGTTCTCGACGCACCTTATGAACCGTCCGAATGCAGGCGAAAGCCACCGATATGTCCGCCTGGAAAGCTCGACCCTGGACAACGTTGACACCGACATTCGCACGGTGGTCGTCTTTGACGATGTATCTGACGAAGAACGGAACCGTCAGGTCGTCGAACGCAAAGGGCGGCTTGAGGCTTTGGGCCAATTGACGGGCGGTATTGCGCACGACTTTAACAATCACCTGACCACGCTGCTCACATCGATCTTCTTAGCCGGCAACGCAAAGGACGAAACCGGGCGCAACCGACATCTCAAAGTAGCTGAAGGTGCTGTTCAGCGCGCCCGTTCGGTCACGACACGACTGACAGCCTTTGCACGGCGCCAACCAGGCCTTTCCGTCAGTACAAGTGTCCGCGAAGTCTTCCGCACGTTTGAAGAGCTTGTGCGGCCGATGATCGAGTCATCGTTCCAGCTCACATTCGAGGCCGAAGACCCTGACCTCATGATCTTTTGCGAACTTGCTCAGCTTGAAAGCGCACTTTTGAACCTCGTCCTCAACAGCCGCGACGCAATCCTGCGCAGCGGCAAAGGAAGCCGGATCACGATCAAAGCCCGGGCCATTGGACACAAGGGAGTTGACGGAACACAAGTCGCTTCGCAAGACGGACCCGATCAATTCGTCGAAGTCTCGGTCACAGATAACGGGCCAGGAATGAGCGATGAAGTCCTTTCCCGTGCAACGGACCCATTTTTCACGACCAAAGACACAAATTCGGGCACCGGACTTGGTCTGTCAATGGTCTATGGCTTCGCCCGCCAAGCCGACGGCGATTTGCGCATCTATTCGGAAGAAGGGATCGGCACGACCGTTCAATTGACACTGCCACGTGGCACGCGTGACGGCGCCCGACGCACAAAACCCGAGGCGGACGAGATCATAATGGGCAATGGCGAAATGATCCTGCTAGCAGAAGACGAACCACAAATCCTGGAAACAACCACGACGTTGCTGGAAGAGCTTGGCTACAAGGTTTTGTCGGCAGCGAACGGGAAAGAAGCGTATGATCTTCTGAAATTCAATCCCCAGATTGACCTATTGCTGACGGATGTCGTGATGCCCGGTGAAATCGGTGGGTTCTCGTTAGCCGAGAAAGCGCGTGAGATAAATCCTGTTTTGCCGATCATATATTTCTCGGGCTACACCGGCTATTCAGCGTTAGAAATGGGCCAGGTCAAAGGTCAGCTCTTGCAAAAGCCGGCGGCTCCGGCTCAGTTGACCCGGGCAATTAAATCCGCCCTGGCAGAGCTCGAATAATCATGGCCCATATTCTCGTCCTAGAAGATGATGCTATTCTTGCGGGTCAGCTGCAGGAATTGTTGGAGACAGAAGATCACACAGTCGTTTTGTTCCCTACGGTGGCCGAGGCATTGGATTATGTGAAGCAAAACGAGGTTGATCTGATCATCACAGACATCTTCATTAAGGAAAAGGGCAAGCACAATGCGGTGGGCGGCGTGACCCTGATTTCAACCATCAAGCAGTTGATGAAAAAAGAGGTGCCGATTATTGCTATTTCGGGGGCATTCACCGGGCCAGATCACGAACATAGCAACAGTGGACTGATCCGCGAAACGGCGCGCACCGTTGGCGCGACAGTGCTTTTGGCCAAGCCTTTCACCCCGGCAGAACTGTTCTATCTAGTCACCGTTTGCCTGGAACACGGAACACCCGAAAAACGCTAACGCGCCTGGCTCAGCGAAGCCCGCGCCGTGCGATATCCTCGGCCAGGGCTGCGATGACCTCCGCGCGCGCCGCGGCAATGCCGGGAAAGCCCCGTGCAGGGTCGAACGGCTCGATCAATTCGAACTTATGCGCGTGATCTGTCCGCTCCTCGTCCTCATGCGCCACATAGTACCGCCCCTCAGCGACAAAACGGCCTGCCTCTTCGGCGATGAAGGTCTCAACCCGAACCTCGACGACGGCATCCGGATTCGCCGAAAACGGCCACGGGTCCGAGGCAACGACACGGCCTGTCGCATCCGCCAGCGCACTGGTGAGGCGCAACGTGACGGCGCGCGACGGCTCATCGGCCCATAACGTGTCCGGTGTGATGATAATCGCCCCGCTGGCGTCGACCGTCGCAACGCCCTCTTCCGTGGCATAGCTTGGCAGCGAAACCTCACGAACCGCAATGGACGACAGAGGGATAGAGACCCGCGCAACCGGAGGGGACGCCGGGGTGGCAAAGCGAACCGGTTCCTGGGTTTCGCCGCAGCCGGAAAGGAGCGAGGCCAAGGTGATCAGCAGGACAGAAGACAAAAAGCGCATGGGTTACCGTCCAAGGATGATTGAGTTCGGGTTGCGTTCCAGCGTGCGAGCCAGACGTTCGATCGCGCGCGCCGCCTCCTGAAGATCGCGCAGGGCTGCCCGCGCGGTCCGGTTCAGTTCGGAATCCTCGCCAAAACTTGTGACGGTCGCCGATGCGCTTGCGGCGAGCGCTTCCAGCCGTTCGATCACTGCGGGCAAGTTGGCCGCCGCTTGTTCAACTGCCTCGCTGGCCGACCCGGCCGAGGCAAGTGCGGCATTCAGATTGGTCACGGCACCGCCAGTGCGCAGTTCGGTCAGCGACGCTTCAAGCTCGCCCAAAGCCGATCCAAGACGCTCGGGCAGCGCACGAGTTCCGTCAGCCGTCAACAATCCGCGTGCTGCGGCAACGGTTGACGTCAGCTCCTCGACCACCGTCTGCAGTTCCAGGGCTTGGGCCTTGGCCGCAACCGCCGAAAGCTGTTCCACCAACGCTGGAACCCCTTCCACGCTTGACCCAACGCTCTCGGCTGCAGCAGATGCCGCATCAACGGCCGCAACCATGCGCTCAACTGTCTTGGCCGTTTCAATCTGCGACGCAATCGCTCGCAGATCGCCAGACAGCGCCTGCAATTCCGTCAAAAGCGCCGTCGCCTGCCCCGGGATAGCTTGTATCGCCTCGGAACTGGTGACACCTCGCATATCAGACACCAGCCCGCGCACATCGCCCGGGATCGCCTTCACATCGTCGCTGCTGGTCAAAGTTGTAGCTGAGGTCAGAAAGGCCGTCGCCGCCTCCAACAACTCTTCGATCGGCAGATTGTTGATCCGCTCCATCACGCCTTCGGCGGTGGCGGACACATCCGAGATCTCGGCAGGCGCCACAGGGATGATAGCGAATGGCTCGCCGTCCCGATCCAGGGCTGCCGGTGCAACGCCCGGCACGTCTAACAACTCTACCTTCAACCCGCCCGTCAGAATACTGGCCGAGGCCAAACGGGCGCGCAGGCCGTTTTCCACCCGGTCAGAGAGGAAGTTTAGGGCCTCATTCTGGGTCGTTTCCGCAAGCCCAAGCTTTGACGTCCGCAGCACCATCGAGGTCGACAGCCGCACATTTGTATCGCTGAAGCGGTCGATGTCGACGATGCCGTTCAAGTTCGCCACTTCGCCCACATTCACGCCGTCCAATGTCACCGGGGCGCCGACACTCAGACCGCTAAAGTTATCCTCAAAAATAGCCGTAAGGTTCAGAACCGGACCGCCGTTGTCCTGAAACAGGCTTGCCCGCGCCGCACTTTCGTCAGCAAAAACGACAAAGTCTGCCCCGTCCGAGACGGGAGTTCCCCCGGACACCACAGTGTCAAATGCAACGCCGCCCGCGATCAGCGTGGCAATAGAGGAAAAGTCCAGCGCCGCACCATTGGCCCCCAGCGAAAACGTGAAGCCGGACGTGTCCCAAAACCGAGTGTTCGAGGAAATCAGACGATCATAGGGCGCAAAGACAATCGCATCCGATCGCGCGACGGTGCCATCGGGCGTCAGCGCTGGTGGCCCGATCCGCCCGACCTCAACGCCTTTGTGCAGGATCGGAGCGCCACCCGACAATTGCACCCCTTGTCCCGCGGTCAGCCGGAAGGTCAGTCCGGATTGGCCACTTTGCATCAACGGGGCGCGGCTGCTGCCAAGATGCTCAGACTGAAGACCGTCGGGTTCACTGTCCCAGGCTGCTTCGATGAAGACGCCCGACAACACCGTATCCAGCCCGCTGACGCCTTGCGCCGAAACTTCGGGCTGCACGATCCAGAACGATGCGCCCGCATCAGCGTAAGCGGCAATTTCCCTGTCCAAACGTACGCTGACCCGGACGGTATCTAGGCTGTCGGAAAACCCGACATCTTCGACGATCCCGACCTGGACATCGCGAAACCGAAGCTCGGTCTCACCTGAGCGAATGCCTGTCGCTTCGTTGAATACAATCTCGATCAGGGGCCCCCTGTCGGAATAACTCTCCCATGCGACCCATAGGCTGACCACAAGCGCAGCAAGCGGCACCAGCCACACGATTGACGCGCGTTCCCAAAGCGTGCGGCGCGCGCCCGAAACTGGCAATTCGGGAATCTGATCGGTCAACGCCTTGGCTCCGCCGGCTCGAGGTTGTCCCAGATCAGTCTGGAATCAAAGCTTTGCGCCGAGAACATCGTAAAGATCACCGAAAGCGCGAAGGCAAGACTTGCGGGTCCCGGCGATATCGTTGCAACCGCGCTGAACTGGACAAGGGATGACAGGATCGCCACCACAAAGACGTCGATCATCGACCAGCGTCCGATATATTCGACCACATGATACACCATATGCCGGGGCCCAGGTAATGACGGATCGCGCCGCCCAACGGACCAGGCGAGATAGGCGATACACAGGAACTTGGCCACCGGAATGCCTACGCTGGCCATCAGGATCACAAAGGCAACGCCGGGA
Organism: Pseudomonadota bacterium; assembly: GCA_039033735.1. GTDB lineage: Bacteria > Pseudomonadota > Alphaproteobacteria > Rhodobacterales > Rhodobacteraceae > JAJDOD01. The sequence continues at coordinate 5,132 of JBCCCA010000170.1, forward strand.
CTGCCATAGACAAACAACTCGACCGCGCCGCCGACAATCGTGGCCTCTTGAGTGCCGGCAAGGGTTCGCGTCACCAGCATGGGTTCGATATTGGCCGGTACATAGGCGATCAGCCCCGCCAACCACCACGCCCAAACCCGCTGCAAGCTGTTCGGACTGCGGGACGCAAGCCGCCCGCCGCAGCGCTCGCACCGTTCCGTGCCCAGGGGCCAGACTTTCGCGCAATGCTGGCAGCCCACCAGCCGGGCCGCGCGCGCCGTCAGGACCGGTTGGGTTTGGTGAGCGCGTTCCATACCGACCAACTACACAGGAATCTGTCCTGAATGACAACCAGCCCCACCAGGACGGCGAACATCCAGAATGCCTGCCCCAAGGACACTTGCGCAAGTTCGGTGATCTTGACCAGAGCAACAGCGCAACCAAGGGCAAACACCTCGGCCATGGCCCAAGGCTTCATGTTCTGTGCCAGACGAAACGCCGGGGCCGCAAAGGCCGAAGGCGTACGGTCGAACGCCAGCGGCGTCAGCACGTAGATCAGCAGGCTGGCCCGCACCGCCGGGATGGCCAGCACAAGCGCCAGCATCAGAAAGACCAGAGCGCGCAATCCGGCATGGGAAAAGCTGAGTGCGATGTCCAGAAGCGACGAGCTGCTGCGAAACCCCTGTGCTTCGAGTGTGAGGAAGGGAAAGAAGACAGCCGCAAAGATAAGGATCACGGTGGCCAGGGCCAGGCAGATAATCAGCATGCCCGCCTTGCGTCTGGGCGCCGCCAGTACCGTGTGGCACCGGGTGCACGTCGCCTGATCGCCCTTGCCAACCACGCGCGATCTGTAAAGCGCATCGCACTGTGGGCAAACAAGTAATTCCCGACCATCATCCAAGAAAACCTCGGTGATGGCATGGTCCGCCACGTGCCTCAGGCCTCGGACGCGGCCGTGGCGGCAATGGCTTCCAGATCACTGCGCCCTTGGTCGCCGACTATCACCAGATTGGCCCCATCACCGCCCCACGACACCATATCGAACGAACCGATCGTTTGGGTTGCGGTCCCGTCGCGCGGTGTGTCGGTCGCGATCAGGCACAGGGCAACCACGCGATCCTCTGCATCGGTGTACATCAATTGTGCCACCGGTTTGCCCGCAGCCACCAACAACCGGGCACCGCGGAAGGTCAGGCCGTGCGATGTCAGGTCGGGGGTCGGAACGTCTGCCCCCACGGTGCGGGTCAACCATGTGCGGATATGCTCGGCCTCGTCGGCGCCGACTTCAACCAGATGCCGGGTTTGGCCGGCATACACCGCGTGGTAGTCCGCAATGTCGACCAGCCAGCCGGGCGCCGCCGCTATGGTCGGGGTTTGGGTTAGCCCGGTCATATACCCGCCTGCGCCGCCCAGGCCTAAGGCCAGCACGACAGCGGCAGCGGCCCACCATTTGCTACCCTCAGGTGGGGCCGCGATATTGGCAACACCGGCTTCGGGCGCGTCACGGACGGTCGCGGCAAGGGCCGCGGGCACCGGTTCGTTCAGCATCATGTCGAACGCATCCTGCGCCGCCGTATCGGCTGTCATCAACGCCTCAAGCGCTGCCTGAAGCGATGGATCCTCGGCCAAAGCCGCTTCAACGGCACGGGCGTCTGCCTCGGACAATTCGCCATCCAGAAACGCGCTTAGTTTTTCCTCGGACACAGTCACTCTTTCCGTCCTCCACTGTCGCAGAGTGCCCCGGCCAGCGTCTTGCGCGCGCGGTGAATACGGCTCATCACGGTGCCAACGGGGATATCGAACAATTCGGCCGCTTCGGCATAGCTATAACCTTCGACCGATACTGCCAGCAAAAGGGACGACATGTCATCCGGCAACGCTGCAATCCTCGCCTGAACATCAGCGACCAGGACACGATTTTCGCCTGTTTCCTGGGAAACCAGCTCGGTCGCTTCTTCGGCGGGCACATGACCTTGCCCGGTGCGCACACTGCGCTTGCGCATTTCGCTGATCCAAAGGTTTCGGGTGATCCGAAACATCCAGCGATCAAGTGGTTGCGTCGGATCCCACTGGTGCGCGCGCGACAATGCCCGCAAGCACGCTTCCTGCACAAGGTCGTCCGCTTCGGTCACCGAACGGGTCAGTGATCGCGCAAACCGCCGCAACCGCGGCAGAAGCGCAATCAAATCGCTTTTCATATCGCTTGCCACATAGCTCTCGCAGGCTTCTTGGACGCACTTATGCGCTTGCGAC
>JBCCCA010000171.1:0-7343 GCA_039033735.1 Pseudomonadota bacterium
CCGGTCGAAAATCGTGACCCCACTGTCAGACACTAGGGTTTCGTCGACGGCCAGAAGCGTGACGCCTGCCTGCAAAAGCAATCGTTCTGTCCCGCCCGAGGCCAAACGCTCCGGGGCCATGTATAGCAATTTTAGGCGGCCTTCGTTCAGATCGCGGAAGACCGCGTCGGTCTCCTCTTCCGTATTGCTGCTGGTCAGTGCACCGGCGGCGACACCGGCCTCCCGGAGGGATCGAACCTGATCACGCATCAGTGCAATCAGGGGCGAGATCACGACGGTCAGGCCCGGTCGCAGCAGCGCCGGCAACTGAAAACAGAGGGACTTTCCGCCACCCGTCGGCAAGATTGCCAGCACATCATCACCGCGCGTCACAGCACCCACGATGTCTTCCTGCATCGGTCGAAAACCGTCGAATCCGAATATGTCCGACAATAAGCCTTGGGCGGTCGGTGCTGCGCCGTCCATCGTTTGCCTCAGATTTTATTTAACTGCTCTTTGGTACAGTCTCGCACTTGAACAAGAGGTGAACAAGCCACCAGAGCCGAAATTCGCAAAAAGGTTTGGGCGTCGTCAGACCAACGCGCGGGCCAGATCAGGCACGACGATATCCCGCAGGATTATGATGATCAGGAATGCAATCAAGGGGGCCAAGTCGAGGCCGCCTGTATTCGGCAGCATCCGCCGGATTGGACGATATACCGGCTCAAGAAGTCGGCTCAGCCCATCCCAAATTGACGCTACGACAGGTTGCCGAAGGTTGAGCACGTTGAACGTCAACAGCCAGCTCATGATCACGTGGACCAAGAGGATGAAGAATGCCACGTCGAGCAGAAGCAGGATTATCTTGAATATCGTTACCATGGCCCTGACCTAAGCGCCCGACGCAGACGACGCAAGCCCCGGCTTCCGTAACGTCGCACTTGAAGTTTTTCGAATTTGAGAGAACTCCCACGGCATACCCGGAGGCTATTTGTGTATCCATTCTTTCGCCTTGCAGGAGAGTTGCTTTCGAACCGGAAAGCCCCTGCGTTTTCAATTGGGGACACGCATGTCAGTGCGTTCCGGGTGTGGCCTTGGGACATCGATCCGTTCCGTGAATTAAACAACGGTCGGATCATGACCCTGTTGGACCTTGGCAGGTCAGGTACCTTGCAACGGCTCGGCGTGCTGCAGCTTTTGAAGGAATTGGGCTGGTACGGAACAGTCGCGGGCAGCACGGTTCGCTATAGAAAGCGCATCACGGTATTTCAGCGGCTTCAGTTACGGACCCGGATTGTCGGGTGGGACGATCGCTTTGTCTATTTTGATCAAGCGCTTTGGCGTAACTCCGAGTGCTGCGCACATGCGGTCGTTCGGGTGGCCGTCGCAGGTGGCAAAGGAATTGTTCCCACAACAGAAGTGGCCAAGGCCGTTGGCTTCCCGCCGGAAAGCTCCGATCTACCGGCCTGGATAAAGGCGTGGGCCAATGCCGAAACGCTACGCCCCTGGCCGCCCGAGTTCTAGGTTGCCTACCAGCCTCGACAACTATTTAAGCGAACTGTGCGGGGGGTCCTGGACATGAACAAGCGCATCTTTGGCTGGTACTTTTTCGACTGGGCTTCGCAGCCCTATCACACCGTCCTTCTGACTTTTGTGTTCGGCCCGTTCTTTGCCGCGACAGCAACCCAATACTTTGCTGGCGCCGGGTTAGAGGAACAGGCCGCAGATGCGCGTGCGCAATCTCTTTGGTCATTTACGCTGACGATTGCGGGCCTCATCGTTGCTTTCGCGGCCCCGATCTTGGGCGCGCTTGCCGATGCGACAGGGCGTCGAAAAGTATGGGTCGGGGTATTTTCTCTCTTTTGCGTATTGGGCGCATCATCGCTTTGGGTAACTGAACCAGATGGAAGCAACTTGACCTTCGCACTTTTCGTGTTTGGCGTTGGGTTTGTTGCCGTCGAATTCGCCCAGATCTTCGTCAACTCCCAATTGCCCGGACTTGGTCCACGCGAAGACATTGGGCGCGTGTCGGGCTCGGGTTTTTCGTTTGGCTATCTTGGCGGCTTCATTGCGCTTTTGGCATCGCTTGGGCTTCTTGTTGAACAGGTGTCGGGGGCAACTGTATTCGGTTTGCCTCCTGGCTTTGGGCTTTTGGATGCAGGTGCATCCGAAGGCACGCGCGCCGTCGGACCGTTTGTCGCGCTTTGGTTCGCCGTGTTCATGATCCCGTATTTTCTTTGGGTCAAAGAGGATCGGAGCAATTCGCGCGCCACCTTTTCCGATGGTCTTGCGAGACTTGGGACAACGATACGCGGTCTGGCGTCACGCCCTTCGCTTGCTTCATTTCTGGGTGGTTCGATGCTCTATCGCGATGCCTTGAACGGGTTGTATGCGTTTGGTGGAACCTATGCAGCACTGGTCCTTGATTGGTCGGTGTCGCAGGTTGGGGTATTTGGGATCATTGCGGTTATCGCCGCTGCGGCCTTTAGCTTTGTTGGCGGTCGGCTGGACAAACGCTTTGGTCCGAAGCCGGTGGTCACCGTTTCTCTGATCGCATTGATCGTGGTCTGTCTTGTGATTGTTTGGTTCGATCGTGTGCCTGACAGCCTGTTTATGGTGTGTGGCGTGTTGATTGGCGGGTTCGGCGGGATCGCTCAGGCGGCAAGCAGAACGTTGATGTCGCACCATTCCGAGGTTGGGTCCGAGACGCAGTCATTTGGACTTTACGGCTTGGCGGGTCGCGCAACGTCATTCCTTGCACCGTTCCTGATCGGGGCTGTCACGGTTGCCACGGGCAGCGTTCAAAACGGCGTTCTGCCACTGATCCTCCTCTTTCTTTTGGGGCTTCTTCTGCTACGCTGGACAAAACCCGAGGGAGATCGAGCAGACCAATGGTCAGAACTATCCTCACCGTCTTCATAGCCGCCTGCCTGATGGCCGTTTCGGCGGGTGCGCAACCTTTGGCGAAGGAGCTGTTTGGCGCTGAGCAGGTTGGATCGAACCAACGTGCCGAGCCAATTGGCGAATATGCAAGGGGCTGCCTTGCCGGCGGCCAGCAACTTGCCGAAACTGGCCCGACGTGGCAGGCCATGCGGCTGAGCCGCAATCGACACTGGGCGCATCCCGAAACGATTGATTATGTCCAGGATCTTTCGCGTTTCGCGGCGGGCTTGCCCGGTTGGGAAGGGCTTTATGTCGGTGACATGTCGCAGCCGAGAGGTGGGCCGATGTTGACCGGCCACCGCAGTCATCAGTCCGGCCTTGATGTGGATATCTGGATGCGGCCTGCCACAACGCTTAAGCTGAGCCGCGCGCAACGTGAAAGCCTTTCTTCGATCTCCATGCGACGGTCGAGCGGTGCGTTCGTCAACGACAACTGGTCGCGCCAACATCATGAAATTCTCAAAGCGGCCGCCAAGGACCCGCGCACGGCCCGGATATTCGTGTTCCCTGGTGCGAAGGTGCAGATGTGCAAGGATGCGAAGGGCGATCGCCGCTGGCTGCGGAAGATCCGCCCCTGGTGGGGCCACCACTACCACTTCCATGTACGCCTCAACTGTCCACGCGGCGCACGCGGCTGTGTCGAGCAAACACCGCCGCCGCGTGGGGATGGTTGTGCAGACGCGCAGGAGTGGGTCAATAACATCCTGAACCCGCCGCCGCCCGATCCCAATGCGCCTGCGCCCAAGCCGCGCCGGGAATACATTCTTGCGGACCTGCCAAAGCAATGCACCCGCGTTTTGTCGCAATAGTCCTGACGCTCTGGCCTGTGTTCGCCGGTGCTGATGGTCTTGAGCCGATTGGCGCAAGCCTGTTGGAAACCGAGGCAATCAAGGGTGTTTCCGGACTTGAAGTAGCCCCCGACGGGTTGTCCTTTACCGCGGTCACAGACCGAGGATGGTGGGCAACAGGCCGCTTCGAGCGTACAAATGATGCCATTTCATCTGTCGTTATCGACAGCATCGAACCCATTTTGGGATCAGACGGCTTCCCGGTGGCGGCCCGGCGGGCTGGTGACCGGTCGGACGCAGAAGGCCTTGCGATTGGGCCTGATGGAAGAGCATGGGTGTCGTTCGAACGTTGGGCACATGTCTGGCGCTATGACGAGGTTTTTGGCACAGCGACGTGGATCAAGGATCATCCGACCTTCCGGGATCACGCAGACAATTGGCAGCTCGAGGCGGCGGCTGTTGCGCCCGATGGAACGGTTTATGTCTTTAGCGAAAAGCCCTTGCTGGAAGGTTTCCCAATTTATCGGCTCGGTCTCGACAACCTTTGGACGATTGATGGCTTCCTGCCCGAGCGGGATATTTTCGCGATTGTTGGTGCAGATTTTGCTGATGATGGCGCGCTCTACTTGCTTGAGCGGAAGCTGGTGGTGGGCATTTGGTGGCAGAACCGCATTCGTCGCGTTCGTTTGGATGGCAGCGAAGACGTCACGCTTTGGACTGGTGAGCGGGGGGAATACGAAAATTTGGAAGGGATTTCCGTTTGGCGCGATGAAAAGGGACTGCGCCTGACATTGGTTTCCGACAATAACGGCACCGCTGGAACGCCAACCCAATTCGTCGAGTTTCGCTTGACCGAGTGATCTCGGGGCGTTAACCCGCGCTGTCCCGCAGTTTGGGCCAAGTCTCCGACTACCTTGTCAAAACGGAACCGATATAATGACACGACTGCTTCCTGGCGTCATCGCCATGGCCACGATTGTGGTCGCCTCTAACATCCTTGTGCAATTCCTCTTCGGTCAATGGCTGACATGGGGCGCATTTACCTATCCGCTGGCTTTTCTTGTCACGGATGTGATGAACCGCGTTTACGGTGCCCCAACAGCACGTAAGGTCGTCTTTGTAGGTTTTGTCACGGGTGTTCTCTGTTCGTTGGTTGGCACGCAGATAATGGGCGAATTCGGGCCGCTTGTGACTTTGCGGATCGCGGTTGGGTCTGGCGTTGCATTTTTGACGGCGCAGCTTCTGGATGTTGCGATATTCGACCGGTTGCGAGAAGGAAGCTGGTGGCGTGCGCCACTTGCCTCGACTTTTGTCGGCTCGGCGGTGGACACTGCTTTGTTCTTTACTATCGCGTTTTCTGCAAGCCTCAGCTTTCTTGAGCCAGCCAACGATGTGTCTTGGGCGGGTGAGATGCTGCCGCTTTTGGGTGTTGGGCCAAGTGCGCCCCTTTGGGTTTCCCTTGCGACAGCCGATTGGTGCGTAAAACTTGCACTTGCGTTGATCGCGTTGGCGCCATTTCGACTGATTGTGAGGCGAATGACGGCACAACCGGTATAAAACAATTTGACAGACACAAAATCTGTGCCACCTTCTCATCATCGGTAACAAACGAAAGGAGGTGGTCCAGTGTCTAGAGCGATATTGGAGAATGAGGTCCGGACAGTCAGGGAGGCCGTCGTCTAGGGCATACCTTAGACAAAACATCTTTGATTGGGTCCATGGAACCTTCAAGGTCCCTAACTGGCCCATCTCCATGACACTCGGAAGGGTCGCGATCTTCGCGGCCCTTCTTCTATTCGCGGCCCTGGTAGTGCGCCGTCATAGCGACAACCCCATCCGAGCGAAGCATGTTGATCGCTCGCTTGCCCGCGTCAAGCAACTGGTCTGCTGCATCGATACGGATGGGTGACGTCACAAACACAGGCGCCGATGCGCGAAAGCTGAAACGACACGGGCCGGGTTCGGTCGAGGCATGATTGGCAAGCAGTGTTGCCAAAAGCGGACCGTGCACGACAAGATCGGGATAGCTTTCGACATCGCGGCAAAAGTCCCGGTCCCAATGGATACGGTGGCCATTCTGCGTGAGCGCGGAATATGCCAGCAGCGTCGTGTCCGGGATGGTTTGGAAGCCGTCCGGAACCGGATCGTCCTGTGCACGAAGCGCGGTTTCCGGCTGGCCGGGCTGACGATAGACGATAGTCTGACGCTCGCGAACCAACCCATGTTGCCCCGAAGGTTCTTGGGCGGATCCAGCCTTTTGCGTGATCTCGTGGAAAAGCGTGACGAAGCAAAGGATGCCACTTTTCCCATCCTTGAAGCTTACATCCTCGATCGACGTCACACGTGTGGCAGGCGTGCCAATGCGCAAAGGTGAGATCACGTCAATCTCGCCCGCCGCCCACATGCGGCGCGGCAATGGGACATCCGGCAGAAAGAGACCCAATTGTTCATGTCCATCGTGACCTACGTTCTCGGGTGGGATCGCGGCGTTGAAATATGCCCAGTGCCAACAAAGCGGGAGATATTTGCCCGCATGCCGACCGAGCAGAACAGCCAGCTTGTCAGCCGGTTCCGGTGAAAGACTGTCTGTGATCGCCCGCGTGCGTCCGACAAAGGCTTTGCAGCGATCGACCGTTTTTGCGTCCAGCATCAATAGCTCCGCGGCAGTCCAAGCACATGTTCGGCGATATATGAGAGCACCAGATTGGTTGAGATTGGCGCCACCCGATAAAGTCGTGTTTCGCGAAACTTTCGTTCCACGTCATAGTCCTCGGCAAACCCGAACCCGCCAAAGGTCTGGACGCACATGTCCGCCGCTTTCCAACTGGCGTCCGCGGCCAGCATCTTGGCCAAGTTTGCCTCTTCGCCGGGGTTTTCACCGGCGTCATATAAAGCTGCGGCCCTGTGCACCATCAATTCGGCGGCGCGCATGGCGGCATATGCTTCCGCAATCGGGAACTGAACGCCTTGATTTGCCCCAATGGGCCGGTCGAACAAGGTGCGTTCGTTTGCGTAGTGTGTTGCCTTTTCGATGAACCACTTCGCGTCACCAATACATTCGGCTGCGATCAGAATGCGCTCGGCGTTCATGCCGGACAGGATATAGCGAAAGCCTTGGCCTTTCTCACCAATCAGGTTTTCGGGCGGGACCGGGACGTCGTCGAAGAAAACCTCGGTCGTGGCATGGTTCATCATCGTACGGATGGGACGAATGGTCATTCCGTTGTCTCGGGCACTCTCCATGTCCAATAGAAATACGGACAAGCCATGATGCTTTTTCTCGACCTGAGCCCTTGGGGTAGTCCGGGCCAAAAGGACCATCAGGTCTGAATGCTCGGCGCGGCTGATCCAGATTTTCTGTCCGTTTATGCGCCAGACTGACCCGTCGTGGCGCGCAGTGGTTTTCAGCGCCGCCGTGTCTGTTCCGCTGGTCGGTTCGGTAACACCAAAGGCCTGAAGTCGAAGCGCACCCGAGGCGACGCGGGGAAGGTACGTTTCCTTTTGAGCGTCCGACCCATGGCGAAGCAAGGTGCCCATCGTGTACATTTGGGCGTGACACGCGCCCGCGGAACCACCTGAGCGGTGTATCTCCTCTAGAATTGCAGCTGCTGCGGAAAGCGGCAAACCCGCGCC
>JBCCCA010000172.1:0-7235 GCA_039033735.1 Pseudomonadota bacterium
CGCTTCGTGTGGTTCCTCTCGCTCTTCGCCCCCGCCCCGGCCCCCCCCCCCCCCCCCCCCCCGGGTCTCTGCGCGGCACGCGCAGAGATATGAAAAACTCAAAGCGCAAGCATCGGGCGATAGCCTGCGGCCAAAGCCTTGCGGGACAGGGCCGGGGTCAGAACCAGCACGCGCCCCTTGGCACGGGGCTCAGCGGTGCCATAGCCGCCTGCGCCGACTGGCAACATCGCATCGTCAAACAGCAGTTTCGGGACACCATCGAAAATGATGGTGCCATCCGGCAGAGACTCCGCGTCGGCTTGATCGCGCCGTTGAACGAACTGTCGCGGCACGGCGCGTTCGGCATGTAGCCGGTTATCCATATCTGCCACCGGGCCGTCGATCCCTGCCGCAGAGCGAAAGGCCTTGTAGTCTGCGTTGCGGCACAGCCCGCACGGCCGGTGGCCGGCCGCAAGGGCGACGGCCTCGTCTAGAAAGAACAGCTCGGTATAGGCGCCGGGGCTCATCACGGCGCGATGCCAGTCTTTCCATTTCAAGCGGCATGTCACCCAAGCTTTGTGTTTCCAGCGGGAACGGCCAAGGCGTTTACGGTTGTCGTGCAATACTCCGCGATTGCCCATGAACTGCCCACGGGCAGGATGGGCAACGATCTCACCCGTGGCAAGAACGCGGTTTTGCAGGGGACGTGGCATGTCGCACGGCTAGCACGTCCCCCAAACATAAGAAAAGGCGCCCCGCAGGGCGCCTTTTCAATTGGCAAACACTTGTGGCAGACAGAAAACGGTTTAGACCGTTCCAGCTGCACGCTTCCGCATCACCAACGCCGCGCTCTGGAAAAAGAGAGCGATCGTTGTAAGTGCGGCCAGCAGCGGGAAAACCCCGCCGAAGCCGTAAACAAAAGTGGCTATGGTGATACCAGCAGCAACGAAAAGAACAAAAATACTAGCAATCATACGCGACACCTTCACTCTGAACACACACTAACTACTTCACCACTATAAGCGGAAAATTGCCGATTCTGGTACAAAACTCGGAAAATCTTCGTTCAATCCTCTGCAGCTGTGGCCAAAAAACCAGCGATAGTATGGGGTATTTAAATACCATAATTTCAACCATCTGATTTCACTAGGTAAATTGGATATTTCGGGCGTTGACTTGGTCGTCCAGATCCTTAAAACCGCGCCATCTTACACGAACCTCCCGAAAAGGGCTCAATCATGAAGACGTTCACCGCAACACCGGCGGACATCGACAAGCAGTGGATCATCATCGATGCCGAAGGCATTGTGCTGGGCCGTCTTGCCTCGATCGTCGCCATGCGCTTGCGTGGCAAGCACAAAGCCTCGTTCACGCCACATATGGACATGGGCGACAATGTCATCGTCATCAATGCCGAAAAGGTGCAGGTGACGTGTGATAAGCGCAACAAGCCGAATTATTGGCACACCGGCTATCCGGGCGGCATCAAATCGCGCACCACTGGGCAAATCCTTGAAGGCAAGCATCCTGAACGCGTGGTCATGCAGGCGGTCAAGCGCATGCTGCCAGGCGGCAAGCTGTCGCGTCAGCAAATGACTAATCTTCGCGTCTATGCCGGAGCCGAACACCCGCATGAAGCGCAAAACCCGACCGTTCTGGATGTTGCATCCATGAACAAGAAAAACACCCGGAGCTAAGCGACATGGCAGATGAAGTGAAAACCCTGGACGACCTGAAAGAGGTCGTGGGCGAGACCGCCGCTGCCCCGGCTGAGGCCGAGGCCCCAGTTGTCGAAACCGTCGTGACACGCGAACCCGTGCGCGATGAGCTGGGTCGATCCTATGCCACTGGCAAGCGGAAGGATGCGGTTGCGCGCGTCTGGATCAAGCCAGGTTCGGGCAAGGTCGTGGTTAACGGCAAAGAGATGGCGGTTTATTTCGCCCGTCCAGTGTTGCAAATGATCCTGCGCCAGCCATTTCAGGTGGCCGGTGTCGATGGCCAGTTTGACGTGATGGCAACCGTTAAGGGCGGTGGTCTTTCCGGTCAGGCGGGTGCGGTCAAGCACGGCATCTCGAAGGCGCTGCAGCTTTATGACCCGAGCCTGCGCGATGCTTTGAAAGCCGCAGGCTTCCTGACCCGCGACAGCCGCGTGGTGGAACGCAAGAAATATGGTAAGGCCAAGGCCCGGAAGAGCTTCCAGTTCTCCAAGCGTTGATCCCATCCGGATATGTGGAAAGGCCCTTGCAGTGCAGGGGCCTTTTCCTTTTGGGGCGTGCTCGAATGGTGCGCCTGCGGCGCGTTCCATTCTTTTTTTGCGTATTTGCGACAAGATGAAGCGGCAGTTGTGCCCCGCTTAACCGGCCAGAAGGGCCGCGTTGCCGCCGGATGCGGTTGTGTCGATGCACAGGTGGCGTTCACGGCAGACATGGGCGCGGTCAGGCGTTCCCGTGATCAGCGGTAAGATCGGTCCCGGACGTGCGGCCAGGGCTTTGGCATAGCGGCGACCGGTTTGCTCCTCGCCCCACCAGAGCGCTGCAGAAAACCTGGAAAGCGTGGTGAGCGCACTGGGTTCGAGTGCTCCCTCAACAAGCACTGCGTGCCCGCCAAGACGCGTAACCGCGTCACGTTGGTCTTGTGCGGCTTCTGGTCCGGGACCGAGGCACAGGACAGGGTGCCTCGGTTCAAGCCGAAGCCGGTTTAATTCACCGGTCGGACCGGGGCAGAGCTGATCTTCGGCCTTTGGGGTTTGTGGCCGCAGGAGCGTCTGTTGCAGTGCGCCTTGATCTGCTGGGACCGTCCATATGTCTGTGGATGTGTGCGCTGGCGTTGCATAGAACCGTGGCAGGTAGTGGGGCCCGCCCGCTTTCGGTCCTGTGCCCGAAAGCCCTTCGCCGCCGAAGGGTTGCGAGCCCACGACGGCGCCAATCTGGTTGCGGTTCACGTAGGCATTGCCCGCGTCTATCCAGTCGGACACCTCTTGCACCCGACTGTCGATCCTTGTGTGCAGGCCGAAGGTCAGTCCGTAGCCGGTTGCGTTGATTGCCTTGACAATCTCGGGCAGTTCCACGGCATCGAACGTGGCGACGTGCAACACGGGGCCGAAGATTTCTTTGGTCAGGTCCGCAATGCTTTCGACGGCGATCAGTGTTGGTGGAATGAAGGGGCTTGGGGCCCGGACCTGGGCCTGGTGAAGGATGCGTGTGCGGTGCGTTTCGATATAGGCCGCGATATCTTGGTGCGCCGCCTGGTCGATCAGCGGGCCGATATCTGTGGCAAGTTCGGCCGGGTCGCCCACGACAAGAGCGTCCATCGCCCCTTTGATCATGGTCAGGATGTCCGGCGCGCTGTCCTTCTGCAGATAAAGGCAGCGCAGGGCCGAGCAACGCTGACCTGCCGATTGAAAAGCCGAGACGACGATGTCGCGGACTGCCTGTTCGGGCAGGGCCGTGCTGTCGACAATCATGGCGTTCAGCCCGCCCGTTTCGGCGATCAGCGGCGTGCCGGGGTCCAGATGACGGGCGGCGCTTTCGGCAATGGACCGCGCTGTTCGGGTTGAGCCCGTGAAGACAATCCCTTTGATGCGGGGATCCTGTGTGAGGGCAGCGCCCGTTGCGCCATCGCCCGGCAAGAGCTGAAGCGCGGCCCGTGGCACGCCAGCCTTATGGAGCAGTCCGACGGCGAAGGTGGCAATCAGCGGCGTCTGCTCGGCGGGTTTGGCCAGGACGGCATTGCCCGCCATCAGCGCAGCGGCGACTTGCCCGGTGAAGATCGCAAGGGGAAAGTTCCAAGGGCTGATTGCTGCGATGGGGCCGCGCGCCGGGGCGGGATCATCTTCGCCTTGGGTTGCGTAATACCGCAGGAAATCAACAGCCTCTCGCAGCTCCCCGACGCAGTCGGACAATGTCTTCCCGGCTTCGCGGGTGAGCAGATCAAACAGTGTTTCAGCCTGCGCCTCGTACAGATCAGCGGCGCGCCGAAGTGCATCTGCGCGCGCGGTGGGCGGCTCTAACCAGGGGGCGGCGTCATCAAGTGCGCGGGCCACGGTCCTGGCATCAGCCTCGATCACCGAGCCTACTGGCTTTCTCGTTGCGGGATTGCGTATCTGTCGCGCGGGACCTGTAGGGGCGGTCACTGTCAATGGCCCGGCGGCGTGGAGGCTATCAGTTCGGGCCGCAGTAATTGCCGCAAGCGTGCCGCGATCGGACAGATCCCAGCCCTTTGCATTGGCGCGGTCCGGCGCAAAGAGGGCCGGTGGGGCGATCAATGCGTCGGGTCTGGTTGCTGTCTCAAGCGCAGCAAACGGGTCGGTTGCAATCTCCCTGGCTGGGACCGTTTCATCGACGATCTGGTGCACGAAAGATGAATTCGCGCCGTTCTCAAGCAGACGCCGGACAAGATAGGCCAGTAGGTCACGGTGCGCACCGACAGGCGCATAGATACGGCAAAGTCCACCGGTGTCCTTCTGCACAATGTCATGCAGCCGCTCGCCCATGCCATGCAAGCGCTGAAACTCGTGTGGACGCCCCTGGGCCAGTTCCAAAACTGCGGCGACCGTATGTGCATTATGGGTGGCGAACTGAGGGAACAGACGGTCGGATTTCTCAAAAAGCTTTTTGGCCAGGCAGATGTAAGACACATCCGTTGCCGCTTTGGTGGTGAAAAGCGGGAAATCAGGCAGGCCGATGACCTGCGCCTGTTTCATCTCGGTGTCCCAATAGGCGCCTTTGACAAGACGGATGTTGATCTTGCGGTCAAAGCGCTTTGCAAGGGCGTCGAGCGCATCGATCACCGCGCCCGCCCGTTTGCCATAGGCCTGCACCACCACGCCAAAGCCGTCCCAACCGGACAGTGTTGGATCGGACAGGACCTGTTCTATCACGCGCAAGGACAGAACCAGACGGTCCTGTTCCTCGGCATCGATGTGAAAGGCGATGCCAGCGTGTCGTGCTTGTCGGGCAAGGCGCTGTACGATGGGCACAAGCTCGTCCATCAGGCGGGCATCCTGCAAGGCTTCATATCGGGGGTGCAGGGCGGACAGCTTGACCGAAATACCGGGGTTTCGTGCGATGTCATCGTGACCGGCCTTGGCTCCGATTGCTGAGATCGCGCCTGCATAGTCTGCCGCATAGCGCGCAGCGTCCTCATAAGTGCGGGCCGCTTCGCCCAGCATGTCGAAGGAATAGGTGTAGCCCTCGGCCTCAAGCGTGCGGGCTTGCTGCAAGGCTGTGTCGATGGTTTCGCCTAGCACAAATTGACGACCCATTTCCTGCATGGCCCGGGTGACAGCGGCCCGAATAAGCGGTTCGCCCAATCGTTTGATGGCGCCCCTTAACGTCCCGGCAACCCCGGGCCCGCCTTGGTCATCTAGCACCTTTCCCGTCAACATCAGCGCCCAGGTCGAGGCATTGACCAGCGAAGACGACGCCGTGCCTAGGTGCCTGTTCCATTCGGACGGGACGATCTTGTCTTCGATCAGCGCGTCAATGGTGAAAGTGTCAGGCACCCGCAGCATGGCTTCGGCCAGACACATCAGGGCGACACCTTCCTTGGTCGACAAACCGTATTCAGCCAGGAAATGCTCCATCAACGACGGCTTTGCTTCGGTGCGGATCCTGTCGACCAGTGTTATTGCCCGCGCAGATATGGCGTCGCGCTGCGGGACGCTGAGGCCTGCGTCCTGGATCAAACGCGCCAGCACGTCGCGCTCGGGCGCGCATTTGGCCGAAAGGCCCAGTTCGGGAAAGGGAACAGTCGACATCTAGCTTCCATCACAGTCACGTCATATAGCATAGGGTAACACCCAAAGATTGGGCGATGGGTCTAAAAACCTGATCGTTCTAGTCGAAATGACTAAAGTGTAGGTGAAATTTAGATGTCTGACCCAGTCGATCCGATCAACAGACGCATTCTTCAGGCGTTGGTCGCCAATGCGCGCATTCCGATCTCGGAACTGGCGCGACAGGTGGGGCTGTCGAAAACACCGGTGGCCCTGAGGATCCGACAAATGGAGGAGATGGGCCTCATCACTGGGTATCGCGCCAATCTTTCACCGCTGAAACTTGGGCTGAGCCACGTGACCTACGTCACTGTCAATCTGTCCGACACGCGGCAAAAGGCGCTTGAAGCCTTCAACACAGCCGTCCGCCAGATTGTGGAAGTCGAGGAATGCTACATGATCGCGGGCGGCTTTGATTATCAGCTCAAACTGCGGACCCGCGACATGCCGCATTTCCGCGCCGTGATGGCCGAACACATTTCGACCTTGCCCCATGTGCACGCGACACAAAGCTATGTTGCGATGGAAGCCGTCGTCGAACAGAACTGGTCGTTGCCCGAAGGGTAGGGCGTATCTGCGCGTTTTGCTGAACCTTTCACTTTTGAAATGTCCGCTCGTTTGGTGTGGTCCCGGCCTGGGATGGCCCTGTAGTTCAAGCTGTTCACTTGACCCAGTATCGGCGCAGCAATCAGATCCCATTTATTAGGCGCGCGCTTTGGTTAGGGGGAGGGGGCGGTACACGGCGGTCAAGTTTTGCTTTGGCGCGGGTCAGCCTTCTGCTGCTTCAAGCCGTTCCAGCGCTTTCATCCAAAGCGCTTCCGCGCGCGCCAGGCCATCTTCGACCTCCGCAAATTTCATTTGCCAACCTTCGGTTTCGGCCACCCGGTTCGCTTCGTACATTGACGGGTCGGCCAGCTTTTCCGCCAGTTTCTCGCGCAGACCGGTCAGTTTCTCGACGCGGGCTTCGGCGGTCGACACGTCGTGACGCAGATCGGTCAGCGTCGAACGCGACGGTTTTGGCGGCTTGAACGCAGCTTTTTCCGACTTCGGGGCAGGCTGGTCCAAAAGCAAACGACGATAGGCGTCCAAATCTTCGTCAAACGGCGACACGCGCCCGTCTTTCACCAGCCATAACCGGTCGGCCACATGCGACAGAAGGTGCATGTCATGGCTGACAAGCACCACCGCCCCTGAATAGGTCGCCAGTGCTTCGATCAGCCCCTCGCGGCTTTCCATATCCAGGTGGTTGGTCGGCTCGTCCAGGATTAGAAGATGTGGGGCATCAAGCGTGGCCAACAAAAGCGACAGCCGCGCCTTCTGGCCACCTGACAGTTTGCCTGCCACCGTCTCGGCCTGATCGGCGCCGATGCCAAACCCTGCCAATCGCGCGCGCAGCTTCGCCGGCGTCTCGTCAGGGCGTTCCCGGCGGATGTGATCAAGCGGCGTCTCGTCAGCGTGCAATTCGTCCAACTGATGCTGC
>JBCCCA010000173.1:0-7225 GCA_039033735.1 Pseudomonadota bacterium
CCGCCTGTCCCAACATCTGGACAGCCCCAGAATTCAGTCATTCATAATTGCCGTCATCATTGTGAATGCGATCACGCTTGGCATGGAGACATCCAAGACCCTGATGAATGCGATCGGTGGCTTGATCTTGACCATCGACCGAATTTGTTTGGCAATCTTCACGGTTGAGATTGCGGTCAAGTTGTTTGCGCGCGGGCCGGCCTTCTTCCGAAGCGGTTGGAACATCTTCGATTTCATCGTGGTCGCGATATCATACGTTCCGGATGCAGGCGCGTTGTCCGTGCTGCGTGCCTTGCGTATCCTTCGAGTCTTGCGCCTTGTATCGACCATGCCCCGGCTACGGCGAGTCATCGAGGGGTTCTTATCGGCCGTTCCGGGCATGGCATCGGTCTTTGGCTTGATGGCTCTAATTTTCTACATCTCATCGGTGATCTCAACAAAGCTCTTTGCCGCAAGCTTTCCTGAGTGGTTCGGCACACTTGGGCGTTCAGCCTATTCGCTGTTCCAGATCATGACACTGGAAAGCTGGTCCATGGGCATCGTCAGACCGGTGATGGAAGTATATCCGTTCGCCTGGGTCTTCTTCGTGCCGTTTATTCTGGTCACGACCTTTGCCGTTGTGAACTTAGTCGTTGGCCTGATCGTCAATTCGATGCAAGACGCTCATGCACAGGAGGAGGTTGCTGCAACCACAGCCTACCGCGAAGAAATCGTGCAGCGTCTGGAAGCCATCGAACAGAAACTCTCTGAGAAAAGGTGAAGATTTGTCACCGGGCCTCGGCGGACGCGTCGCCGAGGACCTGTCGCGTCAGGTGTGACAGTCCAAAGACCAACAGCAGGACCAGGACAGCAGATACCGCTGTTTGTCCGTAAAACTGGGCGCGACCCGACAGCTCAAGATCGTTCAGGAACGGATAAGGCAGTCCGGACGTGACCATACCGACAGGGGTATCGTTCAACGGCCCCACAATGAGTTCAGTCCAAAGAACGTAGGCTACAACGACACACAGCAATATGAACAGGGCGCGCCAAAGTCGTCGCACATTTCGGTGAACAAAAAGCATGTCCCCCCATTGCAGTAACGGACCCAGCGCATGAATATAGTATTGCACCCAAGGGTCAGGCGGCCCGCCCGACCCGGTAACGTTGCCGGGGTCCGCCAGATATAATCTCCAATACAGAAATACGACCATGAAATTCAACGTGGCCGTCACGGCAACCAAAGCGGGC
Organism: Pseudomonadota bacterium; assembly: GCA_039033735.1. Classification (GTDB taxonomy): domain Bacteria; phylum Pseudomonadota; class Alphaproteobacteria; order Rhodobacterales; family Rhodobacteraceae; genus JAJDOD01. The sequence continues at coordinate 1,231 of JBCCCA010000173.1, forward strand.
CAATCATTTTCCGAACGGTGTTCGACCAATGCCATCATGCGGCTGGCACAAAAGAAAGACAGCAGCAGCGCCCAAATGGTTAGGAACCGAAACGGCCCGGCGGGCGCGGTATAGTCGGCATCAAGCAACACCATCCAGCTAGTATAGAAACCAGCGAGCAGGAACACGGCCCAGCGATAGAGTTTCACAATGACGGAGGCGCCGCCGTCGGTAAATCCCGGGTCACGCACGCTGTGAGATGTCGGCGATACCCATGACATCCAGAACTTTGGCCTCGATATGCTCGGCGTTCATCGCGGCGACTGCGTACATATCCCTCGGGCTAGCCTGATCGATGAAAATGTCCGGAAGCACCATCGAGCGGAACCTGAAGCCTTTGTCGAACACACCTTCATCCGCCAGAAGCTGAGCCACATGGCTGCCGAACCCTCCCACGGCGCCTTCTTCAATTGTGATCAGCGCGTCGTGCCGTGCCACAAGGTCCAGGATCAGACGCCGATCCAACGGCTTGGCAAAGCGTGCATCTGCAACCGTTGGCGTGATGTTCCGGGCGGCTAAGGCTTCGACCGCCTTTTCGACCTCGGACAACCGCGTCCCAAACGACAGGATAGCGACTCCGCTGCCCTCGCGAACAACGCGGCCCTTGCCAATTTGCAAGACCTCACCCTGTTCTGGCATCTCGACCCCCACGCCGTCGCCACGCGGGAACCGGAACGCTATCGGACCGCTGTCATGAGCCACAGCTGTTTCAACCATGTGTACCAATTCCGCTTCATCCGCCGCAGCCATGACCACCATGTCAGGAAGGTTCGCCATGAAGCCGATGTCGAATGCACCCGCGTGCGTCGCTCCGTCAGCGCCAACAAGTCCGGCGCGATCAATCGCGAAACGTACCGGCAACCTTTGCAGGGCAACATCATGGACCACCTGATCGTAGCCTCGCTGCAAAAAGGTCGAATAGATTGCGCAGAACGGTTTCATGCCCCCGGCCGCAAGTCCCGCACTAAAAGTCACGCCATGCTGCTCGGCAATACCAACATCAAAGCAGCGGCTCGGAAAACGCTCAGCAAACAGGTTAAGCCCTGTGCCATCTGGCATCGCCGCAGTTATGGCACACACTTTGTCATCGCGCGCCGCCGCGTCGACCAATGCGTTTGCGAAGACCTTTGTGTATGACGGCGCGTTCGAGGGGGCCTTCTGTTGTTCCCCTGTGACTACGTCAAACTTTGCAACCCCATGCCCCTTGTCTCGGGCCGCCTCGGCCGGGGCATAGCCCTTACCCTTCTCGGTAATCACATGGATCAGGATTGGTCCGGTCGCACGTGCCTTGACCGTGCGTAGGACGGGCAACAGTTGGTCAAGGTCATGCCCGTCAATTGGCCCAAGATACGAGAAGCCTAAAGCTTCGAACAACGTTCCACCGTCACCAACCACCGTTTGCTTCAGCATGTCCTTGGCCCGTTTAGCACCTTCGCGAAACGGTTCAGGCAGAAGGCTTACAGCACCTTTGGCTGCCGCCTTAAGTTCCTGAAACGGGGCACCGGCGTAGAGTTGCGACAGGTAAGACGACATCGCGCCTACGGGCGGCGCAATCGACATTTCATTGTCGTTCAGAATCACGATCAGACGCTTCTTCAAATGGCCCGCATTGTTCATTGCTTCATAGGCCATGCCCGCGCTGATCGCCCCGTCACCAATCACTGCAATGGCATCGCCAAGGCCGGTTTCGCAGTTACCGCCCAAATCACGCGCAACAGAAAACCCAAGAGCGGCCGAAATCGAAGTCGAAGAATGCGCGGCACCAAACGGGTCGTAAGGACTTTCTGAGCGCTTGGTAAAACCAGAGAGGCCGTCTTTTTGTCGCAGGGTTCGGATGCGGTCGCGGCGACCCGTCAGGATTTTGTGCGGATAGCATTGATGTGAGACGTCCCAGATCAGCTTGTCCTTCGGCGCCTCGAAGACGGCGTGAATGGCAACGGTCAGTTCGACAACACCCAAGCCGGCCCCAAGATGCCCACCGGTTTCGCTGACCGCGCTGATTGTCTCGGACCTAAGATCGCGCGCGAGCGCATGCAATTCCCCGTCCGACAGGCGCTTCATATCAGCCGGGCTGCTGATGCAGTCTAGAACAGGGGTATCGGGGCGATGGGTCATCAGATCGTCTCGTCGATTACATATCGCGCGACACTACAAATTGTGCCGCATCTCTAAGATAGTCAGCTTGTGCCGAAAACAACGAAAGTGCGTCAACAGCTTCCGCGACCAATTCGCGCGCTGTGCCCTTTGCGCCGTCCAGTCCAAGAAGCGAGACAAAGGTCGCTTTCCCCGCATCGCCATCCTTGCCAACGCGCTTGCCCGTTTTTGCCTCGTCCCCTTCCACATCAAGGATGTCGTCGGCAATCTGGAAGGCAAGCCCAAGCGCGCGCGAATAGGTCTTGAGCGGTGCAATGTCAGCTCCCGCCATACGTGGCCCGGCGCAGGCCGCCCATTCGATCAGCGCGCCAGTCTTGCCAGCCTGAAGCGCCGTGATGGCACCAATTGAAAGGGGTGTCCCTGGAGTTTCTGCTTCGATATCAAGCGCCTGACCTAACGCCATACCTCGTGCGCCAGATGCTTCAGCCAGTGTCCCGGATAGTGCAAGCTTTCGGTCCGCGGGAAGCGCGCCCGCAGCAGCGATGCGTTCAAAGGCAAAACTTTGCAAAGCATCGCCTGTCAGAACAGCTGTGGCTTCATCCCATTGTTTGTGGACGGTCGGTTTCCCGCGCCGCAGATCGTCATCATCCATGGACGGCATGTCATCATGGACCAGGCTATAGGCATGGATCGCCTCGATGGCCTCGGCGGCGCCCATGGCATCAGCTGTCGAGATGCCGAACAAGGCAGCCGTTTCAAGCACAAGAAACGCACGCAGGCGCTTGCCACCGCCAAGTGTTGCATACTGCATTGCGGATTTAAGGACGCTGTCCGGCAACAGTCCAAGGGATTGCGCCAATTGGCCTTCAACCAAGCCTGCGCTTTCGGCCAATCGGTCTTGAAAAGTCACTGAGGGTCGACCGGCGTAGTCCCCTTGGGTGTGCCGTCCCCATCAAGCGTGATCTGAGCGACTTTTTCCTCGGCTTCAGCAAGCTTCTTTTGGCAATGCGCCTTCAATGCCGCGCCACGCTCGTAGAGTTTGATCGAGTCTTCCAGTGGCACATCGCCGGTTTCAAGACGCGAGACCACTGTTTCAAGTTCGCGCATCGCGTCTTCAAAACTCATTTCTGCAACAGGTGTCTCAGTCATGTCCCGTGCTCCCGCAAAACTTCCACATGTGCCACGCCGCTTTCGGCCAACGCGTCCAGATCATACCCACCTTCTAGAGTCGAGACCACGCGACCCTTTGCGTGAGAAACAGCAACATCACAAATCGCTTCAGTCACCCAGCGAAAATCGTCCGCGAGCCAGTTCAGATTGGCCAGCGGGTCTTCGGCATGGGCGTCGAATCCTGCCGAGATAATGATAAGTTCTGGCGCGAAGTCATCGACAGCTGGAAGGATGATGTCGCCCCAAGCCCGCTGCATCTCACGCCGTCCAGTCATGGGGGCAAGCGGCACATTCAAAACATTTCCAAAAGCACCGGTTTCGTGCGCGCCACCGGTACCAGGGTAAAGGGGCATCTGATGCGAGGAACAGAAAAACGTCCGTTCCTCATTCCACAATAGGTCCTGCGTTCCATTACCATGATGCACATCGAAATCCAGCACCGCCACCCGTTCCAATCCGTGGCGCTCAAGTGCGAATTTCGCACCGATGGCTGCTGTTCCGAAAAGGCAAAAGCCCATGGCGGTTTCTGTCTCTGCATGGTGACCCGGAGGACGCATGGCCACGAAAGCCGTTTTCGCATCGTCCGCAAGGACAGCGTCAATCGCTGTCGTTATCCCGCCAACGGCACGCAGCGCCGCATCGAGAGACCCCGAGGATACATGCGTATCAGCATCAAGCGATGCATAGGAGTGCGCCGGGATCGCCGCCTCGATCCGCGCGATGTAGTGCTCGGGATGGCAGCGCAAAACATCCTCGCGCGCGCCCACTGGCGCGTCGCGCCAGGTGACGCCGTCCAGTGCTTTCAAGGCAGGAATAAGTGCTTCAATCCGTGCAACGCGTTCTGGATGGCCAGGTGGCGTCACATGGGTTAGGGCGGCGTCATCGGTGTAAATCAGAGTCATGGTCTGTCGTCTCAAATCACAACGCCACTGGCAAGTGATTGCGAGTTCGCGTTCCGTATGTTCTGGCGGGCTTTAGTCTGGCGCCAACATGTACCCGGCCCCCCGAACGGTTTGAAGATAGCGGGGTTGCTTAGGATCAACCTCCAACTTGCGGCGGAGACGGGTGATCTGGACATCGACCGCACGCTCCTGCGCTTGCCCACCATCACGCCCAAGGTCCTCGACCAGTTTAGATCGTGACAAGGCTTCTCCGGGGCAGGCCGAAAAGATGCGCATCAATTGCGCTTCGGTCGCGGTCAGACGCACCGGCGTATCGCCATCCCACATGGTGCCCTTCTCGACATCATAGCGCAGAGCTCCAAGCGTAAGGACTTTCGGTGTCGCATCTGCAGGATCCTGTGCTGGAACGCGACGCAGAATGGAATTTATGCGCAGCAGCAACTCTTTCGGCTCGAAAGGTTTCGGCAAATAGTCATCTGCTCCCGCTTCAAGCCCAACAATTCGGTCTTGGGTATCGCCTTTGGCTGTCAAAAGCAGGATCGGAAGGTCCTCGCGTTCAGCCCGCAGACGGCGGCAGTATGACACGCCATCTTCGCCCGGCATCATCACATCAAGGACGACCATATCGAAATCAAGACCACCTAGAATTCGATCTGCATGAGCGGCGTCGCGTGCCGAAGATACAAGGAACCCGTTGCGGATTAGGAATTTTTGCAAAAGTCCACGAATTCGCTCGTCGTCATCGACGATCAATAGATGTGCGTCTGGGTCTGTCATTCGCCTGCCTCTCGCAGCCGAACGTAATGTCGTCTCATCTCGGTGTCCATCATGGCTTCCAAGACTTGTCGAAAGCCCACAACAGCGTCGGGTCCAACTTGCCGAAACGCAGCCCGCATTCTGTTCCGTTGCGCGGTCGAAAGTTCGGATTCCAAAGCTTGACCTGTCGCAGTGAGAAAAAGGTGGCGCTCGCGCTTGTCCCGAGTGCCAACCCGGCTTTCGACCAGACCGTCCTCAATCAAGGTTCGCAGAACCCGATTGAGCGACTGTTTTGTCACGCCGAGAATGGACAGAAGGTTGTTCACCGTCGTGCCTGGGCTGCGATTAATAAAATGGATCGCGCGATGATGCGCACGCCCATACCCTTTGTCTCCAAGGATGCGATCAGGGTCGGCTGTAAACCCGCGATAGGCGAAGAACATTGCTTCAATGCCTTTGCGCAACTGATCATCAGTCAAAAAAAGAAGGGTTTCGTTCCCAGCGGATCCTGCTGCGTCTGCCATGTTATCTTCCAGGTCGTCGTCGGCTGGGATTTTATGTCAGCCTTGTTGACATTCCAAGTGCTACAAAGTAGTGATTCTCAGATTTTCCGCAACTTTGTGACCGAAGCGGAACTATTTGCGCAACTTTTGCAAACGGAGGCCGGAAATGGCTGGCTATGATGATCGTGACGGATTGATCTGGATGAATGGGGAAATGGTCGATTGGCGCAGCGCCAACGTGCACGTCCTATCCCATGCCATGCACTATGCCTCCTCGGTCTTCGAAGGCGAACGCGCTTATGGCGGCAAGATTTTCGAAAGTCGCAAACACTCGGAGCGGTTGCACTTCTCTGCCGGCGAGCTGGACTTTCAAATCCCCTACACCGTTGACGAGATCGAGGCCGCGAAGCAGCAGGTGCTGATAGCAAATGGTCTGACCGATGCCTACGTTCGGGCAGTTGCCTGGCGCGGCGCCGGCGAAGACATGGGTGTCGCGTCTGCGCGGAACCCCGTTCAACTTGCAATCGCGTC
>JBCCCA010000174.1:0-7216 GCA_039033735.1 Pseudomonadota bacterium
GACGTTGCCCGTTTGGGCGGCCGATCCCGAGGTCAGGATGCTGGTGATCGACGCAGACGGCCCGCGCGCTTTTTCCGACGGCGGCGACCTTATGGGCATATATCACGCGATGCTCGGCGGAGACTATGCGATGCCTCGGCGCTTTTGGCGGGATGAATATGCCATGAATGCCGCCCTGTTTCACTTCCCAAAACCTGTGGCCACCGTCCTGCAGGGCTTTACCATGGGCGGCGGTGTTGGTGTTGGCTGCCATGGCTCGCACCGGATCGTCGGCGACAGCAGCCAGATCGCCATGCCAGAATGTGGGATCGGGCTGGCCCCGGATGTGGGCGGCACGTTGCTGTTGGCCCGCGCCCCGGGCCGATTGGGCGAATATCTGGGCACCACAGGGCACCGGATGGGTCCAGGCGACGCGATCCTGGCGGGCTTTGCCGACTATTACCTGCCTGAACCTGAATGGCCTGACTTGATCAACTCGCTTGAGGAAACCGGCGACTGGACGGCCATCGATGCTTCCGCGCACGCAGCGCCCGAGGTGACGCTGACCGCCCAAAGGCACAAGATCGACGCCATATTCGCCGGGGAAACACTGCGCGATATCGTGACGGTCCTGCGCGCAGATGGCAGCGCGTGGGCCGAAGACACATTGTCCGCCATGTCCCGCAACGCCCCCCGCGCGATGGCGGCCGCGGTCGAGCTTGTCCACCGGGCCCGAACCCGCGACACGATCGAAGCCGCTTTGACGCAGGAGTATCGGTTCAACCACCGGATCGCAGAACAGGGCGACTTTCAGGAAGGCATCCGCGCGCTAATCGTCGACAAGGACAAGACGCCAAGCTGGGGCGCGGACGCGACCGAGAGTGCATCACCGGCCGAGGTTGCGGCCTTGCTGATGCCACTTGGCACGGAAGAACTGACCTGGGAGGGGAAGGCATGAAACTTGGGTTTATTGGTCTTGGCAACATGGGCGCGCCCATGGCTCGCAATCTGGCCGCATCGCATGCGGTGACGGGGTTCGACATCACTGCGCCCATCCCCGAAGGCGTCGAGGCCGCCGGGTCTGCGGCTGAGGCGGCGGAAGGCGCCGACGTTGTAATCACAATGCTGCCCGATGGCGCGATCCTGCGGCGGGTGGCCGATGAGGTCATTCCCGGAATGGCGCCGGGCGCTGTGCTTCTTGATTGCTCGACCGTCGATGTCGACAGCGCCCGCGCCGTGGCCGCCCGCGCCGAGGCCGCCGGGCTGGGCGCTTTGGACGCACCGGTGTCCGGCGGGATAGGCGGCGCCGAGGCCGGAACACTTACCTTCATGGTTGGCGGGGGCGACGCCGCTTTTGCGACCGCGCGCCCGCTGTTCGACATCATGGGCCAAAAGGCTGTGCATTGCGGCCCGTCCGGCAATGGTCAGGCGGCTAAAATCTGCAACAATATGATCCTGGGCGTCACGATGATTGGCACGTGCGAGGCTTTTGCCCTTGCCGATAAGCTGGGCCTTGACCGCCAGGCGATGTTCGATGTGGTGTCTACGTCATCCGGGTATAGCTGGACGATGAATGCCTATTGCCCTGCCCCGGGCATCGGGCCGCCGTCTCCGGCAGACAACGCGTACACACCAGGGTTTGCGTCGGAACTGATGCTGAAGGATTTGCGGCTGTCGCAACAGGCGGCCGAGGCTGTGGATGCCGATACGCCCATGGGCGCGCGGGCCGCAGCCCTCTATGCCGACTTCGTGGAACAGGAAGATGGCCGGGGCCGCGATTTTTCTGCCATGCTGCCCCGCTTTGAGACACGCAGGCGCAGCGACTGAGCACGTGGCCTAGTGCGCGGCCGTCTTCTTTTCGGGGAAAAAGACCGACGCGACCGGTACAATGACCTTTGTCACCACGGGGATCAGCGCAAGTCCAAGGATCAGGCCAAGAATCCCGTCCAATGTTGCCGTGACCAGCCAATTCAGAAAACCAGCATCCCCGCCCAAGGCTTTGGCTGCGTTCTTGATCGGATCATAGGGCCAATCGATGCCAAGGTCGTGCAATCCGTGGACGATGATATTGCCGCCGACCCAAAGCATGGCCGCCGTCCCGATGGTGGCAATAATCCCCATCAACGTCGGCATGAAACGCACCATACCCCGGCCAAAATTTCGCACGAAATCTGTTCGGCCAATCTGGCTGAGCTTCAGCCCTGCATCGTCCATCTTGACCAAAATCGCGACCGAACCATAGACGACCGCCGTGATCACAATGGCAACCAGTGCCAGTGCAAGACCCTGGTTGACGCGATTGTCTGCTTCGATCGCATTCAGCGTGATGGTCATGATTTCGGCGGACAGGATGAAGTCCGTCTTGATCGCCCCTTTTACCCGCGTTTCTTCCAAGTGGGCCGCGTCGATATCTTCGGCTTCCTGCGCGTGGCTTTCGGGATGTGGGTGAAGCAGGTGCCAAATCTTCTCGGCCCCTTCGAAACATAGATAGCAACCGCCCAGCATCAAAAGCGGCGTCACCAGCCAGGGCAGGAAAACATCCAGCAAAAGGGCGACCGGCAGCAGGATCACCAGTTTGTTGAAAAACGAGGCGCGCGCAATCTTCCAAATGATCGGTAGCTCGCGAGCCGCGGGCAAGCCCGTGACGTATTTCGGCGTGACCGCCGCATCATCAATGATAACACCGGCAGCTTTGGCCCCGGCTTTCGCCGCATCGTCCAAAACGGTTGCGCCCACCTTGGCGCTGACCTTGGCGGCCTGTGACGCAATATCGTCAACCTGGGTCGCCGTCAGACGGACAATCGCCGCGACATCATCCAATAGTGCCAGCAAGCCACTCATCAAATCGCCTTTCTCGTAAAGCTGACCCTAGGCTTCGCACAGCTTGCAAAGGGCCTCAAGCGCAAGAACAGTACATACCAAAAACTGCACATAGGTTAAAAAGCCAAATATTTTGAGAGATTTACGAGCCATAACCTAGCGAAAAGGGCAGGTTGTCCGATTGCAGAAAAGGCGCAGTTTGGGTTCATGGCAGACTTTGCTCTGAATTTACCAGTGGTGGAACAAGACCCGTCCGATCCAACGTTTTTCCGCGATCCGTACCGGTCTTATTCAAATTGGCGTGCGCTTGGCGACTTCGTGTTCTGGGCAGACTACGACATGCCGGTTGCGACAACCCATGCGGCCGTGTCTCAAACATTGCGGCACCCCTTGATGGGACGGGCGGTACCCGACGCACTGAACGAGCCGCCCAACCCAGCGCTGGAAGCTTTCAGGGGGCTTGAAAAATACTCCCTTCTTGAGATTGAGCCGCCCGATCACACCCGCCTTCGGCGGGAAGCCTTGAAGGCGTTCTCGGGCCCTCAAATTGCATTGATTGCGCCTCGCGTCAGCCAATTTGCCGACCAGCTGATCAGTGACTTTCCAGCAGGCCCCTTCGATCTTATCGAGGCGTATTCCAAACCGTTGGCCGCGTTGACGATCACCTCGTTTCTTGGCGCGGACACGGGTGATGCCGCCAAGTTGCAGGCCTGGTCCAACGATATGGTCGCCATGTATCAGGCGCGTCGCAATGAGGCCGTCGAGGCGCGTGCGGAAACTGCATCGCAAGCGATCTCGGCATACATGCTTGGCCTGGTAGAGGAACGCAGGCGCAACCTTGGAAACGATTTCCTGTCGCAATTAATCGGCGTTCAGGCGATTGGCGGGATGTCACTGCCCGAACTGATTTCGACCAGCATCCTGCTATTGAATGCCGGTCACGAAGCCACGGTTCACGCCGTTGGCAATGCCATCCCGCTTTTGATTGATTTCGACGGACGACAGGACGCTCTGGGTCCGGACAGCATTGCAGGAACGGTCGAGGAATGTTTGCGGTTCCGCCCGCCGCTGCATCTGTTCAAGCGTTACGTCTATAAATCGGCGACTGTTGAGGACACAGTCTTTGCGCCGAACGATCAGATCGCCTGCCTTCTGGCCTCGGCCGGTCGCGACGATGCCTTGTGGCCGGATGGCGAGGTGTTCGACCCTTTCCGTCCCCGGTTAAGGCATATGGCGTTTGGTGTCGGCATTCATTCCTGCATCGGTGCCGCGCTGGCCCGGCTGGAAATGCAAATCGCCCTGCCCGCCCTGTTTTCGCGCTGCCCGAACCTTGCCTTGCACGAAGCTCCACAGGTGGCGCCGCTGTATCACTTCCACGGGTACGAACAGCTGATGGTGACCGTCAAATAGGCAGCGCCATGGTCGATTTGAGTTCTTCCATCGAAAGCAACGCGGTGACGTTATAGATGTTCACTTCGGAAATAAGCGCTTGATAGAAGTCGTCATAGGCGCGGGCGTTCCGCACCCGCACCTTCAAGATATAGTCGATGTCGCCCGCAAGGCGGTGGGCTTCTAACACCTCGGGGCGTGCCATGAGCGCCGCCAGAAAGCGGGCCTGCCAGTCGGCTTCGTGCTCGGATGTACGGATCAAAACGAAGAAACAGGCTTCAAAACCAAGTTGTTCCGCGTCCAGCACGACAGTCTGGTGCCCGATCACACCGCCCTCGCGCATCTTGCGAATGCGATTCCACACAGGCGTCTTCGAAGACCCCACGGTTTTGGCGATTTCATCCAGGGATTGGCTGGCATCAGCCTGCAACTCCCGCAGGATTTTCCGGTCAAGCTCGTCTATTCGCACTTCCATTCCAAACCCATCCGATTTCAAGGGACTCCGTTCCAACAGGGCAGATATGTAAAACAAGTGTTCTTATCTGCAAGGGAATACTGCAACAGATCAGAACATTGTTCTATATTGAGCCCAACAAACAGGAACGGGCCTATGCAGCATTTTCCAGTCTTTCTTGCCGTTGAAGGCCGCCGCATCGTTTTGAGCGGTGGGGGTGATGCTGCCGTGGCCAAGCTGCGCTTGCTGATGAAAACCGAAGCGCGCCTGACCGTGATCGCTGCGGACATTGCGCCCGAGATTAACGCCTGGGCGCGCGATGGCGAATTGCGGGTGATCCGACGCGCACAGGAACCGGGCGACGCGCTGTGCGCTGCCCTGTTCTATGCCACGAATGACGACGACACCGAAGATGCACGGGTGACACGTCTGGCGCAGGCCGACGGCGCCCTGACCAATTGGGTCGACAATCTGGGGATGTCGCAGTTCATCACGCCCGCCATCGTCGACCGCGATCCGGTCACGATTGCGATTGGTACCGAAGGTGCGGCCCCGGTTCTGGCGCGGGCGATCAAAGCCGATCTGGAAGAACGCCTGCCCCGCGCGCTTGGCACGCTGGCGCGCGTCGGCAAGGGGTTTCGCAAGGCGGTTGAGGCCCTGCCGTTCGGCGCGAAACGCCGCACCTTCTGGAGCGACTACTATTTCAACGCCGGGCCAAAGGCGTTCGACGATATGGGCGAAGATGGGCTGGACGATACGCTGTCCGATCTGCTTCTGCAGCATCTGCGCCGCGAAGATGCGCCGGGCCACGTCACCTTTGTCGGCGCCGGTCCGGGTGACCCCGAGCTTCTGACCGTCAAGGCACGCCGAGCGTTGCACGAGGCCGATGTGGTGATCCACGACCGGTTGGTCACCCCTGAGATTTTGGAACTGGCGCGCCGGGAAGCCACCCTGATCGACATGGGAAAGATCGGCTTCGGCCCCTCGACACCGCAATCCGAGATCGATGCAGCCATCGTCGCGCACGCATCCAACGGCGCGCATGTGGTTCGCCTGAAATCCGGCGATGCGACGGTGTTCGGCCGCCTTGACGAGGAAATTGACGCCTGCACCACCGCCGGTGTCGCCTTCTCGGTCATTCCCGGCATCACGTCGGCTTCGGCCGCCGTGGCCGCGATTGGGCAGAGCCTCACGCGGCGCGGGCGCAATTCCTCGGTCCGGTTCATCACCGGGCATGACGTCAAGGGTTATGCCGATCAGGATTGGCGGGCGCTGGCCGCCCCCGGCCAGGTCGCTGCGATCTATATGGGCAAGCGCGCCGCGCGGTTCCTGCAGGGCCGTTTGATGATGTATGGCGCCGACGCCTCGACGCCAGTCACACTGGTGGAAAACGCCTCGCGCCCTGAACAGCGCATCGTCGAAACGTCGCTTGGCCGCCTTCCCCACGATCTGGACGACGCCGAGATGGATGGGCCTTGCCTGATCCTTCTGGGCCTCGCCCCGCGCAGGGCCGCGAACGTTCTGGACACGATCACTGAGGAGATTGCCCTATGAGCCGCCGTCCGTTTTCCCCAAAGGTTGTCGCCGCCAATGATCTTTTGAAAGGCGACGCTGTCTGGCTGTCCGAAGACGACAGCTGGACACGTGACATGACCAAGGCCGAATTGCTGGAAGACGAGGCGGTCGCGGATGACCGGCTTCTCTTTGCACATGGGCAGGCCGACATCGTGGTGGGGGCGTATCTGGTGGATGCGAAACCCGGCGAAGACGGGCCCGAACCCATCCATTTCCGCGAGGCGTTCCGCACGCGCGGGCCATCCAACTATCACCACGGCAAACAGGCTGAGGGCTAAACAGATGTATCATTACAATGACTTCGACGAAGCTTTCCTGCGCGAGCGCGTGGCGCAGTTCCGCGGACAGGTTGAACGCCGCATTGATGGGTCGCTCAGCGAGGATGAATTCAAACCGCTGCGTCTGATGAATGGCCTCTATTTGCAACTGCACGCCTATATGCTGCGCGTTGCAATTCCCTATGGCACACTGTCCGGCCGCCAGATGCGCCAGCTTGCCTTGATCGCGGACCGCTGGGACAAGGGGTATGGTCATTTCACCACGCGCCAGAACATCCAGTACAACTGGCCCGAGTTAAAAGACGTGCCGGATATGCTTGAGGCCCTGGCCGATGTGGGCATGCATGCCATTCAAACCAGCGGAAACACCATCCGCAATGTGACTGCCGACCATTTTGCCGGTGCCGCTGGCGACGAGATTGCGGATCCGCGCCCGGTGGCCGAACTGATCCGCCAATGGTCAACCGACCATCCCGAGTTCCAGTTCCTGCCGCGCAAGTTCAAGATCGCGGTGACCGGATCGCCGAATGACCGCGCGGTGACCAAAGCGCATGACATCGGCTTGCGGATGGTTCGGAACGAAGCGGGCGCGCCCGGCTTCGAGGTCATCGTGGGCGGTGGCCTGGGTCGGACGCCGCTGATCGGCAAAGTCATTCGGGATTTTGTACCTCAGGCCGATCTGCTGCCGTATCTGGAAGCCATCGTCAGCGTCTATAACGTA
>JBCCCA010000175.1:0-7201 GCA_039033735.1 Pseudomonadota bacterium
ATGGTCATTTCTGCAGAACCGCTCATTTACGGTCTGATCTTTCTTGCGGTACTTGCCCTTGTGCAGGGCATTTACCTGACGGTTTTCGGCAAGTCGATCTCGTTGAACAGCCGCGTCAATCGCCGCCTCGAAATGCTCGAGAAAGGCGCCGGACGCGAACAGGTGTTGGAACAACTCCGCAAGGAGATGAGCCAACACATGAGTTCGCGGGCAATCCCGCTTTACGCGATCCTTGCGGACAAAGCGCAGAAGGCGAACATCGCCTTCACGCCCGGTCAATTGATTATGGTCATGGCCGTTCTGACGGTCGTTGCCTTTGTGCTTCTGACCTTCGGGACCGGCGCGGGGCTTGTGATCCGCATCGTGATTTCGATCCTGATGGGTGTGGGCGCCGTCTTTATCTGGGTCAATAACACGGCCAAGAAGCGTCTCGCGATGATCGAAGAACAGCTTCCGGAAGCGGTCGAACTGATGGTCCGTTCGCTTCGCGTGGGCCATCCGTTCTCGTCGGCTTTGCAGATCGTTGCGAAAGAGGTTCCTGACCCTCTGGGAACGGAAATGGGCGTGATCTCGGACGAAGCCGCCTATGGTCGCGATGTTGGCGAGGCGCTCAAACACATGGCCGAACGGATCGACATGCAAGATTTGCGCTTCCTTGCGGTCGCGGTCACCATCCAGCAAACCTCGGGCGGTAACTTGGCCGAGATCCTTGATGGCCTGGCGAAAGTTGTCCGTTCGCGGTTCAAGCTGTTCCGCCGCGTCAAGGCCATTACGGCTGAAGCGAAATGGTCGGGCATGTTCCTGTCGGTCTTCCCGATCCTGGCGCTTGTGATGATCAACGTCATCCAGCCGAACTACTACGACGACGTGCAGGGCACGGCCTACTTCATCCCGGCCTGTCTGGTCGTGGCAGGTTTCCTTGTCGCGAATATCTTCGTCATGCGCATGCTTGTGAACATCAAGGTCTGAATCAATGGAAATGGTCACCAATCTATTTAATACGGCCAACACATGGCTGACCGATAATTTCGGCGATCTCGGACCGCTGTTGATCATTGGTGTCCTGGGTATGTTCCTGATTCTGCTGACGCTGCCGATCATGCTGAAGAAGGAAAAAGACCCCTTTGATCAGCTGAAGAATGACGCGCGCGCCAGTGCTCAAAGCGCCGGCGACGGCCCGCGTCTGCGCCGCGGCAATGGCAACAAGAAGAACAAGCTCGACAAATACTCGAGCTTCCTGGAACCGCAGGATGAGAAGCAGTACTCGGAAACGCGCCTCAAGTTGCTTCAGGCGGGCTACAGGTCAAAGGATGCTGTCCGGACCTATCACTTCCTTCAGTTTCTGTTGGGCGTTGCGATGCTTGTCCTGGGTGCGCTTTATGCCGTCTTCTCCAGTGTGACCGGTGAGCCTTCCATGCAAGCCTTGATCGCCAGCGTGTTGATCCCTGGCATCGTGGGCTACATGCTTCCGAAATACTGGGTCACAAAGCGTCAGCAGTCCCGGCAAGAAGAAATCACCAACGGTTTCCCAGACAGCCTGGATATGATGCTGGTCTGTGTTGAAGCGGGTCAATCGCTGGACCAAGCCATCATCCGCGTGGCGGGGGAAATTAAAGCGGGTTACCCTGCCCTGGCGGAAGAGTACGAGCTTGTTGCGAACGAAATGAAGGCTGGTAAGGACAAATCAAGCGTATTGCGCGACATGTCGGAACGCGCTGGCGTCCCGGACGTGGCAAGCTTCGTGACCGTTTTGATCCAGTCCGCCAGCTTTGGTACCTCAATTTCAGAAGCGCTTCGCGTCTTCTCGGCAGAAATGCGCGATAAACGCATCATGCGCGCCGAGGAAAAAGCAAATACCTTGCCGACGAAACTCACACTTGCCACAATGATGCTGACCGTGCCGCCGCTTTTGATCATTCTGATCGGCCCATCGATCTATGACATCGCAGTGACACTGTCTGACTTTAAACCCGGTGGGGGCTTCTGATCTAGCGATCCGTCTGAACGGACCGTCGGAAATCCCCGCATCAGGCGCGGGGCAACATGAGACGGACACCGTCGAAAATTATTCTGGCGACGTTTCTGTTGGCCGCTTGCGATACTGCTGGCGGCCTTCAACCATTGGAAAGCAGCGTTTTCGCTCCGGCGGGCACGCCGCGTGGTCAGCAGGCGGTTGACGGGCTAATCGTCGGACATCGCTTGATGAAAGCCGGTCAGTATGAGCTTGCCCTCGATGCTTATCATCGCGCTGCGGCCGAACAAGGCTTCAATGTCGATGTCCTTTCGGCCATCGGCTCAGCCAATTTGCAGCTTGGTCGTTTGGGCCAGGCCGAGCAAGTCTTGCGACGAGCTACACAGGTGGATGAGACCTTTCCGCCCGCGTGGAACAACCTTGGCGTGGTGTTGATGGAACGCGGCAATTTCGGCGAAGCAAGCCGTGTCTTTCAGCTTGCCTTTGCTCTGGACAGTGGCCGAAGTGCCGAAATCCGCGAAAACTTGGCCTTGGCACTCGCAAAGCGCGAAAATCCGGCTTATTCTGCGCCGGATGAATTTCGCTTGGTGCGTCGTGGTCCTGGAGTATACCAGATCCTCGAAACACCCTGAGTTTCCGAAGAACGGGACCTGTCCGGCGGACATGAGCAGTAAGGGACGAAGACATGCAACGCGCACACCTTCTCACCATTTGTTTCGGCAGCTTGATTGCGCTGTCCGCTTGCGGCGGCAGCTCGATGACCGATGCCGAAGTTGAACAGGCCATCAAAGACGTCAACGTCATTGATGAATCCAACCTCAATGATGTCATGCTTCAGGTCGCCGACCCGAACGAGGCGGTGACATACTTCCAGCGGACCATTGCACAGAATCCGGATCGCATAGACCTTCAGCGTGGACTGGCCAAGTCGCTTGTGCGCGCAAACAAGCCTTCGGCCGCCACATCGGCCTGGCAAAAGGTCATCAGCATGCCGGGGTCAACGAATGATGATCGCGTCGATTATGCCGATGCGCTGATCCGCGCCAACAACTGGGACGCCGCCGAGGCCGAGTTGGACCGCATCCCGCCGACCCACGAGACGTTCAAACGTTATCGTCTGGAAGCGATGGTCGCCGACAGCAACAAGGAATGGAAGAAGGCAGACAGCTTTTACGAAGTCGCTGTCGGCCTGACAACAAGACCGTCGGGCACCTTGAACAACTGGGGCTTTTCGAAGCTAACGCGCGGCGACTATGCCGGTGCGGAAAACCTGTTTGCTGAAGCGCTGTCGTATGATGCGAACATGTTCACTGCAAAGAACAATCTTGTTCTGGCGCGCGCCGCTCAGCGGAAATACGAGATGCCCGTCGTGCCGATGACACAGACCGAACGGGCGCAGCTTATTCACACGGCAGCCCTTTCGGCCATCAAGCAAGGCGATCTGAATACGGGCAAAGCGCTTTTGGCAGATGCGATCGACACTCATCCACAGTATTTCGAGGCTGCGGTGCGCAGTCTTGAAGCACTCGAGAACGGCAACACCAGCGGCTAAGGCAGGTCCCTCATGGCCCTCGACTGGACCACGGCGGCGTGGTTTCTTCCGTTCGTTTTGCCGATCACCTTGTGGGTCGCGTGGAGCGATCTGGCCACAATGAAAATTCCCAACAAGGCCGTTCTGGCCTTGTTGGTGGTTTTTGTTGTCATCGGTTTGATGGCACTGCCCTTCCAGGATTACCTATGGCGCTATGCGCATTTCGGGGTGGTCCTTGTGATCGGGTTCGTTTTGAGCTCGGTCGGCGCGATGGGCGCGGGCGATGCCAAATACGCGGCCGCCATGGCGCCATTCATTGCCATACCAGACCTTCAGCTGTTCTTTCTGCTGCTCGGCGGCGTGACTATAGTTGCGTTTCTGGTTCATCGCGGCATGCGCAGGACACAGGGTATTCGGGATCGTTTTCCAACATGGGAAAGCTGGACCCGGCGCGAGTTTCCAATGGGCTTCGCGCTGGCCCCCGCCCTTTTCTTTTACCTACTGCTGGGACTGTTCGCCGCCTGAGTTAGCGCTCGACCCGAAACAGCGCCAACAGGTCGTTGTCGCGAACCAGCGTGAAACGCTGGCCCGACTGGGACAATTCGCCAAGGATCACATTGCGGACGCCCGCAGTGAACGCGCATTTCGGCACCATCACGTAGTCGGTGTTATCAAGACCGGAAAGCTGGCCATAGTACCAGGGCGCTCCGCCTTGCGGCGGGGCGACCGGTGCAAAGAACCAATAGGCAGCCAAAAGATCAGCCGTAAACAAGCGGCTTCCCTTCGGCAAATCCGCTTTCGACAAATCATCACCAAGGGTTTCCAAAAGGGCGCGGCTGCCTGCGCGCCATTCGCAATAGGGAAACCGCACCCCTTCGAAGTATGGCACCGGGCTGCGCCCGACCTGGGCTTCGTATTGCGCCCAAGGCCCATCCTCCTGATCGCGATAGATCTGCGCAGTCATCATGTAGGCGCGATCGCGACGAATGAAGATATCCTGATGACCGACAGTTTCGGGCAACATTGGAATGAAACGGGTCTTGTCAAAGCTCGCGTGTTTGATCGGCGACAAGGCGACGTTGAACAAGGACGGAAAGATCAGGGCTAAGGCCGCGATTGCGCTGACCATCGCAACCCTGTGGGCATCCATGCCGAAAAGCTTTAGCACCCCAATTTCGGGTCGCAGCGCCAACAAGAGGACGGGCATGAACAACAGCCATTGCGGATCATTTCCGAAGTTTTGGTAGGTAATGTACAGAAATCCAGGAACCAAAAGCAGCGCAGCGATCCCGGCTACGGTTGGTTGCGTCGCACGAATAACCAAGGCTGCGGCGAGCGCAACCAGCGTGCCGCCAACGAATGACGGGCCCGCCATGATTTGATCAAACGTGGTTCCAACGAAGGGGCGGATGTCATTATTCGCGACCAATCGAAGATCGTTCAGATAGGCCAACCAGAAGGCCGGACCTTCCAGAACAGTGACGCAACCTGCGACCAACGCGCCGCATGCAACGCCCGCATACAGTCCTTTCGCGCCGTGCATTTGCCACAGCGCAAGGCCGGCCACAGGCGCAAGTGCTACGAAATAGGTTATCTTGAGCAGCGCGAGGGCGGCAATCAACCCACCAACGACAAACCCCTCCAAAACAGGACGTTGGAACTTTTTTGCGGGCACAAAGACCAGTACTAGAACGATGAAAGTGATCGACCAGGCCCAGCGATTATAGTGCATCGAAATGCCAACGCCCGAGTGCGCGGTCCCATAGCTCAGGGCAAGGGTCAAACCCAGTGTCACCATTGCAAAATAGAGGCCCAGTCCACGCGACAATCGGGTAAGCGCAGCGTAAACGATAATGGGAAACAGGCAGGCCGCTACAAGGATCTGCGCGCAGATCATCGCCATCCCGGCGCTTTGGCCGGCTTGCATGAACCAATGGATAGGCCAGAACGAAAGTGCCCCCAAGGGCGTCATAAAATCAAGGTGCGGGCTGTCCCCACGGGACATGTGGGTCAGGATATCAAGAAGGTGATAACTGTCGCCTTCATGGGTATCGAGATAGAGGCCGCCCGCAAGCCAGGATGGAGCCGCATAAGCCACAGCAAAGAGCGCGAAAATGACCGTGAAAAGAAACGGTTCGAGCCTGCTCATTCCTCATCCTTTTTCCATCATTTGGCCACAAACAGCGGTCATGTTCCTGCATGAACAGGTGTGCCAAGGGTTATTGTTCAAAATCGGGCAACGGCGGGGCGCATCATGAATTTCTTTTGTGAATACGGGGTTTAGCCCATGAATATGGAAACTTCGAACGTCGTCGCACCTCCGGCTCCGCGCTCGATTGAAGGCATGAAACTCGGCGTCGTGATGATGCGGGATATCTTGCTGAAAACGATGTTCCGCATGAACCTCGATAGCTGTGGCGACCTTTCGGCGGCCATGTGCTTGCCCATTCCGGTGACGCAGGAACTGATCGACCTGGCACGCGAACAAAAGCTCTTGCAGGCCACCGGTACGCTGCACGCAAACTCGGGCGGCGACATGGGGTATGAACTGACAGACGCCGGGAAGGCCCGCGCGCTGGATGCATTGGCACAGTCGGAATATTACGGCGCCATGCCCGTTCCGCTTGAAGTTTATTCCGAACAGGTAAAGCGCCAGTCGATCCGTAATATTCAGGTCACACGCGACCAGTTGCTGGGCGCCATGGGCCATCTCATCCTGCCGGATGAGCTTCTCGACCATCTCGGGCCCGCGGTTTCCGCCGGTCGCTCGATCCTGATGTACGGCCCTCCGGGCAACGGTAAATCATCGATCTCGAACGGTATTCGAGATGCACTCGGCGACAAGATTTACGTGCCCCGCGCCATCGAATATTCAGGCCAGGTGATTACGGTCTATGACCCGATCGTCCACACGGCGGCGGAAGAACAGGCGGATGACCCGAATTCGCTGCGCCGTACATCGAACCGTTTCGACACCCGCTATGTGCTCTGTGAACGCCCGACGGTGATCACCGGTGGTGAATTGTCGCTGTCCATGCTGGACCTTGTTTATAACCCGACAGCGCGAACCTATCAGGCGCCATTGCAGTTGAAGTCGACCGGCGGCATCTTCATCGTCGACGACTTGGGCCGTCAAGAAGAACCGCCACAAGCGCTTGTGAACCGCTGGATTGTTCCGCTGGAAGAAGCGAAAGACATCCTGGCCCTGCAATCGGGCGAAAAGTTCGAAGTGCCGTTCGACACGCTGGTGATCTTCTCGACCAACTTCCACCCGAACGAGATCTTCGACAAAGCGGCCCTTCGCCGGATCTTCTTCAAGATCAAGATTGATGGGCCAGAACAGGAAGACTACCTGAAGATATTTGCCATGGTTGCGCGCAAGCGCAAAATGCCGCTGGACGAGGATACCTTGGTCTATCTGATCAAGAACAAGTACCCAACGATCGACAATATCTATGCGAACTATCAACCGATCTTCCTGATCGACCAGATGATCGCCATCTGCGAATTTGAAGGTATTCCCTATCAGATGTCACCCGAGCTGATTGACCGGGCCTGGGCGAACATGTTCGTCAAGGAAGAGAAAATCGTTCACTAGCAACGTGCGCCTGGTCCTGCCTGTCCTTCTGGCGCTATGCGCAGGACCAGTTGCCGCTGGCTACGAAAGCCAGGATGCCTTGGCGGCCCGGATTGAGGCG
>JBCCCA010000176.1:0-7200 GCA_039033735.1 Pseudomonadota bacterium
CTGCCGAAGACGTCCAGCCCATCAAGGGATCAATGTCGCGACCGGTTTCATTCGGGAATTCAAGGACCCAATCGCGCGTCTTCGCCATGCCGGATGACATAGCGGATTTGGTTGGGCGAAAAATGCGTGCGGTCATGGGCCAATCCTTCGTTAACAGTGATATCGCAGAAATGCAGCCGCAGGATCAAGATGCGAAATTGCCGCCGTAGCTTCCAACGCTAGCCGTACATTGCCTTCAGAGCGTAAATACCCGCCTCGCTCAGCCCATCTCTTTGGCCGATCTCGTGCTTGGTCTCCAGAGTGGTCATGCCATCCTCCCAAAGGGTCCGGAAAGCCGGATAGCCCTTCAGGCGCAAATTGAGGAAGGCAAAATGGTTACCCCTCGCTTTAGCCAGAAGGAACGTGTCGTCATCCCGTACGAACGGCACCAAGGATAAAAGGTCTTTCGGCAGTTTTCCCTTCCGCAATACAGTCGCGCCTTTGCCAGACGCATCGATACGCTTCAAACTGTAGGACAGGGTTCGGAGGTTGTACAAAAGCATATGCGTCCGGCCCTTGCGGACATAAGGGCGTATTTTCCATCCGGTGGCCCAACGGCCGGATTTGTCGAAGATTGTAAATCCATAGCCTGCCGCCTTTATTTTTCCGAACTGATAGCGGCCGCTTTTGCTGTTATACCTGAAGACGTAAGGATGCCCCGCAATCTCAAAAGAAAAGAAACTGTCCCAGCCCGAGCCCCATTTCCCGGATGCAAAGTCCGTATATTTGAGACCGGATTGGCTAATCCTTTTCCAGCGAAAATAGCCTGATCCATAGGCGTAACAAAGAAGCCAGGTGTGCGACCCGAAAAGATAAGGGACGATCTGTGTAAAGCGTTTTTCCCATTGCGTTTCGCTTCGAAGATGAGCCTTGGTATACGCATCGACGTCGGCGCTACGCCCCGGATCAAAGACCTTTCCTTTATCGGCACGACACATACGCGCTTTTCCAGTAATGAAATTGTATTGGATAAAATGCGGTTTTCCCTTGATCTCATAGCCGGCGTAATAGTGGTTATCGCGCGAGATGGGTAATGCTTGACCGGTCTTTGCGACAAAGCCCAAGGCCGTACTTTTGGTGGTTAGATCGACGCGCCAGAATTCGGCCCGTCCGGTGGTTGCCAAAAACAGATGCGGAACAGATGATCCTGCGATGTTGGGCAGTTGCATGACTTGCTGCGTGGGAAAGTCGGTTCTCTCCGTACCAAACCCTTCGGCGCCGTAGTGCATGATAGAGTTATAGTCATACGAGGTCCCATAGCTCGACATCCCTGACTTATACTCTTCGAAGTTGTCGCGACCCTCGGGCAAAATGTGTTTGGTCAGCACAGTCAGATGCTGGTCTCGGTCATTGCGTTGATGCTCGTGCCGAAACCCCAAAGCATGCAAAATTTCATGCACGACTGTGCCTCTGGAGCAGTTCTTCGAAAGGTTGATATTGCGCTGGCCCGCACCATACCCCACGCTGCTGCTGCACCCCACGCCACGCCACGCACGAAATTCAGGTATTCCGCCGGGTCCTCGCCGTATTTCTTTTTATACGTGGCATAAGTCCAGAACTGAAAGGGCGGGACCTTTTCTTGGATATGCCGAAGCGCCCATATTATGCTGTCTTTTTCACCCTTGGAAAACACGCTGGCGGTTTTGTAAGCGATCGTTGTAACAGGCCACTTCCTATTTTTGTTATTCACCGCCCAAGCCATTCGTTTCTCACAACATGTCAGTTGAATACGCAAACAGTTTCACACAGTCGGGGGCTGTCTGACCAGCCTGTGATCCACCAATTTCTGAAATGAAGGGAGTGGGGCCGACCGGACAGCGTGGAGCGAGGGGTGGGTGGGTCGCACTGCCCGGTCGGTACCCGTTCTGCTGCTTAGACCCCTTAATAAGCACGTATAAAGTTTTGAAACAAGATAAATTTCTACTTATAGTTGTATCGCGCGTTAATGCTTCGTTAACCTATTGAACAGTTCGAACATGTCAGCAGTGATGGTCGAATTCCGCTTTGGGCCTTGAACCTTCCTGACAAGGCGACAAGTTTGTGGGGCAGCCGAAGGAACCGCCACCATGTCCGTCACAGAACCGATCCTGAATTCACCGGCCCCAGATGTCCGAACCCGCGACAAGCTGGAAGGTGGTCATCCTTTTGCTATGCAGACCGAGTTCCAGCCGGCGGGCGATCAACCCAATGCAATTAAAGAACTTTCGCAGGGTGTAAGGGACGGCGAACAGAACCAGGTTCTGCTGGGTGCCACCGGGACAGGCAAGACCTATACGATGGCCAAGGTTATCGAAGAAACCCAACGTCCCGCCATCATCCTGGCCCCGAACAAGACGCTGGCGGCCCAGCTTTACGGCGAGTTCAAGGGCTTCTTCCCCGAGAACGCCGTCGAGTACTTTGTGTCCTATTACGACTATTACCAGCCCGAAGCTTATGTGCCCCGCTCGGACACATACATCGAAAAAGAGGCACAAATTAACGAACAGATCGACCGGATGCGCCATTCGGCGACTCGCGCGCTGCTGGAACGCGATGATGTGATCATCGTCGCCTCGGTGTCTTGCATCTATGGCATCGGTTCGGTCGAAACCTATGGCGCCATGACCCAGGACCTGAAAACCGGGCATCCTCACGACCCGCGCAAGGTCATTGCCGACCTGATCGCGCAGCAATACCGCCGGAATGATCAGGCGTTTCAGCGCGGCACATTCCGGGTCCGTGGCGACGTGATCGAGTTGTGGCCCGCTCATATGGAAGACCGCGCCTGGCGCCTTGATTTCTTTGGCGACGATCTTGAAACCATCACCGAATTCGACCCGTTGACGGGCAAGAAGACCACCAATTTCGACCGCGTCCGCGTTTATGCCAATTCGCACTACGTGACGCCGAAGCCGACGCTTCAGCAAGCGATGCGCCACATCAAAGTCGAACTGAAAGCGCGCCTTGGTCAGTTGGTGGATGAAGGCAAGTTGCTGGAAGCCCAGCGCCTGGAACAGCGCACGAATTTCGATCTTGAGATGATGGAAGCGACCGGTTCCTGCAACGGGATCGAAAATTATTCGCGCTATCTGACCGGTCGCGCGCCGGGCGAGCCACCCCCCACACTGTTCGAGTTCATCCCCGACCATGCCATTGTCTTTGCCGACGAAAGCCATGTAAGCGTGCCGCAGATCGGCGGCATGTACCGGGGCGACTACCGCCGCAAATTCACGCTGTCAAAGCATGGGTTCCGTCTGCCCTCTTGCACCGACAACCGCCCGCTGAAGTTCGAGGAATGGGATGCGATGCGGCCTCAGTCGGTTTTCGTCTCGGCCACGCCCCAGTCCTGGGAATTGGAACAATCCGGTGGTGTTTTCACCGAACAGGTCATCCGCCCCACCGGTCTGCTGGACCCCGAGGTCGAAATTCGTCCCGTGACCACGCAGGTCGACGACCTGCTGGACGAAATTCGCAAGGTGACCGCCCGCGGCTACCGCACATTATGCACGACCCTGACCAAGCGCATGGCCGAGGATCTGACCGAGTACCTGCACGAACAGGGCATCAAGGTGCGCTACATGCACAGCGATATCGACACGCTGGAACGCATCGAGATCCTGCGCGACCTGCGGCTTGGCGCGTTTGACGTGCTGATCGGCATCAACCTGCTGCGCGAAGGGCTGGACATCCCCGAATGCGGGCTGGTCGCGATCCTGGATGCCGACAAGGAAGGGTTCCTGCGGTCTGAAACCTCGCTGATCCAGACCATTGGTCGTGCGGCGCGAAATGCGGATGGGCGGGTGATCATGTATGCCGACAAGATCACCGGCTCGATGGAGCGCGCGCTTGCCGAAACCAACCGCCGCCGCGAAAAGCAGGTCGCCTATAATGAAGAGCACGGGATCACGCCATCGACCGTCAAGAAGAACGTCGAGGATGTTCTGGCCGGGCTCTATAAAGGCGACACCGACCAATCCCGTGTCACAACCAAGATCGACAAACCCATGGTCGGCGCAAACCTGCAAGCCCATCTGGACGGGCTGCGCGACCAGATGCGTAAGGCGGCCGAGAACCTGGAATTCGAAGAAGCCGCCCGCCTGCGGGACGAAGTCAAACGGCTGGAAACGGTGGAGCTCACTGTCTCGGACGACCCGCTTGCCCGGCAATCCGTTGTCGAAGACGCGGTCGAAAGCGCGCAAAAGGCCAGTGGTCGGTCGACCGCCGGGCGCGCGGGTCAAAGGGGCGGGAATGTGAAGCGGCGGCGGTGAGCGCGCGTCGCCCAACCGCGCCAAACATCGACAAATCGGCAACTTGCACTATGTTGCCCACGATGCGCGCTGTAGCACTTCTTGTTTTTGTTGCCAGCCCAGCCTTTGGGTGGGAAGCCTCGCGCGAAGGTCCAGTCTGTCTTTTGACCCACGACACCGAAGACGCGAAGATCATCGTCAGTCACGATATCTCTAAAGCCGTCCCCTATGCCATTGACCTGACGCGAGCCGACGGCTGGCAAGCCGGGCCGCTGTTTGCCATACGATTTGACGGGCTTGGCCCTTTGACAATAACGACCGACCGGCACACCGTGACCGACAGGACGCTGACCGTCACCGACACGGGCTTCGGGAATGTGTTGGACGGCATTGCGCGAAACTTTGTGGCCCTCGCAACCTCGGGCACCACGGCACTGGTCATCCCTCTTGAGGGCGCTGCACCAGAAGTCGAAAAGTTCAAATCCTGCGCCGCGAATGTGGGTGTGTAGCTAAAATCAACCCTGGCTAAGTTTGGAAAAGGAAGCTGCCATGCTGACCGGCACCTGTCACTGCGGCGCCACGGGATGGCAATTTGAAGACGACCCATCGACCGTGACGGCCTGTAATTGTTCACTCTGCCGACGCTTTGCAGCGCTTTGGGCGTACGGCGTTGCGCAACAAACCGTACGGTTTCAGGGCGACACCAAAGACTATGAACGCACCGACCATGGCCAGTTGACGTTCTTTCATTGCCCAACGTGCAGCGCGACGCTTGGCTGGTTTGCCGTGGCCCCGACAGCCAAGGGCGTGCGCCAGGCCGCCGTCAATCTGCGGATGATTGACGACCCAACGCCTATTCTGTCATTCCCGGTCCGGCACTTTGAGGGCCTGCACACGTTCAAAAGCCTTGGCCATGATGCGCGAACCGTAAAGGACATGTGGTTCTGATGCCTGAATTTCACCTCTTCGCAGATGGCCCGCGCCCGGTTGCCCCGTTCTCGCATGCGGTCGAGGCGGACGGCTGGGTCATCCTGACCGGCCAGATGCCAACCGATCCGGACGCGCCCGACGCCCCCCTGCCCCACGGGATAGAGGCGCAGACCAAACGCGTCATGGAAAACCTCGAACTCATCCTGGGCAAGATGGGTCTGGACCTGTCGCACGTCGTACAATGCCGCTGTTACCTAACCGCTTTCGAGCGCGACTACGCGGCGTTCAATGCAACCTACGAGACGTATTTCCCCAAAGATCGCCGCCCCGCACGCACAACGATCGGCGTCACCGCCCTGGCCGTTGGCGCGCTTGTGGAAATCGACTGCGTCGCGCGTCGGCCATGAAGACGCCGAAACCCGAGACGTTCCGGGAAACAGATGCCGAGGCGCTTGGGCTCGCCCGGCGCCTGATCGGTGATGCGCGCCACGGTGCCCTGGGTGTGATGATCGAAGGTGCGCCGTTTGTAACCCGTATTGCGCTCGCCCCTAACGCAGATCATCTGGTCACACTTATCTCGGACCTCGCGCCGCACACAGGCGGGCTGCGCACCACTCCCGAAGCATCGCTTTTGATCGGGGACCCTGGCAAAGGCGACCCTCTGGCGCATCCGCGTATGACCCTTCAGGTCAGCGCCGGTTTTCTTGAAAAGTCCGAAACCGCCATGACGTCGTATCTGGCGGCGCAACCAAAGGCACAGCTTTACATCAGTTTCACGGACTTCCATCTGGTCAAATTGTCAATCCGCGATGCCTGGCTGAACGGCGGATTTGGCAAGGCGTATCGGCTGGGCCCGGACGACCTGCGCTGACCCGCGCTCACGCGCCATTCACGCAAACCGACAGTCCTTTGACAGGCACCCGGTCAATCGGGATCATGAGCGACATTTGAAAGGCGTCGTCCAATGATCCTGATTTACGGTTTACTCTTTTCACTAGGCACCGCGCTGGTCGTCATCCTTGGCGATGTTGCCATCAAACTGGCCGCCGATCGCGCAACGCTGACCTCGTTTCACATGGCATTCGGTGTCGCGCTATACGCGGCTTCGGCCGTGCTCTGGTATTTTGCGATGCGCCACGTGTCGTTGGGCCAAGCCGCGGTTGCCTACTCGATGCTGACGCTGATCGCCCTGTTCCTGATTGGTGCCTTCGGGTTCGGCGAACCCGTCACATGGCGTGAACTGAGCGGCGTTTCGCTGGCATTGGCTGCGATGGTCCTAATGACACATACCGAGGCTTGAGACCGCTATCGCATGACCAGAACCGAACACGGCGCGTGACGCACAACCCGCGCGGCGGTTGATCCCAGCAGGTAATCCGCAAGTTCGGGCTTGTGCGACCCAATGACGATGCAATCGGCACCCTGAGCTTTGGCAAAGGCGTTGATCTCATTCGCTGCATTGCCATGCACGATCTTGGTTTTCACTGACTGACCGTCGCCCAGCAGTGAACTCACGGTCTTTAGCGTTTCCTGAGCAGCCTTAAGTTGCAGATCGGGCAACATATCGGCCGCCGCGAAATACCCTGGCATGGGCTCGATGACAGTAACAGCAATCACCTCCGCGCTCTCATCTGCCCGCAAAGCCAGAGCCATCTCAAGCGCGTCCTGGTGGCGCTCGGCATGGCTTGGTTCAACTGGCACAAGAATTTTCTGATACATCGCTGCGGTCCTCCTATTGCGTCTGGAAGGCTAGAGTACGCAGACCGTCCGCACCATGATCTATATCAAACTTTCGCGCGACGGAAATTTCGAACGCGTGCGTGTAAGGACTGAGCGGCACAACTGCCCTCTTGGCAAAGCGGGCGCCAGGCGTCCCCACACTACTACCGTGCCCGTGGATCGCTGTTGGTCCGATGTCAAAACGGCCGCCCCACTCTCGCAGGGCGGCCGTTCATCACTGGCATCGCAAGCCGCATCAGACGGGTTTGTCGACCCGGGCCGTCAC
>JBCCCA010000177.1:0-7198 GCA_039033735.1 Pseudomonadota bacterium
CAGCAAAAGTGGGGCGACTGGCAGATCAAGCTTGGAATAGGCATTGATGGCGCCGACGCTTTCGGCATCCAACAACTCCATTCGAGACACAGGCAGCCCCATCTGGATTGTCATAATTACCGCGTTGCAGGCGCTTTCCACATCGGGAAACGTGCAGCGGGCCGAGGACATGGCTTCGGGGATGCCATAAAGCCGCAAGGTCAGCTCAGTGATGATCCCCAGGGTGCCTTCCGACCCGACAAGAAGCCGCGTTAGGTCATAACCCGCTGAGGACTTGCGCGCACGGCCGCCAGTTCGCACGATCTCTCCTGATGGCAGCACGACTTCTAGCGCCAAAACACTATCTTTCATGGTGCCATAGCGCACGGCATTGGTCCCCGAGGCTCGCGTCGCTGCCATGCCGCCAAGCGAGGCATCTGCACCGGGATCGATCGGAAAAAAAAGACCGGTGTCGCGCAGGTATTCGTTCAACGCCTTGCGCGTGACACCAGGCTGGACAACGGCGTCAAGGTCCTCGGTATGGACGTCAAGGACCTGGTTCATCTGGCTGACATCGACCGAGATCCCACCCGCCGGCGCATTCACATGGCCTTCCAGAGAGGTGCCCGTGCCAAATGGGATGATCGGGACATTCTGGGCGGCGGCGACGCGGACGACCTCTGAGACTTCTTCTGTCGTATGCGCAAAGACCACGGCATCAGGGGGCTGGTTTTCGATCCAGGTCGTCGTGTGACCATGTTGCTCGCGAATGGCTTGACCGGTTTGAAGCCGTTCGCCAAAGCGTTGCTTCAATATGCCGATCGCGGTTTCGATCCCGCTTTCGTTGCGGGGAAGGGGAAGAACATGCACCATGGCAAGAGCCTGACGTGCTCAACTTCGCAACGCAAGAGGCTCCGGCCGCTCGGCGGTCTAAGCAGGTTTTCGTAAAAGCCAACGAAAAATGCGGCAATTTCCTGCCGTTACCCGGCGTAAATCATCTTTTGCTGTCATTCTTTCGCCATGTTTTCCATCAATCGTGACACGCAGCGGCGCTGCCACGCCGTCACCATGTGGGGACATGAGAAATGAATATGCTGTCGAATCTACCAGTGTTTCTGTTGTTTATCGTTATGGTTTGGTTTTTGTGGCCATTGGTGGCCGATCCGATCATTCGCCGACGCGGCTATGACGGGTCCACGGATAAAGAAACGGGCTCTGTTGATCGCTTTCGCGTCATCGCGAAACATGCCGCGCCAAAACACGAACTTGCGCGCGCGAACAGCGACACGACGGCTTAAGATAAGCCACGACTGAAATTTCCGGTTTCGAATCAAATGAACTGACGCCAAATCGCAGGCGTAAGGCCGCTTTTCTGGCTGTCATCTGGAAAAGCTACGCTTCCGTGCCTTGCAGGCCCCGGGGTGCGCCACTAAGACTCTGGCAACCTCTCAGGCGTAGTAACGCCTCGTTATCAAGGCAGGCATTTCATGAAAGACCCAATCGAGACCTATATGAACCTGGTGCCCATGGTGGTCGAACAGACCAGCCGCGGGGAACGGGCTTACGACATTTTCTCGCGACTGTTGAAAGAACGGATCGTTTTCGTAAACGGCCCAGTTCATGACGGCATGAGCCAGCTGGTCGTGGCCCAGCTTCTGCACCTTGAGGCGGAAAATCCGTCCAAGGAGATTTCGATGTATATCAACAGCCCCGGCGGCGTTGTGACAGCAGGCCTGTCGATCTACGACACCATGCAATACATCCGGCCCAAGATCGCGACGCTGGTCGTTGGGCAGGCGGCTTCGATGGGGTCGCTGCTTTTGGCCGCAGGCGACAACGGCATGCGTCTGTCGCTGCCCAACAGTTCGATCATGGTGCACCAGCCCTCTGGCGGGTTCCAGGGGCAGGCGACGGACATTATGATCCACGCCCAGCATGTGGAACGGCTGAAGAAGCAACTGAATGAAATTTACGTGAAGCACACCGGTCAATCGCTAAAAAAGGTCGAAGATGCGCTAGAGCGGGACAACTTCATGACACCCGAAGAAGCCAAGGATTGGGGCCTGATTGATGAGATCGTGGAGACGCGGTCCAAGCCTGAGACAGACGATAGCTGACCGCTTTAATCAAAATGTTAGTTTTGCGTTGTACCGGGATCCGCACGGGGCTAGGATTTGCAGATGAGGCACAATCAAGCGGTCAAGACCCTTTTTGGGAAAGGTAAAGTGTGATGGCGAATAACTCGGGCGACAGCAAGAACACGCTTTACTGTTCCTTCTGCGGCAAAAGTCAGCACGAAGTTCGAAAACTGATCGCAGGTCCGACGGTATTCATCTGTGACGAATGTGTCGAACTTTGCATGGACATTATTCGCGAAGAAACCAAGACGGCCGGCCTGAAGTCCTCGGATGGTGTACCGAGCCCGCGTGAAATCTGCGATGTGCTGGACGAATATGTCATCGGCCAGGCTCATGCTAAGCGCGTACTTTCCGTGGCGGTTCACAACCACTACAAACGTCTGAACCACGCGGGCAAAACCGACATCGAGCTTGCGAAGTCGAACATATTGCTGATTGGTCCCACCGGGTGCGGCAAGACATTGTTGGCACAAACGCTGGCCCGCATTCTTGACGTGCCCTTTACGATGGCTGATGCCACCACGCTGACTGAAGCGGGTTACGTAGGCGAGGACGTCGAGAATATCATTTTGAAGCTGCTGCAGGCATCCGAATACAACGTCGAGCGTGCGCAGCGTGGCATCGTCTATATCGACGAGGTCGACAAGATCACGCGCAAGTCCGACAATCCATCGATCACCCGGGATGTGTCGGGCGAAGGGGTGCAGCAGGCGCTATTGAAGATCATGGAAGGCACGGTCGCGTCCGTCCCACCGCAGGGCGGCCGAAAGCATCCCCAGCAGGAATTTCTGCAGGTGGACACGACGAACATTCTGTTTATTTGCGGCGGCGCCTTTGCGGGCCTCGACAAGATCATCGCGCAGCGCGGGAAAGGCTCGGCTATGGGCTTCGGGGCTGACGTGCGTGATCCGGAAGAAAAGTCCATCGGTCAGCACTTCAAGGACCTGGAGCCGGAAGACCTTCTCAAGTTTGGGCTGATCCCTGAATTCGTGGGCCGCCTTCCCGTGATCGCAACATTGGAAGACCTGGACGAAGACGCATTGGTAACGATCCTGACCGAACCAAAGAATGCGCTGGTAAAGCAGTATCAGCGTCTGTTCGAGCTTGAAAGCGCGTCGCTGACCTTCACCGATGACGCGCTAAGCGCGATCGCCAAGAAAGCGATCGAGCGGAAAACAGGCGCGCGTGGTCTTCGCTCGATCATGGAGAACATCCTTCTCGACACGATGTTTGACCTGCCGGGGCTGGAGAGCGTCGAGGAAGTTGTTGTGAATGAAGAAGCGGTTTCGGCTGAAGCAAAGCCTCTGTTAATTTACGCTGATACCAAAAAGGAGCCGGCCAGCGCGAGCTGACCGGTGACGGGGCGGCATGTGAGTTTTGGTGCGCCAACCCCAATCTTGCGTAGCTTTGATGAAACAAAAGCGCGTGAATTCTACATTGATTTCATGGGATTTGAGGTTGATTTCGAACACCGGTTCGGACCGGATGCGCCGTTGTACCTAGGTGTTAAGCGCGGCGACTGTGTCTTGCATTTGAGCGAACACCACGGCGATTGCTCACCCGGAGCACAGGTCCGGGTTCCAGTGTCTGCGTTGACTGATTTTGTGCGCGGCCTTCGTGACAAAAAATACAAATATGCAAACCCTGGGGACCCGGTCGAAACGCCCTGGGGACTGGTTGAAGTCTCGATCCGGGATCCGTTCGGCAATAGCCTGACGCTCTTTGAGCCACCGCCGTGAAAAAACACATCTCAACCGGGTCGCCCTTTGAAGAGAAGATTGGGTACTCGAGGGCAGTGGTTGCCGACGGATGGGTCTTTGTCGCGGGCACCACGGGATACAATTATCGCACAATGGTCATGCCGGAAAAGGTGGAAGATCAATGTCGCAATGCGTTGCAAACCATTGAAACGGCTCTGATTCAAGCGGGTGCGCGGCTGGATGATGTCGTGCGCGTCCGCTACATTCTGCCTGACCCGCGGGACTGGCCATCCTGCTGGGCGATCACGTCCGACGCATTTGCGACGGCGCGACCTGCCGCCACAATGATTTCGGCAGCGTTGCAAGAACCCGAGATGAAGATCGAAATCGAGGTCACGGCGCGCCTGCCGGGGTGAAGCGCGTCACATTCGACGAACCCAAGCAAGTTTTAGAATGAAAGCCCAGGATACCCGGGTTTGATTTATGAATTGGTAAGAACAGCGCCCAGATACTAAAGGGCGGTAGGAAGGGGGAATACTCAATACCCCCTTAGTAACCTTCGGGTAACCTTGTTGAAGCTTGATCGCAAAGAGCCGCATCGCCGAAGCCCATCAAAAATGTCGCATCCTCTGGATTTTCCAACCGCAATCCGGCATATCCGGGGAAACATGATGAAAGGTCCCTTATGGGCATTCTCAATTCCATTCTTCGCGCTGTCACCTGGTGGAATAGCCAGACATGGGGCACGCAGTTCTATACGTGGCGGAACGGCGAAAAGGTCGGAGAAGACGATCAGGGCAACGTATACTACCAGTCCAAGACTGGGCGCCGCTGGGTTATCTTCAATGGTGAGACAGAAGCAAGCCGCGTGTCTCCGGATTGGCACGGTTGGTTGCACTACACCTGGGACGAGCCACCGACCGATAAGCCGCTGGTACGTAACGATTGGGAAAAGCCACACCAGGAAAATTTGACCGGCACCGCGGCTGCCTATGCGCCTGCTGGTTCGCTCCGTCAGGCGAAGCCTGTGGACCGATCGGATTACGAGGCTTGGGCGCCGGAGTAGAACCATGTCTGAGAATGTGACCGAAGTTTTGACCGGTGGTGCCGTGCTTTCAGTTGCCGTCGGCTTTCTGGTCTATGCGGGTCAGGTTGGCGGCATCGGGGTCGGGACCGCTGGTCTGGACACGTACAATGCGTCTTTCCGGTCTGCGGAAGGCATCGGTGTGGGCACAGATGTGCGACTGGCAGGTGTCAAAGTCGGCAGCGTTACCGACATGAGCCTTGATCCTGCGACTTTCCGTGCGGAAACAAGTTTCACGCTGCAGAACGACGTGGCCTTGCCGGATGACACGGCAATTGTTGTGTCGTCCGAAGGGCTTTTGGGCGGCAGTTTCCTTGAGCTTCTGCCGGGCGGTTCGCCATTCAATCTGGAGCCCGGCGCCGAGATCACCGACACGCAAAGTTCGGTTTCGATCATCCAGCTTCTGCTGCGTTTTGTCTCGGGCGGCGAGGAATGATCCGCAGCCTGCTGTGCCTTTTCGTTTTTGCCGGTCCGGTGACAGCGCAGGGCGTCGTCATTACCTCGCCTATCGATGGATCAAGCACGGTGATCGAAGACGTACCGGCCGATGACGTACGGGCGCTGTCGGGCGATGGTGTCCAGTTGAAAGGGCTGGATAAGGTGTCCGGCGAAGTCACGGATCTTGATCTTGCGCGCGGCGAAACCAAGCCAGTCGGTCGGATCGAAGTGACACTGTCCGATTGCCGGTACCCCGAGGACAACATCGCGGGCGAAGGGTTCGCCTGGCTTACGATCCGCGATCCATCGCGCGATCTGGTCCTTTTTGATGGCTGGATGGTAGCCTCCAGCCCGGCATTAAATGCGCTTGACCATCCGCGCTACGACATCTGGGTTATCCGCTGTACCACCGCCTGAGGGTCACGTTCCAAAGGAAGGGCGCGCATGCTTGCCGCTCCGTCGACGGCCACGCGAAGTTGAGCGTGATACTGGCTGCGGGGAATCTCAATCGCGCCAAGGGATGCCAGATGCGGTGTGATGAATTGCGTATCGAACAACGTGAAGCCCGTGCGTCTCAGGTGATCGACGGCCCAAGCCAGCGCCATCTTCGAGCCGTCGGTGGCAGTGGAAAACATGCTTTCCCCGAAAAATGCAGTGCCCAGGCTTAGGCCATACATGCCACCGATCAGGTCATCGCCCCGCCAGACGCCAAAGGCATGGGCATGGCCGCGCGCCGCCAGTTCCAAAACCAAGTCGCGGATCACAGCATTGATCCAAGTATCATCCCGGTTGGCGCACCCGTCCAGAATGGCTTCAAAATCGGCATTAAGCGTCGCATATACATCGCCTTTTCGCATCCGGCGGACTAGCGAGCGCGACATGTGGAACCCGTCCAGAGGCAACACGCCACGGTCGCGCGGGTCCACCCAGTACACATCCGGGTTGTCCCGCCCATCGGCCATTGGGAACACGCCGGCGGCATAGGCGCCAAGCAGCAGATCTGGGGTTAGGGCACGATCGCTCATGGGCTGAAGTATAAGGCAATTCGCGTTCTATGCCGCGCCCAAATTTTCGAAGAGGGTTCGGCAACTGAAAGCGCCAGATAATTAACCGGGGAGGCTGGCCTCAAGCCACTTTTCCAGCCAATGAATATTGTAGTCTCCGGTCAGAACCGCTTCTTCTTGTAATAGTGCATCGAACAACGGGATGGTGGTGTCAATCCCGTCGATAATCAACTCGGACAGGGCGCGGGCGAGGCGCGCCAGCGCTTCGGGACGATCACGTCCATGCACGATCAGCTTGCCAATGAGGGAATCGTAATAGGGCGGAATTGAATAGCCGTCATAGATGGCGGAATCCATGCGGACGCCCAAACCGCCCGGCGCGTGATACTGGGTGATCCGTCCTGGAGACGGCGAAAAGTTTGGCAGCTTTTCGGCATTCAGGCGAATCTCGATCGCATGGCCGTTGATCGAAAGATCATCCTGCCCGAGGGACATTGGCAGACCTGCGGCAACGCGAATTTGCTCGCGCACCAGATCGACCCCGAAGATCGCTTCGGTCACCGGGTGTTCGACCTGAAGGCGAGTGTTCATTTCGATGAAATAGAACTCGCCATCTTCATAGAGAAATTCGACGGTGCCGGCGCCGATATAATTGATTTCACCGACGGCCTTGGCGCAGATCGCGCCGATCTTTGCACGTTCCTCGGCCGTGATTGAGGGGCCGGGGGCTTCCTCGAAGACTTTCTGGTGGCGCCGCTGCAGGGAGCAATCGCGTTCCGCCAAATGGATCGCTTTCCCCTTGCCGTCGCCAAAGACCTGAATTTCGATGTGACGCGGCCGACCGAGGTACTTTTC
>JBCCCA010000178.1:0-7185 GCA_039033735.1 Pseudomonadota bacterium
CTATGCCGAGTTCCTGAAAATCGACTTCCCCCGCATCCCCTGGCCCACCAGCCCCGACGCGTTCTGGGACATCTCGGCCAAGGGCACTCAGCTGCGCCAACTCCACCTGATGGAGCCCGCCGCCATCGGCCCCGCCCCCTACCCCTTCACCGGCGAAGGCGACAACGCGGTCGACAAACCCGCGTATCAGGACGGCAAGGTCTGGATCAACAAAACCCAGTATTTCGACGCCGCCCCCGACATCTCTTGGACGTTTTATATCGGTGGCTACCAGCCCGCCCAGAAATGGCTGAAAGACCGCAAGGGCCGCGCATTGTCCTTTGACGATGTGAAACACTACCAGCGCATTCTGAAAATCCTGTCCGAAACCGACCGGATCATGCGCACCATCGAAATGGACCTTTAATCCCGCAAGGGTTGCAACGAACGTTCGCGAACACCACATTGTGCTAAACGCTTTGCGTGAGGCACAAAATATATGGCAAGCTATAGTGGTTTTTTTTGCGCAAGGCCCCCACCGCGCGACTGAAGGCTTTTCTTTCCGCCAATGGTGTCGAGATGCCTGACGAATTCGCATGGAATAGCGCTAGGCGCGGCACCGCGTTTGTCGCAGACCTCAACGCGGTCATTGATGATCTACCCGCACGCCAACAAGATCGACTCAAGGCCGAATTGGATCATCTGGCCAGTTTGACCAGTGAAGCGGTGATGGTCAGCGCCGGGCAGGTCTGTCCGGTCATGGGGATTGATCTGGAAGGGTTCGAGGGCGTGCAAGACGTGCTCTTGATGCTGGCGCTGGATCATCCCCAAGTCTTTGAACGAGTGGCCGTGCAAGCCTCGTTGAACCGTCGCACGGGCGGCAAGAATTGGTCAGCCTTCCAGTTCAACGATGATGGCAAGACTTGGGCTTTGGATGATGAGGCCGCGCGCGCTGCATTCGTGGCCGACGCGATTGCGATTTTGCACCTGCCACCCCATCGGAAGCGCGAGTCGGATTGGTATCGCGCTGTGCGCGTTCATCCCATAACGGGTGAAGAAACCGAGATCGTTCAGGCGACGATCTATGTCGAGGACCGGGCCGCAAGCGAATTGGCTTTCGGGCCGTCAGAGGGCTTGGAGCGGCAAGTGTTCCAGCGAGTCTTGGAAGTGGGTATCGCCTGCAATCCTGCCGAGCGGATCGTCGAGGTTTGCGCCGCCGGTGGAAAGAAGGTCCGTGATGAATATGCACAAGTCTTCTCCAGGCACTTTGCGCCGGGGTCTGAACCGCCGGTTGAAGCCCCGCGCCGCGAGGTGTTGCTGGACGCGCTTCGAGCACAACCCGCGTTCGCCATTGAACCGGCGGATGGCGTGGAACGGGTTGAGGTGTCGTCGCTTGACTTCTTTTCTACGGGCGGCGGCTTTGCGAGATTCGAAAAGCGCGGTGATGGAGAGACGATTTATCAGTTCCTCGAACGGCGTTTCGCACAGGTATCCCCGCTCAAGGCTGGCGGTTGGCAGATTGTGGCTGCAACGCTGCGGATCGTCGTGGCAGCACAAGACGGTAAGCGCCGCCGCACGCTGACCGTGACTCTGCGCACCCCGACCACCACGACGATCCCCAACAAGACGGAAGCCGACCGGCAACTTGTCCTCAACCTATTGGAGCGCTGGAAACTGATTGCGCCGCCGTCGCCCGAAATAGATGTGATCGAGGGTGACTGATTGAACGCGATTTCATTGCTCTGTGAGATCATCGGGCAGGCCGGAAAGGTGGCAGCACAAACGTATCGTGACGATGCTCGGTATCGAATGTTGCTAGATGCAGGCTTGATCCATCGTGACGGCTTGGTGCAATCAGTGCTCTGCGAGAATTGCGACATGCCGCATGATGCCGAGATTGTCTTTGAGGGCGGTTCCTACGGGTTCTTTTGCCCAGAACTCGGGTGTGTGCCTGTCGAGCGTACGGACCTTATTGCCGTACACCCCAACCTTGCGGCGCTGGTGGAAAAGCTACGCGCGGCCTTTGAGTGTCTGCCGGGGACCGTATCGAAACACGGGCCGAAAACCTGGCGCATCGGACTGGTGGATACACCCGGCGGTCGGGCTGTTGTCCACTTCCACAACTGCCTTCAAAATGACGACGATCTGGTCTGCCTTGAGGCTGCGCTACGCACTGAAATCCGGCGTGATTATGCCCTTATCGTCACTGCCGCTGGCCACTTGCCGTATCGAGACGCCACGACCTACACCCTCAATCAGTTGGTGCAGTTTGACTTGGGGACGGCGCACCTGCTGAAGTCTGTGAGTGTGGCCGAAGCCGTAGGCGCACCGCCAAGACCGACAGGCGGGCGACCAAACGCCTATCGCGAGCGCGTGATGAATATACTAATAGAGCGCGCTGACAAAGGCCAAGCAGAAACCGGGCGGAACGCTGAGGCCAAAGCCGTTCGGGACATATATGCTCAGAGGTTCGCGGGCGACCCGATCCCGTCGCTATCCACCCTCAAAGCATATATCTCAGAGTTTCGGGGGGGATGAAAACTGGATGGAAACCTAACCCCTGTTTCCAACCACCCACCATCCGCCACGGTTCACCCATCTTCAAATGATGGAGCTTGAACCATGACAGACCTGAATGACCCCGCCCCGAAACACTCCCCCATTGCCGTGTCGCCCGATGAAGCGGCGCGGCTGGCAGGTATCGGGCGCACCACGCTGTATGTGGCGCTGGCCAAGGGTGATTTGCCGAGCATCAAGATCGGGACGCGACGGCTGATCCGGGTGGACGCGATCCGGGATTGGCTGACCAGCCAAGAAGCCGGCCCAAAGGCGTAGGGGCCGGTCATGCCAAGATCGGCACGTATCAACGCAATCAAGTCGCTGCGATGCTACACACTCGCCGAAGCTGGGGACGTGACGGGCGTGTCAACGCGTACGATCAGCACCTGGATCAAAAAGGGCCTGCCGGTGATGAAGGACCAGCGGCCCCACCTCATTCGAGGCGATGACTTGAAGGCGTTCATCCGGGACAGGCGCAGGGCGCGAAAAACCAAAATCGCCCTTGACCAATTCTATTGCCTAAGCTGTCGTGACGCGCGCGACGCGGCGGGCGGTTTTGCCGAGCATCGAATTGACGGCGACCGCGTGATGCTCAGGGCAATCTGTGTCGCCTGCGGGAATGTGATGAATAAACCCGTAGCCATGTCACGTCTGCCGCAACTGGCAGGCAGGCTGGACCTGCTCGAAACTGCAGGAGGGGGACGGGCTAAGTCGACGGCGCGCGAGGCCGAAACCGGGCCGATCCTGCACCTGAAACGCTAACACCAGAATCGACATTTAGGTGGGGGACACATGCCCCCCTTTTCTTCCGGTTCTGCACACCACCCAAACCGAACAGTTTTGACCGTCAACATTTGAGCGGGAGACGAGGCGAACGACCAAGAGACCCAACGAGAAAAACGAGCGGATCAAGCGCGATTATCTTCACTATCGCAAACACGCCAAACAGTGTTCCTCCAAAACCCTGGATCGTGAAATCTCGGCACTGGAACGCTTCGACGTCTGGAATGGGCGCAAGGACTTTGCGAAGTTTCACATTGATTGGGCCGTCGGGTTCCGCGCGCATTTGGATATGGCAAAAACCTCAACGGGCCAGCCGCTGGCCAAATCCACCAGCCGCGCGATCATGGCGACGATGCGCGATTTCACACTCTGGTTGTCGCAGCAAGAAGGCTATCGCCGTAGGATCAAGGCGGCGGATGCAAGTTATTTCCAGCTCTCACGCAGGGATGAAGCCGAGGCCCGCGCCGCACCCGAGCGCCCAGCGCCGAGCTTTCACCAAGCAAAGCGCGCCATGGCGATTATGCCCGCCGATACCCCCCGCCAAATGCGCGACAGGGCGATCTTTGCGCTGCTCTGCCTGACCGGCATCCGCGTCGAAGCGCTTACGTCCCTCAAGATCAAGCACGTTGATCTGTACGAAAAGTCCGTCACCCAAAACCCGCGAGAGGTGGCAACAAAGTTTGGCAAGCGGATCGACACCTTCTTCGCTAAGGATTTCGTTGAGGCCGAAGCTCCGTTGCGCGACTGGCTAACGTATCTCAACGAAGTGGCGCTCTACGGCCCCGGCGACCCCCTGTTTCCCGCAACGGCGATGACGGTGCAGGCAAATTCCGGTTTCGCAGCAAATGGCTTCAAACGTGCGCATTGGAAAACGACCGAGCCGGTGCGAAAGATCGTGAATGCGGCCTTTGACTCGGCTGGCCTGCCCCCCTTCGGTCCCCACGCGTTCCGTCACATGCTGGCCCGGCACGCCGCGAAGAATAGCAAGAGCGTGGCGGAGTTCATCGCCAACGCGCAAAACCTAGGCCATAGCGACCCACTCACGACGCTTCGCAGCTATGGCCAAATCAGTCGAGACGAGCAGCGACGAATTATAACTGGCGAAAATGAGTGACGGAAATGGGCACTTGAAGCGACCGCCAGATGTGGGAACAAGTGTGGGAACGCATTCCCCACTCCATGAGATTATAAAGGAATGGGTGGCGGAGACGAAGGGATTCGAACCCTCGAGACGGTTTCCCGCCTACTCCCTTAGCAGGGGAGCGCCTTCGACCACTCGGCCACGTCTCCGCCTTTGCGCATAGCAGGGTGGAGCCTGGCTTCACAAGGCATAATCTGCGCTGGAGACAGGTTCAGCGCGGCGGTTGGGGAACCGGCCCGGGTTGGGGCATGCCACGTTCGCCATGGCAGCTTGGGCGCTGCGCCAACGCGGCAAGAACGCTCACCAAAGCACACAGGGATCTCGCAGTTCTGTGCATCCGTGTGAAGCTTATGTGCTTTGTAACCGGCCCAGCGCGTTCCTACCTCAAGGTCATGCCACGGGGACAGGCCCCGGACATGTGACCCTAAAGGAGACTTGCTATGAAACGGACTTTCCTCACCATCACCGCGATGGCAGCTCTGACGGCTGGCGCCGCCGTGGCTGACTATTCGACATCCGGCCAAAATGGTCAAAGCGCGTCCACACAGACACCGGCTGCGAATGTGGCTGTGACGGTCAGCACCCGGGGCGGTGCGTCCACTGTGCCCTACGCCTACACCAACCAATTCGGGGTCGGTCCGTCGAACGACAGCCGATAACACTCTGATTTGAAATGAAAACGCCCGCCTTGTGCGGGCGTTTTTTACGTGTTGAACAAGAAGTGCAAGACGTCGCCATCCTTGACGGTGTAGCCCTTCCCCTCCGCCCGCATCTTGCCGGCTTCTTTGGCCGCTTGCTCACCGCCCAAGCTCACGAAATCCTCATAAGCAATTGTTTCGGCGCGGATAAATCCCTTTTCAAAGTCACCGTGGATCACCCCAGCCGCTTGTGGGGCTCGGGTGCCGGTTTGGATGGTCCAGGCGCGCGCCTCTTTGGGACCTACGGTAAAGTACGTCTCCAGGTGCAGCAGCTCGTACCCGGCACGGATCAACCGATCGAGTCCAGCTTCGTCCAAGCCCATTTCCTCCAGGAACAACAGCGCCTCGTCGTCTTCCAGCTGGCTGATTTCCTCTTCGATCTGGGCCGAAATCACCACGTGTGACATGCCTTGCGCCGCCGCCATCTCCGCAACACGCGCGGAATGCGCGTTGCCCTCGGCGGCTTCGCTTTCCCCGACGTTACAGACGTAAAGCACAGGTTTTGTTGTCAGCAGCTGCAGGTTTTTCCAGGCGCGGGCGTCTTCGTCATCGACCTCAACAGCGCGGGCGGGCTGGCCGTTTTCCAACATGTCCATGGCGGCGCGCAGCAGGCGCTCTTGTTGCACGGCCTCTTTGTCGCCGCCGCGCACCTTGCGCACGATATTCTGCAAGCGCTTTTCGATGCTTTCCATGTCGGCAAGCATCAACTCGGTTTCGATGGTTTCAGCATCGGCCAGCGGGTCAACGCGGCCTTCCACATGGGTCACATCCCCGTCTTCAAAGCAGCGCAGAACGTGCGCGATTGCATCCACTTCGCGGATGTTGGCCAGGAACTGATTGCCCAGCCCTTCGCCCTTGGAGGCCCCCTTAACCAGACCGGCAATATCGACAAACGTCATGCGCGTGGGGATCACTTGCTTGGATTTTGCCAACTCTGCCAAGGTGTTAAGCCGCGCATCGGGCACGGCCACCTCGCCCACGTTCGGCTCGATTGTGCAGAAAGGAAAGTTGGCGGCTTGGGCCGCGGCGGTGCGGGTCAGCGCGTTAAAAAGTGTGGATTTGCCGACATTTGGCAGACCGACAATGCCCATGCGAAAGCCCATGACGCCTCTCCTTGACTGGTTTGCTGCCGTTTAGCGGGGGCAGCGCAAAGGCGCAACCGCAGGCCATTGCGCCGCGGTGCCGGATGGGGCAAGAGCAAGCAAAGCCAAGGAGCCCGCCATGTCACGGATCGACGCCAAATTTGCGGACCTGCGCAGCGCAGGCAAGAAGGCCTTTGTGTCCTATGTGATGGCGGGCGACCCGGACTTTGACCGCAGTCTTGAACTGGTGCGCGGATTGCCCGGTGCAGGCGTGGATATCATTGAGCTGGGCCTTCCCTTTACCGACCCAATGGCGGATGGGCCAACGATCCAGTTGGCAGGTCAGCGGGCGCTTGAGGCGGGTATGACGCTAGAGCGCACATTGGACCTGGCCCGGGCGTTTCGCGCTGACGACGACACCACGCCGATTGTGCTGATGGGATATTATAACCCCATATATTCATTGGGTGTTTCTGAATTCTTAGCACAGGCCAAATCCGCCGGCATTGACGGCCTGATCGTCGTTGACCTGCCCCCAGAAGAGGACGAAGAGCTGTGCATTCCCGCGCAAGAGGCCGGGCTGAATTTCATCCGGTTGGCCACACCAACAACGGATGATGCGCGGTTGCCGAAGGTTCTGCAGAACACCTCTGGCTTTGTGTACTACGTGTCGATCACGGGCATCACCGGCGCGGCAGAGGCCGAGGCGGGTGACGTCGGGCCGGAGGTCGCGCGGATCAAGGCGGCGACGGACCTGCCGGTGATCGTTGGTTTTGGCATCAACACGCCCGAGAAAAGCCGGGCAATAGCGGCGGTGGCCGATGGGGCGGTTGTCGGCTCGGCGATTGTTGCAAAATCGGAGGAGCCGCTGGCGGACACGCTGGCATTTGTCAAATCGCTGGCAGATGGGGCGCATTCGGCCTGACGGCTAGTGCACCACAAA
>JBCCCA010000179.1:0-7159 GCA_039033735.1 Pseudomonadota bacterium
GCCAAAGAACTTGATGCCGTTGTCTTCATGCGGGTTGTGGCTGGCCGAGATCATGACGCCCACATCCGCGCGCATCGACGAAACCAGCAAACCAACCGCCGGCGTCGGCACAGGGCCAAGCAGCAGCACGTTCATCCCGGTCGAGGTGAACCCGGCCGTCAACGCATTCTCGAACATATAGCCGGACAAACGTGTGTCTTTACCGATCACCACCCGATGTGCGGATGATCCATCGCGCCGAAAGAAACGGCCTGCCGCCGCACCAAGACGCATCGCGATTTCAGCGGTCATGGGGGCCGTATTCGCGCGCCCTCGGACCCCGTCCGTTCCGAAGAGAGTTCTTGCCATCTTATGCCCCGGTTTCTTTTTATTTCGTCGATTATAGCAAACCGGGCCGACGCAATCTATGGCTGTTCACGCAAGGTGACAGGGCGAAACATCTCAACGCGAGGCGACGCGCGACGGTTCTTTGTAGAAGTGATGGTAACCAATGGTGGCGGTGCGGGGGAAGACTTTGCTCCAGCGCGGCTTGACCGACTTCGTGTGATAGTGGGTCGCCCCGTTCGTTAGACGACGGTCCATCCCAGAGATCATCATATGCGCGACCTTGCCGACACGCTGGTAGGCCCGCTTGTCACTCATGTTTTCGGGGCGACCGTCGCAGGTATATGTGAACTGGCAACGATACCTTTCGCCCGTACCCTGATTGACAACCTTGCAGATGGATTGTGGATAGCGCGGGTCATCGACCCGGTTCAGGATAACCTCGGCGACACCGAACATGCCGCGGACGGTTTCGCCGCGTGCCTCAAAGTAGATCGCTTCGGTAAGACATGCCCACTCTTTGCCGCCCTTTACGGGTTTGAGCGCATCCAGCGCCTTTCGGCTGTAGGGGCCGTTGTCTGCCTCGGCTGGCGCTTCGATCAGACGCTTCATCGCGCGTTTATCCATACCCCGGACGGTATCACCTTCCGCGCTCAGCAACGCGCTGAAGCGACCGCCGATCTCAGCGCTTGCATTTGTCGAAGTGCTGATCGTCACCTCGGCCAGTGCAGCAGAGTTAATAAAGCCTGCGGTCAGTATCGCAGCGATCGACCCAAGAACAGGTCTTGTCATCTTGCCCCCTTCCGTAGCATCCATGCCAGATGCGCCGGTCGATGTTGATTTCCGGTCGGATATCCGTTGGCCGAGGGGAAGGCCAGAGTTGCAAAAGTGACAAATGGTACTAGCGAGGCGACAATATCGGCGAGTTCTTGCCGAAATTGTCCAAATCCTACCGCCGGTGGGTAAATTCGTCAGGTCGGCGTTTCACGGTCCTGAATGGCAAGCTGCGCTGCCGCCAATCGGGCAACTGGTACGCGGAACGGTGAACAACTGACATAGTCAAAGCCCGCTGCCCGACAAAACGCGATCGATTCCGGATCCCCACCATGCTCGCCACAGATCGAAAGCGTCACATCCGGACGTGCCGACCGCCCCCGCTCGGCGCCCCATTGCAACAGCTCGCCCACGCCATCGACATCCAGTTTGTGGAATGGGTCTTCCTCGAAAACACCTTGGTTCACATAGTCTGACATGAACCGCCCGGCATCGTCGCGGCTTAGCCCATACGTCATCTGGGTCAGGTCGTTGGTTCCGAAGCTAAGGAACGCAGCGTGCGCGGCGATTTCACCAGCGCGCAGAGCTGCACGCGGAGTTTCAACCATTACCCCCAGCTTGTAGTCGAACTCGATACCGGATTTTACACGCACTTCGGCGGCAACGGCTTCAATCCGCCCCTGCACCAATTCAACTTCGCGCCGGGCCGAAACAAGCGGGATCATGATTTCAGGCGTCACGGGGTTCCCGTCTTCGGTGGCCTGAACCGTTGCCATGAAGATGGCCCGTGCCTGTGCGTCATAGATTTCTGGCAGGGTCACGCCCAATCGCACACCGCGCAACCCTAGCATTGGATTGAATTCGGCCAAAGCGTCGATCCGGCGTTCCACTTTGGACAGCGATAGATCCATGGCATCTGCAAGCTCGCGCATCCCCTCACGGGTCTGCGGCAGGAACTCGTGCAAGGGCGGGTCGAACAGGCGGATGCAAACGGGTCGTCCGCCCAGCAGTTTGAACAGGCGCGTGAAATCCGAAAGCTGCATCGGCACCAGCCGCTCCAACGCGGCGGCGCGCCCTGCCGAAGTTTCGGCAAAAACCATTTCGCGCATCACGGTCAGGCGATCTTCTTCGAAAAACATATGTTCGGTCCGGCACAATCCGATGCCTTCGGCCGCAAAGGTCAAGGCGACCCGCGCTTCATCGACCGTGTCGGCATTGGCGCGCACGCCGATATCGCGCACCTCATCTGCCCAACTCAGAAGCGTCTTGAACATGTCATCCAGCGTTGGCTCAAGCAAATCAACCTCACCCGCCAGAACACTGCCTGTGGTGCCATCGATCGTGATGACGTCATCTTCGGCAAAGACACGCCCGTCGGGCGCGGTAATCGTGCGTGCCTTGCGGTTATAGTGGATGGTCGAAGCGCCGACGATCCCGGGCAATCCAAGGCCGCGGGCCACCATAGCTGCGTGGCTTGTCATGCCACCGCGCATGGTCAAAACGCCAAGCGCCGCATGCATCCCGCGAATATCTTCTGGCGATGTTTCCCGACGGACCAGTATTGCGGGTTCGCCCTGTGCTGCCGCCGCTTGTGCCGCGGCCGAGGTGAACTTGAGCCGTCCCGTGGCCGCGCCAGGGCTGGCCGCAACACCTTTAGCGACAAGGTCGCGAGACGCCTTGGGGTCAATTCGTCGGTGCATCAATTCCTGCAAGCCACCCGGCGGAATGCGCATCAAC
This sequence comes from Pseudomonadota bacterium, assembly GCA_039033735.1. Lineage (GTDB taxonomy): Bacteria > Pseudomonadota > Alphaproteobacteria > Rhodobacterales > Rhodobacteraceae > JAJDOD01. Next base: position 2,836 of record JBCCCA010000179.1, read on the forward strand.
GCGTCGTCCCGGCTGATCACACCATCTTCAGCCAAGGTGACTGCGATCCGAACAGCTGCCTGTGACGAGCGCTGCACACGTACGGCATCCAGAACACTGAGTGTCCCCCCATCCAGCGTAAACTCGATCTGCATCTCATCGCGCAGGCGCTGGCGACAGATCGCGCCGTATTCCACCAACTTGTCAAAGCCTTCGGGATAGATCTCTTCCAGGGATTTGCCGCGCGGATCGATTGTCAGATAGAAGGCCCCCTTGTCGTCCAGGGCATCGCGCCCTTGCGCCTGGCTCAGGTAGCGACCGGTTATTTGTGGCTTGCCTGTGTCGGACGAGACGAACTGGATCACACCAGAGCCGCTTTCGGGCGGGCCAAGGCCGGGGGCCATGCGCTGAACGACAAGGCCCAGGCCGGCGGTATCCGGCGCCCCGCGCGCTTGTCGCAGCAGACGGGCGGAAGTCCCTTCCCAGGCACGGGCCATGGATTTCAGCACATCGCGCAACTGGCGGGCCGGGTCCTGCGGGAACGGCTCATCTGCTTCGTCCTCATAGGCCGCCAGCATGTCTTTCAGCGCGTCAGAATCTGCGACATCAAATTCAAAGCTGTCCGGATCAAGATGAGCCACCTCGACCGAATAGGTTTGAACGAACCGAGCATAAAGCTCATCCGCCGCAGTGTGCCCAAGCAAGTTGGCGTATTCTGCGTGGCGGGCGCCGTTCATGCCGATGTTTAACACTGCACCGGGTCCGCCCCAATCCGGGTCTTCCGACGACGGGCGCACCGAGACCAAGGGACGTGCGCCGAAGTGCGACAGAATGGAGTCCGTGTCGACCTGCATACCGGTCGCAATGGCGCGCACCGTGGTAAACGGCAGCGCTACCGTCAGTGGGACGGGTAAGTTCAATCTGATGAGGCGTTGCAAGCACTTGGCCCGTCCACCGTGAGTGGTGGCGGCCAGTGGCGCGTCCTCGTCGATAACTAGGAACTGTTCAAGATCAACGTGTTTCTGCACTGCGGCGATTCCTTCGCTGGCAGCATAAGACGTTAACGATTTCGGTCAATCTAGAGTGTCAGCCGTTCTTGACGCACCTTCCTCACCCATCGTGTTTCTTATGCGACACCATCCAGTCTAAGGTCGCATGATAAATAACTGATTACATGAGTAATTCTCATTTAACTGGTCTGGTCGAGACTGCAAGCGTGCTCATCGCCCCTTCGGTTTCCAGGTGTTCGTTTCAGATGACCAAACTCATCCTTCGACCTTGGTCAGGTCGGCGACGGACAAACAGACCTCGCTGATGCGGTGCAAAAGGTTCAACCGGTTGCGCCGCAGGATCTGATTGTCTGCGTTGACTTGCACCGCTTCGAAAAAGCTGTCGATCGGAGTTCGTAGCATGGCCATTGCGGTCATCGCCGCGCCGAAGTCTTCTGCGGCGACGGCGGGGGCAATCTTGGCCTCGGCCGTATCGAGGGCGGCAAACAAGGCGCGTTCCTCGTCGGTTTCCGCCAGTTTCGCGTCCGGCCCAAAGGAATATTCGACGCCGTCCTTCTCCTCGGCCTGTTTCAGGATGTTGTGCGCGCGTTTGAATCCATGCGTCAGGTTCTCGCCATCGTCCGTTGACAGGAATTCCTGCAACGCCCCGGCGCGTTTGACCAAAAGCGCCAGATCATCGGAATTCGGCATGGCGCGGCAGGCATCGATCACGTCGTGCCGGATGCCCTGATCGCGAAGGAATACCTTTAGCCGGTCATGCAGGAAGGAAAGCAGATCACGCGCCGCCTCCTCTTGAATTTGGCCAGCAGTCTCTGCGGTTTCGCTGATAAGGCTCCATGCGTGGTTCATATATGTGGTCAGGGCGGCGCGGGTATTATTCTCCAAAACCAACCGAATAACTCCTAAAGCGGCGCGGCGCAGCGCGAAAGGGTCTTTTGAGCCAGTCGGTTTCTCGTCAATGGCCCAGAATCCGGTCAGCGTGTCGATCTTGTCGGCCAGTGCCACCGTCACCGACAAAGGCGCGGTTGGCACGTCGTCCGAAGGGCCAAGGGGCTGGTAATGTTCGCGCGCGACCGCGGCGATATCGTCTGGCAGTTCCGCGTGCTGGGCATAAAACTCGCCCATAACACCCTGAAGTTCTGGGAATTCATAGACCATTTCTGATGACAGGTCGGCTTTTGCGATCCGCGCGGCGGTTTCCGCCTCTTCGGGATCGGCGCCGACCAGCGGGGCGATTTCCTTCGACAGAACCGCGACCCTGTTGATGCGTTCGGCCACGGTGCCCAGCTTGCCGTGAAAGGTCACGTTCGCCAGCTTGTCCGTCCATTGCGTGATGTCCGTCATGGCCACGCGCAGGTCGTTTTCCCAGAAGAACTTGGCATCCGCCAAGCGCGCGGCCAGCACCTTTTGATTGCCAGACAGGATCGTCGCACCGTCATCGTCCGTCTCACGATTGGCGACGGTGACAAAGCGCACGATACGGCCTGCGGCATTGCGCACGCTGAAGAACTTCTGATGTTCTTTCATCGAGGTTTGCAGCACTTGCGGCGGCAGGTCCAAAAATGCCCCATCGATATCGCCCATCAGCACGACCGGCCATTCCACCAGCCCTGCAACCTCGGCCAGAAGGCCCTTGTCGGGCACGATTTCCAAGCCTTGGGCAAAGGCCATCTGGGTGGCGTCATGCCAGATGCGGTCGGCGCGTTCCACGGCAGAGAGGATGACACGGGCCTCACGCAGCTTGGCCTCGTAATCCGCAAACGACGTCACTGTGATCTGGTCCGGCGCCATGAACCGGTGTCCTTCGGTCCAAGCGCCCGAGGTGATGCCGTCGACGTCAAGCGGCACAACCGTGCCGCCTGCCTCGTCTGTCATCAGGCACAGGATCGAATGTAGAGGACGCACCCAGCGAAGGGTCCCTGACCCCCATCGCATGGATTTCGGCCACGGAAAGGTACGGATCGCGGCTTCTAAAACCTCGGCCACGATGTCACCTGCCGGACGGCCCGGCTTTTCGAGGACCGCGAACCAGACCTGACCTTTCTTGTCGTCGCGCGCTTCCAACTGGTCCTTGGTCAGCCCGGTTGCGCGCAGGAAGCCCTGCAAGGCCTGCTCAGGCGCATCGACGCGGGGACCCTTACGGTCTTCGCGCGTGGCCGGGCTTTCGGTCAGAAGCCCCTCGACCGACAGGGTCAAACGGCGCGGCGTGCTGAAGGCACCGGCGCTTTCATAGGTTAATCCGGCTTCGACCAAACCGTCGGTGACAAGCCGTTTCAGATCATCGGCCGCACGCACTTGCATACGCGCCGGGATTTCCTCGGAAAAGAGTTCGATCAGAAGATCAGCCATCGTGTCATTCCGTGCATGTTGGGCGTTCCTGTCAGGACCACCCCAGTGTTTCGGTCAAAACCGTTAGTTTTCAGTATCCCGCTCTGGCGGCAGCGGACAGCCCTGTGGAAGGGGGTCGCCGTCAAAGGCGGCTTGCCCACATGCGTTAATCTGGTGCCAGACAAACCCGTTGCCCGCGCCATCTATCGCCACGACGCGGTCAAAGCCATACAAGACATTGAATTCGCCAAGGAAAGGAACGGCCTGATCGGCCTCGAGGGCGGCCCCAAGGGCCTTGGCGTCAAAACAGTCAAACCACCCCGGAGCAACATTAGGAACCGGGTTCTCATAGATCACATAGGTTTCGGTCAGAAAGCCCATGGTCATCGACGTGGTGAAACAGGCCCTATAGCGCAACGGTGAACTGTCCGCGTCGATTGCTTTGAAATCCTCATACAGAATGCCCTCGGGCGTATCGGTCGCGATCAACGTCAGTTCGACGTCGTTCTGACCGGTCGCCTGAACTTCCTCATAGAAGGCATAAACCTGAAGATAATACATCCCTGCCCCAGCCAGCGCGGCAGAAAGCACCAGAAACACAGTCAAAGCTTTTCCCATCTGCACTGGCTCACACCGCCCCCGCTGCTTCTGTGGTGACAAAAGCGTCGGCGCAGGCCTTGGCCAGTGCGCGAACCCGGCCAATATAAGCCTGGCGTTCCGTGACTGAGATCACACCGCGCGCGTCCAGCAAGTTGAACAGATGCGAAGCTTTGATGCATTGGTCATAGGCCGGATGGGCCATGACGATGCGCCTGTCGCTTTTCGGGTCCTTTTCGGGCACCTCCAGAATGCGGTGACACTCGGCTTCGGCGTCGTTGAAATGCCGAAGCAACGTGTCGGTATCGGCAATGTCGAAGTTCCAGCGGGAATACTCCTGCTCGGTCTGCCGAAACACATCGCCATAGCTCAGCGCAATGGGCGTTTGCGGCTCGTTGAAGGGCATATCC
>JBCCCA010000180.1:0-7150 GCA_039033735.1 Pseudomonadota bacterium
CGCTTGCGCGCTCCGGGCATTTTGGCCGGGCGGCCGAAGCCTGCTCGATTTCACAACCGGCCTTGTCCATGCAAATCAAGGATCTGGAAGATGTCCTGAACGCACAGCTGGTCGAACGCACGGCCAGGCAGGTGCGTTTGACGTCGCTGGGTGAAGACTTGGCTGCGCGGGCGCGCGAGATTTTGCGCGCCGTCGATGAAATCGGTGACCTCGCTCGCGCCAGCAGCGACCGGCTTGTGGGGCGTATGCGGCTTGGCGTGATTCCCACGATCGCCCCCTACCTTCTCCCGCGCGTGATGCAGTCACTGTCCCGGCAACACCCCGAGCTTGACCTCTACATTCGCGAAACCATCACGCCCAAGTTGATCGCCGAATTGAACGAAGGCAGGTTGGACGCCGCGATAGTCGCTCTGCCTGTTTCGGAACCTGCACTGACTGAGATCGATCTGTTTTCAGAAAAATTCGTGCTTGTCCGCCCTGCCGCCGATGCCAAAGCGCCTTTGCCGTCTACGGAAAGACTGCGTGAAATGCGCCTGCTGCTGTTGGAAGAAGGTCATTGCTTTCGCGATCAGGCGCTAAGCTTTTGCGACCTGCAAAGTGCGGCCCCGCGCGAAATGCTGGACGGCTCGTCGCTGTCTACACTGGTGCAAATGGTTGGCGCAGGCATCGGCGTGACGCTTCTGCCGGAAATGGCGATCCGAGTCGAAACACGCTCGGCCGATGTTGCCGTCCAACGGTTCTCAACGCCAAGCCCGTCGCGGCGCGTGGGCATGATCTGGCGAAACTCGACGCCTTTGCAGAACCAGCTGTCTCAACTCGCAGAGATTGTGCGGCAGGCGGGCGAGTGATCAAAGGCGCTCCAGCGCAAGCGCGGTTGCTTCTCCCCCACCGATACAGATCGAGGCCATCCCCGTCGTTGCATCCCGCGCAGCCATGGCCCCCAACAGCGTCACAACGATCCGCGCGCCTGAAGCCCCAATGGGATGACCGACCGCAACCGCGCCGCCATGAACATTCACTTTCTCATGGGCAATCCCAAGGGCCTGCATCGAGGCCATGGGCACGCAGGCAAAGGCTTCGTTGATCTCGAACAAGTCAACCGTGTCGACCGTCCAACCCGTCTTCTCGAACAGCCGCTCCTTGGCATGGATCGGGGCCGTGGTGAACCACCCCGGCGCACCGGCATAGGCCGCGTGTGCGACGATCCGGGCGATGGGGGACAGGCCAAGCGCCTCGGCTCGACTGGCGCGTGCCAACACCAGCGCCGCTGCCCCGTCATTGATCGACGACGCGGACGCCGCCGTAATGGTCCCGTTTTTCTTGAAAGCCGGGCGCAGGCTTGGGATTTTGTCTGGGTCAATCCGGTCTGGGCCTTCGTCGCGGTCAATGACAGCCTCGCCCTTTCGTGTTTTGACAGTCACCGGTGCAATTTCACTGGCAAATGCGCCGTCAGCCGCAGCCTTGGCCCGGCGCACGCTTTCCATGGCGAATGCATCCTGATCTTCTCGCGTGAACTGATAGGTTTCGGCACAATCCTCGCCAAATGTCCCCATCGAGCGTCGCCGCCCGTCAGGCGCAATGTCATAGGCATCCTCAAGTCCATCCAGCATCATGTGATCCAGAACCTGGCTATGGCCAATCCGCGCGCCCGCCCGTCCTTGTGGCAGCAGATACGGGGCACCGGTCATGCTTTCCATGCCGCCCGCGACAATCACATCGGCCGAACCGCTGACAATCGCGTCATAGGCCTGGATCATGGCCTTCATGCCAGACCCACAGACCTTGGAAATCGTGGTGCATGGCACCGAGTTCGGCAGCCCAGCGGCCAAGGCTGCCTGGCGTGCAGGGGCTTGGCCAAGTCCAGCGGGCAGCACATTGCCCATCAAGACCTCGTCCACATCTTCCGCACTGACGCCAGCGCGTTCAAGCGCGGATTGTATAGCGACGGCCCCAAGCTCAATGGCCGATACCTGCGAAAACGCGCCTTGGAACGCACCTAGCGGGGTGCGCGCAGCACCGCAAATGACAATCGGATCGGGATGGGGCTCGGACATCAGGACCTCCTTTGGTGAACGTATGTTCACATGCTTCTTTCAACAAGAAAAGGCCCTGAAACGCAAATGACGGCTCCCACCCCTGGGAACCGCCATTCAGCAAGTGTGTGTGTGTGCGTTACGGACCATCAATTGATCCGTGCATCTTTAAAATCGAACCGGTGTGACGGAAATATGGCGCACCTGTCTCCATTTCACGGTCTTTACACGACCTTCACAAGACTGCGATAACATCCGCGTGATCAGCCCTCAAAGGCCCCGAAGCCCTGTCAAATCGCAGATAGGCCAGGCCTTGTCCGTCAGATTGCGTGAAAAGCGTGCCGGCAGGTTTACCGTCTTCAGTCATGATGTCACTTCCCACAGGCGCCGTGCCCTGAACCTGAACCCGCGCAAGCCCTTTCTTGAGCGATGTCTTGTGCTTCATGCGCGCCGTGACTTCCTGTCCGACATAGCACCCCTTGCGAAAATCCACGCCGTTCAACGCTTCAAAGTTCATCTCAAGCGGGTAACTCTCATTCGGAATCAGTTCGACACCGCTTTCGGGCACCAGATGCGCAATGCGCACGACGCCCGGGACGGTGGTGGCACCGCTGCGCCCATCATATGCGCGCCATCCCAGGGCCGCGTCCCGCGGATCGCCGAACGCACCATCTGGCACCGCGCCATCGCCCACGGCCACCTTGGTATCGACCGGTTGAAGCGACACATCCGCCCGCAGCTTATACATTGACAGACGGCGCAACAGATCAGGCGCAAGCGTGTCGGCCACATCAATTAAAATGGCGTCATCGGCGGGCACCAGAAAGAAGTCGGCCAGATACTTGCCTTGCGGCGTCAACAGCGCCGCCCACACCAAACCATCTGAAATCTGCGCCACGTCATTCGTGACAAGGTTCTGAAGAAAGTCGACCCGGTCGGACCCGGTCACGGATATAATTTGGCGCGCGCACATGTCTGGTGTCTCCTGACCCACATCGCCTATATAGGCGCGCGGCCCTGAAACGGAAATGCGATGTCTGCGCCCCTGTCCATTGTCATACCGACGCTGAATGCAGCGTCTGCCCTGCCTGCGACGGCAGATGCCTTGCTGGAGGGCGCGACCTCGGGCCTTGTCATGGACATGGTGATCTCGGACGGTGGGTCAACCGATGAAACCGAGGCCGTGGCCGAAGCGCTTGGCGCCACCTGGATCGATGGCTCTGCCGGACGCGGCGGTCAAATCCAGCGAGGCGTCGAGGCGTCGCGCGGAACCTGGATCTTGATCCTGCATGCGGACACCCATCTGTCACCCGGCTGGGCCGAAGCCGTGCATACCCATATTCAAGGTTTTCCAGAGCACGCCGGTTGGTTCGATCTGCGCTTTCGGGCCACGGGCCTAATGCCCGCGCTTGTCGCGCGCGCAGCGACGCTGCGGTCCCGTTGGCTGGATCTTCCTTACGGTGATCAGGGCCTGCTGATTTCGCACGAATTGCTGCGCAAAGTCGGCGGCATGCCGGACCTGCCCTTGATGGAGGATGTCGCCCTTGCCCGATTGTTGCGTGGGCGGCTTCGGCGGCTGCCTGCGACCGCATATACCTCGGCCGCGCGGTACGAGGCCGAAGGGTGGGCGCGACGCATCGCATCCAATCTTGGTACGCTTGCGCGCTATGCGTTGGGCACGGATCCTGCAAAACTGAAAGCGCGTTACGAGCGCAAGGCCTAGCCGTTCAGTCGCCAAACTGAATGGCGTAGAGGCGAGCGTAGATTCCGCCCCGCGCCAGCAATTCGTCATGGCTGCCCTGATCGACCACACGCCCCTGATCCATGACCACGATCCTATCTGCCGCCCGGACCGTGGCCAGACGGTGGGCGATCACCAACGTGGTGCGGTCCTGGGACAGAGTATCAAGGGCAGCCTGAATCCGCACCTCGCTTTCTGCATCCAGCGCGCTTGTCGCCTCGTCCAGCAGCAAAATCGGCCGGTCGCCCAGCAGCGCCCGGGCAATTGCAACGCGCTGGCGCTGACCGCCGGACAGTTGCCCGCCCCTTGGCCCGACCCGCGTGTCGGCGCCTTGAGGAAGCCTTGCGACCACTTCGGTCAAATGCGCCGCCTCCAGCACCTCGGTCAAGCGCAGCTCGGCGACATCGGTCTGCGCCAGACAGACATTGTCACGCAAACTTTCGTCGAACATGGGTGCGTCTTGACTCACGACCGAAAACAGCCCGCGCAGATCGGCAAGGTTGAAAGCGTCAATCGGCGTATCCCCAACTTTGACGGTGCCGCTATCGACATCGACCAGACGGGTCAGAACGTTAAAGACACTTGATTTGCCTGCGCCCGACGCGCCCACAAGCGCCGTGGTCTGACCGGCCTTCGCCGTGAAACTGACCTTGTTCAGAGCCGCTTCGCCTTTGTATTTGAGAACGACGTCTTCCAACACGATATCGGCCGTTGCCCCCCAGTCCGGCTTGGGAACCGCACGCGCAGGGTTCGTGATGGTGGCTTCGGCGTCAAAGACCTGCCGGATGCGGGCAAGGCTGGATCGTGCCGCAGCCCAGGCCCCCGATACGTTCGCCAAACGTCGCATCGGATCGAACAAAAGCCCCATGGCGGTAAAAAACGACATGAACTCGCCAACCGTCTTATCGCCCGAGATGATCTGTCCGCCGCCGTAATAGATCACGCCCGAGAAGCCCATGGCAGCTACAACGTCAATCAAGACAGGCACCGCCGCGCGACCAAAAAGGGCCCGCCGTTCGTACCGGCGGTAATCCTTGATCATAGTTCCAAAACGCCCATGTTCGTGCGTTTCCGCGGTGTTCAGCTTGATCGTATTCATGCCGTGGAAGATCTCGTCCAGGCGTGTAGATAAGCGCGCCGCGCGATCGCGCGCGGTGAAACTGACACCCCGCACAAAACGAAGAACACCCGTCACAGGCCCGACCAACAAAGGCAAACCCGCAACTGCAATCAGCGTCCAGATCGGGTCGACCGAAATGGCCACCGCCAAAAGGGCAATCAGCGCAACCAGATCGCGCCCGGCAGCCCCCAGCACAGTGGCCCATATGCTATTCGCGGCAGACGTGTCACCACGCACCCGTTCGATAAGGGTCCCAGGCGGGTTGTCCTGAAAATAGGCGCTGTCCAGCGTCAGGAAATGCTCGAGCATGTCGCTTTGCATTTGGGTCGCGATGCTCAGGCCGACGTTGCCCATGATGACGCGGTGAATGAAGGCAGCCGTCGCGCGCACAAGAAAAATGCTGGCGATGGCCGCAGCAACCCAGCCGACGGCGCTTTCATCGCCACCCACGAAAACGTCGTCAAACATCGGCTGCATCAGATAGCTTAGCCCGCCAAGGGTCGCGCCCTCGATGGCCATCAGTACAAAGGCGATAGCGACCATGCCCCAGTGCCGCTTGAGATAGCGGCGCCACACCCAACCAACGATCGGGCGGTTCACATCCTCTGTCATCTTGCCGCCCTCTTGAACCGATCGCACGCCGTCCGCGTGCCCGGTTCTTTAGCGGTTTCTTGTCGGGCGCGGAAGGGCATCTGGGAGTGCCGATGAAACGCGGAACGAACAGGGGTCATCAAATCGAAGCTTCCATCTTGCAACCCTTTCAAACGCCAACGGAAGTTGAAGGTGTATTCTTCTCAAGTTGCACGTTCTGACGCCATTTATTCTGTCGGGCCGATCTAAACTCTGTAATGCGGGGCAACAAGGCATCCCGCAGGTTGACCTCCCATTGGGTGGCTTCTAGGTCTCAGGGTGTTTCTCTGACGAAAGTACCTCACATGTCCGTCTCTGGTGGTTTGTCCTACCTTGCAATTCCTGGGCCCTCTGTCATGCCCGAGCGTGTCTTGCGCGCCATGCATCGGTCCTCGCCCAATATTTACTATGGCGAACTGCCGGCAATGCTGCCCCGCATTGTCGAGCGGCTTAAGGCTGTCGCACGCACCAAGCAGCACGTTGCCTTGTACATTGCAAACGGGCACGGCGCCTGGGAGGCGGCTGTGGCCAACGTATTTTCCCCGGGCGATCTGGTGCTTGTGCCGGCCACCGGCCGATTTGCCCACGGCTGGGCCGATATCGCGCGCAAGATGGGCGTGACCTGCGAAATCATGGATTTCGGGAAGCGTGACACCATCGACTTGGAACAGGTGAAGGCAAGGCTGGCCGACGATGACGGCCAGATCAAAGCCGTGATGTGCGTGCAGACCGATACCTCAACCGGCGTTCGCAATGACATCGCGGCCCTGCGCAAGACAATTGATGCCGTCGGGCATGATGCGCTGTTCATGGTCGACTGCATGGCCTCGCTTGGATGCGACCGGTTCGAAATGGACGATTGGGGCGTGGATGTCATGATCACCGGCTCGCAAAAAGGGTTGATGACACCTGCTGGGCTTTCGTTCGTTTACTTCTCGGACAAGGCTGACCGGGCGCGTGACAATGCGAAATGCGTCACGCATTACTGGGATTGGCGGCCGCGTGTCGAACCCCCGATGTTCTATCAGTATTTCGACGGCACCGCGCCCACGCACCACCTTTATGGTCTGGACGAGGCTTTGACGATGATCGGGGAAGAGGGGATTGAAAACGTCTGGGCACGCCATGCACTTTTGGCACGTGCGGTGTGGGCCGCGTTCGACCACTGGGGGACTGGAGGCCCGCTTGAGGTCAACATGATCGATACAACGCTCAGGTCGCACTCGGTCACCGCCTTACGCGCAGGCTCGGACAAAGGGACGGCGTTGCGACAATGGTGCGAAACGACAGCCGGCCTGACCCTTGGCATTGGGCTGGGCATGGTCGAGGACGGTGCGCCCGAATGGGATCATTTCTTTCGGCTTGGCCATATGGGCCACGTGAACCCCCATATGCTTTTGGGGGCCTTGGCGACGATTGAAGCCGGACTTAAGGCCGTCGATTTGCCCCACGCGCCGGGCGGATCAGAACGTGCCGCGGCCGTCATTGCAAAGGGCTGAAGGTCGACAGACAAGACACGGAAAACAAGGCATTTTCAGGGCAAACCGCCCGCCAAAGCGCGGTTAATCGCGTCGCGGGCGCATATCAACGGTCATCAGGCGATCTGCCGCCCATGAAATCAGACCG
>JBCCCA010000181.1:0-7137 GCA_039033735.1 Pseudomonadota bacterium
CCAAGCCGGTCAAAGACGATCATGTCATCCAAACGGTTCAGAAACTCGGGCCGGAAATGCGCGCGCACAGCATCCATTACATCGCGTCGAGCATCGCTTGGGTCTGTACCTTCAGCCAATTGACTAAGCGCCTGACTTCCAAGGTTAGACGTTAGGATAACCAGGGTTTGTTTGAAATCGACCCTATTTCCTTGTCCGTCCGTCAACACGCCATCGTCCAAGACCTGCAAGAGAACGTTAAACACTTCAGGGTGGGCCTTTTCGACCTCGTCAAACAGGATCACCTGGTAGGGACGACGCCGCACTGCTTCGGTTAGGACGCCGCCCTCGTCATAACCGACATATCCGGGGGGCGCACCAATCAATCGGGCCACGCTGTGTTTCTCCATGAATTCACTCATGTCGATCCGCACCATCGCCTTATCGTCATCAAACAGAAATTCAGCCAATGCCTTAGTCAGTTCAGTCTTACCAACACCCGTTGGCCCAAGAAACAGAAACGACCCAAGAGGCCGGTTTTCATCCTGTAATCCCGCCCGCGCACGCCTGACGGCATTCGCAACGGCGGTGACTGCCTGACGCTGACCAATCACGCGCTTGGCGATCTGCTCTTCCATCCGCAGAAGCTTTTCACGCTCACCTTCCAACATTTTGGACGTTGGAATACCAGTCCAACGCTCAACGACCTCGGCGATTATCTCGGGGCCGACTGCTTCTTCTACCAAGGCCTGGCTATCGTCAGTTTCCGCGTCTTCAAGTTGCTTCTCAAGACCCGGGATGACGCCATAGGACAATTCCCCCGCGCGCTGTAAGTTACCGTCGCGCTTGGCCTGCTCCAACTCGGCACGCGCCTTGTCCAACTGTTCGTTGAGCTCGCGCGCGCCCTCCAGTTTATCACGCTCGGCTTGCCACTTGGCCGTCATTTCAGCGGACCGTTGTTGAAGTTCGGACAGCTCCTTTTCGAGCTTTTCAAGCCGGTCTTGCGAGGCCTTGTCTTCTTCCTTCTTCAATGCCTCGGCTTCAATTTGCATCTGCAGGATCTGCCGATCAAGAGCGTCGAGCTCCTCGGGCTTCGAATCCACTTCCATTCGCAATCGCGACGCAGCCTCATCCACCAAATCGATGGCCTTATCCGGCAAGAAACGGTCCGTAATGTACCGGTGGCTCAGTGTCGCGGCCGCGACCAATGCCCGGTCCGAGATTCGCACACCATGGTGCAACTCGTACTTTTCCTTGATGCCCCGAAGAATAGAAATCGTATCCTCCACCGTTGGCTCATCAACCAACAGCGGCTGAAAGCGGCGGGCCAGGGCAGCGTCCTTCTCGACATATTTGCGGTACTCGTCCAGCGTTGTGGCGCCAACGCAATGCAACTCACCTCGTGCTAAAGCCGGTTTGATCAGATTGGCAGCGTCCATCGCTCCATCGGTCTTCCCGGCACCGACCAGAGTGTGCATCTCGTCGATAAACAGAATGACATCGCCAGCGGCAGCGGTCACTTCATTCAAAACGCCTTTCAAACGTTCTTCGAATTCACCCCGGTACTTGGCGCCCGCGATCAGCGCGCCCATATCCAGTGCAAGCAGCTGTTTGTTCCGAAGGCTCTCCGGGACATCGCCGTTCACAATCCGCAGCGACAAACCTTCGGCAATGGCCGTCTTGCCGACGCCTGGGTCACCGATCAGAACCGGATTGTTCTTGGTGCGGCGCGACAGCACCTGCATCGTGCGGCGGATTTCCTCGTCCCTGCCAATGATCGGATCGATCTTGCCATTGCGCGCTGCCGCAGTCAGATCCTGCGTGTACTTTTTCAGTGCTTCGTACTGATCTTCGGCCCCAGCGCTGTCAGCGGTTCTTCCCTTTCGCACATCGTTGATGGCTGCATTCAGCGCCTGCGCATTTACCGCGCCTGCGTCCAAAGCTTCTTTCGCCGTAGTTTTGACAACGGCCAAAGCCGTCAAAATACGTTCAACGGGGACGAAACGATCACCCGCCTTTTTCGCAATCTTCTCGGCCTCGTCCAGAACTTTCATGGTCGATTGGTCCAGGAACGTCTGACCGACATCACCTTGCACTTGGGGGATCTTCGCCAAGGCAGCGTCCACAGACTCAGTAACACGCTCGGGCGCACCGCCAGCAGCGCGGATCAGATTGGCCGCCATCCCCTGCTCATCATCCATGAGCGCTTTCAACAGATGTTCAGGTGCCAGCCGCTGATGGCTCTCACGAGCGGCGATTGTCTGCGCAGCCTGAAGGAAGCCGCGCGACCGTTCGGTGAACTTCTCCAAGTCCATCGGTCTCTCCTTTTCTCAAGCGCCCGTCGGAAAAGGTACCCGCCTTAGCAGCATACCAACATGGGCCTTAATCTGCAGATGGGCTTGCGCGGCGTACGTTGCAACCCTGCTAGAGACACCAAATTGCAGCTCACTTGCCGGGCACATGTCGAATTCAAGTCGCTTCATCCTGCCAAAGATACGCAAATCGCAACAGATGTCGCCGGCGCCCATTGACCTTGTACGAAGCCTCGGCCACTCAAACTCTATGGCAGATGATCGTCTTATAGTCGCCCTTGATGTTCCGAACGCAATGGCAGGTCTCGCGCTTGCGGAACAGCTCGGCGATGCAGTGTCTTTCTACAAGATCGGACTTGGGATGTTGACGGGCGGCGGCCTGGCCCTTGCGAATGAGCTAAAGGACCAACACGGAAAACGCATCTTCCTGGACATGAAGCTCTTCGATATCGGGGCCACTATTGAAGCCGCGGTTCGTGGGTTGGCGCAGTTCGACATCGATTTTCTGACGGTTCATGGCGACCCTTATGTGGTAAGCGCCGCAAAAGAAGGCGCGGGCTCTTCCGAGATGAAAATTCTCGCCGTAACCGTCCTGACGTCGCTAGACCGTAAAGACCTTGATGCCGCACAGATAAGAAGCGGCGAGATTTCGGACATCGTGACAGAACGAGCCGCACGCGCCTTTGACGCGGGTGCCGATGGTGTAATCGCCTCCCCTCACGAAGCTGCCGCCGTTCGCGTCTTGCCGGAAGCAGAAGACCGCTTGATCGTAACACCAGGAGTTCGCCCCGTGGGCGCCGCACTTGGCGACCAGAAGCGCGTGATGACACCAGCGGAAGCGATTGCGGCGGGGGCGGACCACGTTGTGGTCGGACGCCCGGTTCATGCCGCACCGGACCCGCGCCAAGCGACCCACGCTATCCTCGCGGAACTCTCCAGCCCACAGGCCCTAAGCCCAAATTGGTAGTCTGCGATGCGCTGGATGCTCCTGTTTCTGTTCCTGCCAGGTGCTGCTTTTGCTGATTGCGTGATCCTGCTGCATGGCCTTGCTCGCAGCGAAACCTCTATGGCGGTCATGGCGTATCTTCTGCGGGACGAAGGTTTCGAGACGCAAAATACCGGGTACCCATCGACCTATGACCGTATCGAGGATTTGGCTGGCGTTACGCTGCCCGCGGCATTCGATGTCTGCGGCAATCAAACAGTGCATATCGTTACGCACTCAATGGGCGGCATTCTGGCACGTGTTTGGCTTGCCGGGCATAAGCCTTCCAACCTAGGACGTGTGGTGATGCTTGGGCCGCCCAATCAGGGGTCCGAGCTTGTCGACGAATTGGGCGAGATCGCCGCATTCGAATGGCTCAATGGTCCGGCTGGGCTTCAGCTTGGCACTGGCTCGAACAATCTACCAAAGCAGCTTGGCCCAGTAGAATTCGAACTTGGCGTCATTGCCGGGAACCGAAGCCTGAACCTCGTCTACTCCCGGGTATTGCCAGGGCCGGACGACGGGAAGGTAACGGTCGACAGTACAAAAGTGGAAGGAATGAAGGCCCATATCACCCTTCCGGTCACGCACACATTCATGATGATGCAACCTAGTGTCATTGAGCAAGTCGTTGCATTTCTGAGAACCGGTCGCTTTCGCGACTTGGAAACTGAGAACTGAATTTCTGTAGGATTGTCCGTGTTTTTCTTACCCTCGTCGCCAACAAGTCGCAGGTGGGAAGCCTGATTGTTCGCAAAGTGGTGACAATCCGCCAGGTTTTCCAATCACCATCGCGGATTCACCTTTGTCAGTCCAAACTTCGGTCACATTCCGCTGCACTTTGGATTGCAGTGAGACAGGGCCAATCCGACATGACACTTGCCAGAAAGATTGATGAAAAGCAGATCGCACTTACAGGGGCGACCGGTCTATGCGCCGGAGCCAACCTGCGGACACCAATCGGCGAGCGGCGCGTTGAATTTCTGAGGAAAGGCGACTTAGTCGTCACGCGCGACAACGGATTGCAACCAGTACGGCTTATCTGGCAACACGACATCTCGGAACCCGAGATTGCTGCAGACCCTTCACTTGCACCGGTTCTGCTCGAGCCACGGGCGATTGGTCCAATGATGCCAGCGCGCCCATTGAGCCTTGGCGGCGGCCACAGATTGCTTGTCCCCGGTTGGCGACTTCTTGGGGAAGAAGACCACGAAAATTGCCTTGTGCCCGCTCGCGATATCGATGGTGTCAGTCTGGCAAACGAAACCAACGCCGCCGAAGCGACCTACTACAATATCGTCTTCGATGCCCCGCAGGTTTTTTGCGCCAATGGCATGCCGGTTGAAAGCTTCGTGCCTTGCTCTGCCACCTTGCCCCAAATTCCAGCCGACGTACTTGGTGACTTGCGCAAGCTGTTCCCCGACCTTGGTCCCGAGTTCACAGACTACCCCGAGCCGACATACAAAGCGCGCGCAAGGGTGTCTTACACCCCGAGCCTCGTCTGATCGCGCACGCAAAGCGAGCTATCAGACCTCTTCGATCCGATCTGTTGCGGGCGGCGGCGTTGGGGAGAGCGACGATACTGACTGATACAACTCATCTTCCATCAAGAAGTCGATCGCCGCGAGTGACGGTTCCAGCTGCGTCACCGTCCGGGCCGAGATAATGGGGCCAAACACACCAGAATGATGGGCCGCCCACGCCACTGCCAAAGTGGCCGGATCACAGCCAACCTTGGCCGCAAGCTTGGACAATCCGACGGCTGTGTCAGTCATCCACTGTGGCGCATATCGGGCGGCGTACCTGGCATCTTGGGAAATCCGCCCTTTGCCGCCTGCTTGGTATTTGCCCGTCAGAAGCCCCCCGCCCAGAGGGGAGTAAGGGCAAACAACCATCCCTTCGGACACGGCCATCGGCAGAAGCTCGACTTCGACCTGACGTTTCACAAGATTGTACATTGGCTGAAGGGCCACGATATCGAACCCAAGGGATTGCGCCATGAAACGTGCCTTCATGACCTGCCAAGAGGCGAAATTCGAAACGCCGATATGGCGCACCACACCCTCGGCGACCGGGCCAGCAAGCGCACTCAGCGTTTCTTCCAATGGTACATCATCGTCCCATCGGTGCAGATACAGAAGGTCGATCACATCGATCCCAAGGCGTTGGCGGCTTTCAGTGATCTGCTCTGTGATCGCACCCGCGGAAGCCCCGGAATAGGCGCATTTTGTGGCAACAAAAACGTCGTCCCGTTCGGACGCAAGAAAGCGACCAAGAAAGGTTTCAGACCGCCCCTCGGTATAACCGTAGGCCGTATCAAAGAATGAAATCCCAGCGTTTCGACACGCCGTGTACAGCGCCGCACTTGTCGCTTCGTCTGCGGTTCCTCCGAACTGCATGCACCCAAAGGAATACTTGCTGACCGGTTGGCCTGAGAGTGTGTGAAACATTGTGATGCTGGCTTTCTTGCGAACTGTGATGGCCGACCAGATTACCGCAATTCTGCGCAAAGGATGCGCCAGCCCGTGACCGAGCCGGCGCAAAGATCATAACCGGATCAATTTGGAATATCGCCGGTGATACCTTCTACGTAAAACGTCATGCCCAAAAGGTCTTCATCCGACGCAACTTCGCCGTCTGCCAACCATGGCGAACCGTCCTGTTTGTTGATCGGCCCCGTGAACGGATGGTATTCGCCTGCCGCAATAGCATCCCGCATTGCGATGGCTTCCATGCGGACATTCTCGGGAACGACATCCGTGATCTCTCCAATAACAACTTCGCCTTCGGGGATACCACCCCAGTGACGACCACTTTCCCAGGCGCCATCGATCACGGCTTGCACGCGTTCGATGTAATAGGGCGACCATTCGTCAATGATCGATGCGATGCGTGGCGTCGGGGCAAACTCGCTCATGTCGGATGCTTGGCCAAACGTGAACACATTGCCCGCCTCGGCCGCCGCCGCCTGCGGCGCGGTCGAGTCCGTATGTTGCATGACCACATCGACGCCATTCTCGATCAATGCCTTCGCCGCGTCGGCTTCCTTCGCCGGGTCGAACCAAGTGTAGACCCACACAACGTTCATCTCGACATCCGGGTTCACCTTCTTGGCGTGCAAGTAGGATGAGTTGATCCCTTGGATCACTTCTGGGATCGGAAACGACGCAATGTACCCAATCTTGTTGGATTCGGTCATGTGACCCGCAATTGTTCCGATGATCGCGCGGCCTTCGTAGAACCGTGCATCGTAAGTCGCGACATTGTCCGCGGTCTTATAGCCCGTGGCATGCTCGAACTTCACATCCGGAAACTTCGACGCCACATTGATTGTCGGGTCCATGTAGCCGAAAGACGTCGTAAAGATCAGATCTGCGCCCTGTAGCGCCATCTGTGTCATCGCACGTTCGGCATCGGCACCCTCGGGGACGCTTTCTTGATATATCGTTTCGACCTTGTCGCCGAAGGCTTCTTCTACAGCCAACAGACCCTGGTGGTGCTGATAGGTCCAGCCGCCATCTCCGATAGGTCCGACATAGATAAAGCCGACCTTGACGGGTTCATGTCCGTCCGCAAAGGCACCCGACGCCAAAGTTGCAGCCAGCGTTGCGGCCAGGAAAGTACGTTTTTTCATTCTAGAGCTCCCCGCTTAGTGGTGTTTTGTTCTTAGCAGCGCCTCATCCCGAGGCATGGAAAGATCGACCCAGCGCGGCAGGCGCATGTCCCGCGCCGCGTCCCCGCCCGGACGAAATGATAACCAGCACCAGAATGGTTATCAGGTATGGCGACATGGACAAGAGCTCGACAGGAATAGCAAAGCCAGCCGCTTGCAGGTTTAATTGCAGAACAGAAATTCCGCCA
>JBCCCA010000182.1:0-7008 GCA_039033735.1 Pseudomonadota bacterium
CCCGAGCTATAAATCGTCTCGCGCGCGACATATTCGCGGGCAGCAAGATCATCGTCTGACAACCCTACACTGATCTCGCCCTTAATGGCGTCAATCGTGATGACATCGCCGTCGCGCAGCTTACCGATGGGGCCGCCGCGAGCACTTTCTGGACCGACATGACCGACGCAGAAGCCGCGCGTCGCGCCCGAGAACCGGCCATCGGTAATCAGCGCGACTTTCTTTCCCATCCCCTGGCCCGAAAGCGCGGCTGTGGTCGCCAGCATTTCGCGCATGCCAGGACCCGAGGCCGGGCCTTCATTTCGGATGACCAGAACTTCACCTTCTTTGTAGCTGCGTGCCTTGACGGCCTCGAATGCGTCTTCCTCACATTCAAAAACCCGGGCCGGGCCGGTAAAGACCTGTTCGCCTTCGCTCATTCCCGCGACCTTGACGATAGCGCCTTCGGGAGCAAGGTTGCCTTTCAACCCCACAACGCCACCAGTTTTTGTGATCGGGGTTTCAATAGGATAGATAACCTCTCCGTCGGCCTCGCCCTCGATCTTGTCAAGCGCCTCACCGATGGATTCACCGCTGGCTGTCATGCAGTCTTCGTGGATCAGGCCCGCTTTGCGAAGCTCTTTCATGACAACTGGGACACCACCAACTTCGTAGAGATCCTTGGCGACATATTTACCGCCCGGCTTTAGGTCGACGAAGTAAGGCGTGTCGCGGAATATGGCGCAGACATCATCAAGATCAAAATCGATCCCGGCCTCATGCGCGATAGCGGGCAAGTGCAGACCGGCATTGGTCGACCCGCCGGTGCAGGCCACGACACGGGCGGCGTTTTCAAGCGATTTGAGCGTAACCACATCACGGGCACGGATATTCTTCTCCAGCAGGTTCATCACGGCGAGGCCAGAGGCTGTCGAATAGGCGTCGCGGGATTCGTAAGGTGCCGGTGCACCGGATGAGTTCAAAAGCGCAAGACCAATAGCTTCGGAAACGCAGGCCATTGTGTTTGCGGTGAATTGTCCGCCGCAGGCCCCGGCGCTTGGGCAAGCCACTTTTTCAAGCGCGCGCAATTCCTCGTCCGAGTTCTGACCAGCCTGGTGGCGCCCTACCGCTTCGAACACATCCTGAACTGTGACGTCGCGCCCCTGAAAACGGCCCGGCATGATTGAGCCGCCGTAAATGAACACAGACGGCACATTGAGGCGCACCATCGCCATCATCATGCCCGGCAGCGACTTGTCACACCCGGCAAGGCCCACGATCGCATCATAACAATGGCCACGCATGGTCAATTCGACCGTATCCGCAATCGCTTCGCGCGAGGCGAGCGAGGACCGCATGCCTTCATGCCCCATGGCGATGCCGTCTGTGACAGTGATTGTGGTGAATTCGCGCGGCGTGCCGAACCCTTCCTTGACGCCAAGCTTCACCGCCTGCGCCTGACGATTAAGGGCGATATTGCAGGGGGCCGCTTCGTTCCAACAGGTGGCGACACCGATGAAAGGCTGGGCAATTTCTTCTTCGGAAATCCCCATGGCGTAATAGTAGGACCGGTGCGGCGCACGTGCGGGGCCTTCGGTGACGTGGCGGCTGGGCAGCCTTGATTTGTCGAATTTTTTCTTGAGCATGGCGAACCTCCCAAAGCTTTGAGAGAGGGATAGAGAAGCCTGCACGCCTCGGCAAGGGCAGAGGGGGCTCTGCCCCCGCCCCGGACAGGGTCCGGGCCCCCCGGGATATTTGCAAACAGGCGAAATGCCATTTGAGTGAAAGTGTCGAGGTTGACCTTAGCCTGCGGCATGCGCAGGTAGCCTTTATGTCCTATGCGCTTTATCGCCCGGTGATCGAGCAGGCGTCCACGCAACCTGCGCTTTGGCGGCTGTTTGCCGGTCTGGTCACTGTCCTTCTGGTCACCGTAGTGTGGAGCATGGACGTGTTCTTTTTCGCCACGGTCGTTCTGGCGCGAGATCTCTTCGGGCTTTTCGCCGGATCGCCCGGGCCTTTCGAGACGATACTTACATTGATCTTCATCCTTGGCCTGGGGTTTGGCGCCTGGGCGGCGGGGCGGAATTGGCATGGGCGATCGCTGAGATCCTTGATCGGGCGCGGCCCCCGCAGCTTACGGGATTTTTTCTGGGCGGCGCTTTTGACATGGGCCGTCGCTGGATCCTTCTGGGCCCTGACGCTGGTCATATCCGATCCCTTGACCCCCAACTTGCCATTTGACGAATGGCTTGCATGGCTGCCCGTCGCCCTGATCGCCATTTTGCTGCAGACCGGATCGGAAGAGCTTCTGTTTCGCGGCTACCTGCAAAGCCAGCTTGCAGCGCGATTTGGCACCGTCTGGGTCTGGATGCTTGTGCCGTCGCTGATGTTTGGCGCGTTACACTTCCTGCCTGGCGACACGCTGGCGCCGGGCCTGGTGTATGTCGGCCTAACCACCCTTTTTGGTGTCATTGCTGCGGACCTGACCGCACGAACGGGCAGCATCGGGGCAGCTTGGGGCCTGCATTTCGCGAATAACTGCATTGCAATTCTGGTGGTCGTTTATCTTGGCGCCGCATCAGGGCTTGGGCTTTATTCCGCGGGTCCCGTCGAAGAAGCGTTGGCCCTGTCACCGATCCTTTTGATGGATGTCCTGATCCTGGTCCTGATCTGGCTGGTGATCCGCCGCGCTGTCACCCGTTGATTGCATTTCGGCGGTCACCAGCTTAACTGAGGGAAAAGAGTACGGGCAGCGCGCATGAACTGGATCTCAAATTACGTCAGACCGAAGATCAATTCGCTTTTCTCGCGCCGTGAGGTGCCTGAGAACTTGTGGACCAAATGTCCCGAATGCGGGTCGATGTTGTTTCACCGCGAATTGACCGAGAACCTGTCGGTCTGCACGAATTGTGGCCACCACATGCCAATGAATGCCCGCGACCGCCTGACGGCGCTTTTCGACTATGGGGCCTTTACAGAGGTTGACGTCCCCGTACCCGTGGTCGACCCGCTGCAGTTTCGCGATCAGAAACGCTATCCCGACCGACTGAAGTCTGCTCAGCGCGAAACTGGTGAGCCAGAGGCCATGCTGGTCGCAGAAGGCGAGATCGATCGTACACCGATCGTTGCTGCCTGTCAGGATTTTTCCTTCATGGCAGGATCGATGGGCATGTATGTCGGCAATGCGATCATCGCCGCAGCCGAACGTGCCGTCGAACGGAAACGTCCGCTGATCCTGTTTTCCGCCGCCGGGGGCGCGCGAATGCAGGAAGGCATTTTGTCCCTCATGCAAATGCCGCGCACGACTGTTGCAGTTGAAATGGTGCGCGAAGCTGGACTGCCCTATATCGTGGTGCTGACCCATCCCACGACAGGCGGCGTTACGGCATCTTATGCGATGCTGGGGGACGTTCATATTGCCGAACCGAACGCTTTGATCTGTTTTGCTGGTCCCCGGGTGATCGAGCAGACGATCCGCGAGAAATTGCCAGAGGGGTTTCAGCGCGCCGAATACCTGCTGGACCACGGCATGCTTGATCGTGTGACGCATCGGCGGGACATGAAAGACGAACTGGTCACGATCACGCGCATGCTGCTTGGACTGCCGCCTGCCGTGAAGGGCGAGCTTCCGGCTCCCGAGGCAACAACAGACGCGCCCCCTGCCCCGGAACCCGCTGCCACAGATAGCTGATTTTCAAAGACAGATGAGCCGATTTACTTCTTCTGACGCCGTGTTGGAGCGGATGCAGCGCCTGCACCCAAAGGTCATCGATCTTACGTTGGATCGCATGGGCCGGTGCCTGGAAGCTGTGGGCGCGCCGCACTTGCAGCAACCGCCTGTCATCCATGTAGCAGGGACCAATGGCAAAGGCTCGACCCAGGCCATGATCCGTGCCGGTTTGGAAGCCGCCGGGCAAACAGTTCACGCCTATACCTCGCCACATCTGGCGCGGTTTCACGAACGCATTCGCGTCGCAGGCTCGCTGATTACAGAGGAGGCGCTTATTGCCCTTCTGGAGGATGTCTACGAGGCCAATGGCGGTGAAACGATCACCTATTTCGAGATCACGACGGTCGCCGCCTTTTTGGCCTTTGCGCGCATGCCCGCAGATTGGACTTTGCTTGAAGTGGGTCTGGGCGGCCGCCATGACGCAACGAATGTCATCGACACGCCGAAGCTGACGGTGATCACCACTGTCGATCTGGACCACCAGCAGTTTCTAGGCGAGACGGTGCGCGAGATTGCGTTTCAAAAGGCCGGCATCATCAAGCGGGGCGTGCCCGTGATCGTGGGGCCTCAGCATGATGATGCGATGGATGTCATTGAGACCGAAGCAGCCCGTCTTGGCGCCCCGGTTCTTGCCCATGGTCAGCACTGGCATGTCACCGAGGAACGCGGGCGCCTGATCTATCAGGACGAAACCGGGCTACTTGATCTGCCGAAACCCAACCTGCGCGGCCCGCACCAATACGGCAATGCCGGGATGGCCATCGCTGCCCTCCGGCATTTGGGGTTTGACGACGCGGCCTGCGAAGGGGCGGTCACGCAAGTGTTCTGGCCCGCGCGTATGCAACGGCTGGTGACAGGTCCTCTGGTCGAGATGGCGCCAGATACCGAGATTTGGCTGGATGGCGGCCACAACCCGGCTGCCGGAGCCGCTTTGGCCGAGACGCTTGCGGAATTGCCGCCACGCCCAACCCATGCGATTTGCGGAATGCTGTCGACCAAGGATGTCACGGGCTACATGCGGGAATTGGCAAGTGCGGTGAACGATCTGTATGCCATTGCAATACCAGGCGAAACCGCAACCCTTCCGGCGGACGCGACCGCGCGCGCTGCAACGCTTGTCGGGCTGGAAGCCTCCGAAGCTTCATCGCTGGAAGACGCGATATCCGAGATTCTGGAGAAGGATCCGACGTCGCGCGTGCTGATTTGCGGGTCACTTTACTTGGCCGGTGTGGTTCTGCGCGAGAACGGCTGAAGTCCGCCGTTCCCGCGGACTTCAGCCCGTTTAATCGACACCAACGGCAACAATGGCTTCTGCCAGAAGCGGCACGGTCTCGTGGTTCAGACCCGCGATATTCATGCGGCTGTCACCGATCATGTATATCCCATGCTCTTCCCGAAGCTGAACGACCTTATCTTCTCCGATCCCAAGTCGCGAGAACATGCCGCGATGTTTGGCAATGAAGTCGAACTGGTCCGAGTTCGTGCGCTGCCGCAACTCGCCCGCCAATTGTTCGCGCAGCGCCAGCATGCCGGTCCGCACGTCTTCCAGCTCGGCCTGCCAATCTGAACGCATGGCAGCGTCATCTAGGATCATCTGGACAACCCGGGCACCGTGGTCGGGCGGGAAGGAATAGTTCTGCCGATTGAGGAAGTTCAGCGTGGCTTGAAGCTGCCCTTTGGCGTCCGCGTTCGGGGCAATGGCCATCAACAACCCTGTGCGTTCGCGGTAGACGCCAAAGTTCTTTGAACAACTTGCCGCCACGATCATTTCGGGCATCCGCTTGGCCAACAAGCGGGGTCCGAAGGCATCTTCCTCAAGCCCATCGCCAAAACCCTGATAAGCAATGTCCACAAAGGGAACAGCACCTGTCTTTTCAAGAACTTCCGCCACCTGTTCCCATTGCTCAGGTGTCAGATTGGCCCCGGTTGGATTGTGGCAACAGCCGTGAAGCAGGATCAGATCGCCTGCTTTTGCCTCGGCCAAATCCGCCAGCATGCCCGCAAAATCGACACCCCGTGTGGCGTTGTCGAAATAGCGGTAAGGCTTCATCGGAATATCAAGGTATTTCACGATCGACGGGTGGTTGGGCCATGTTGGCGTCGACAACCAGATGGTCGCGGCCTTGTCGGCATACCGCATCAGCTCAAGCCCTTGCCGGATCGCACCAGTGCCGCCGGGCGTCGCGATGGCCGCCGTCCGATCTGGCTGCGCCGCATCGCCTAAGATCAACCCGGTCATCGCCCTGGCGAAGGCCGGATCGCCGGCCAGACCGGTATAGGCTTTTGTGCCTTGCGTTTCGACCAAGGCACGCTCGGCCGTCTTGACCGCCCGCATCACCGGCGTCACGCCTTCCGCATTGCGATAAACACCAACGCCAAGGTCGATTTTGCCCTCGCGCGGGTCCTCGCGGAACATCTGCATCAGCGCTAGAATTTTGTCGGCAGGCTGCGGGGTCAGGTTAGTCAGCATGGGAACGCCTCATCGGTGAACATTGCGGCCGACGTACCGGGAATCGACATACGTCGCTTGCGGCGCATCAAGCCAGATTTGCCGCAAAGCGCAAGGCAAGCCGACGCTACTTTGACGGATCAACGTTTAAAAAGGCCGGCAAAGATGCGCCCGACTTACCGCATTGCTTAAGCAAATTGGAGAACTTATGTCGCACCCCATCCGCGCGCAGATTATCTCATCCTCCGCATTTGCGACCAAGGTCCAAACCAACGCGGGCGAGGTCACGGTCAAGACGGCCAGCGGCACGGTCACCGTTAATGGCAAACGGATGCGTACGGTCGAAGCCCTGTTGGAAGACCTTGACCAACTGAGCTGACGCCATGCACGCCTATGGCTCCTTCAACCCGAATTTCTACGGGGTCAGTCAGGCGTTGCTGTCGCCCGAAATGATGGATTCACATCACAGCTATCCGCAGGCCGAGGATGTCAGTGCGGGGCATGACGCGCAAAGCGATCACGACCTGGAGCGGCTGGGTGTGGTCAGCGCACTAGACCACGAAATTCGCCACTTCCTAGATGCGCTTCTGTTGCCGGGGGCGATGCGAACGAATGCTCTTTCGCAGTCAGGCAACGATCAACGGGCATACCGCGAACCGTTTGTCGTTGAAGACGCCCTGCAGATTTCCGCGACCGCATTGTTCAAGGCGACAGCGCATCTGACACAGGGGCTTGCGATTTACGTCGGGCAAGGCGAAACGGCCTTTCTGGCCTTTCTGTCGGCAATCGCGCGCAGTCACAGCGATCATCTTGTGCCCCTGCAGATGGTTAACAGATTGGCATATGAAGC
>JBCCCA010000183.1:0-6895 GCA_039033735.1 Pseudomonadota bacterium
AAGGGAACCTGCGCGCTTAGAACAAGCCCTCGATCTCGCCTCCGTCGTTAAGGTGGATCGTCTCGGCTGCTGGTCGACGCGGCAGTCCTGGCATCGTCATGATCTCGCCACAGACGACCACGACGAAACCTGCGCCTGCAGACAAGCGCACTTCGCGGACAGGCAAGCTGTGGCCCGTGGGCGCGCCGCGCATGTTTGGGTCGGTGGTAAAGCTGTATTGCGTCTTAGCCATGCAGACCGGCAGGTTTCCATACCCTTGCTCTTCCCAAATCTTGAGCTGATCGCGAATTTTCTTATCCGCCAGAACCTCGTCCGCGCGGTAGATGCGCTTGGCAATGGTCTCGATCTTTTCAAAAAGCGACATCTCATCCGGATAAAGCGGGGCATATTGGCTGGCTTCGCTCTCGACGATCTGGACGACCTTCTCGGCCAAAGCCGCCGAGCCTTTCGATCCATCAGCCCAATGCTTGGAGACGATGGCCTCGGACCCCTGACTTTGGACATAGTCGATCACCGCCTGCACTTCCGCGTCAGTGTCCTTCACGAAGTGGTTCACGGCGACGACAGCCGGAACACCGAATTGCTTGATATTTTCGATATGGCGGCCAAGGTTTGCGCAGCCCTTCTTGACGGCCTCGACATTTTCGCCATCCAGATCGCCTTTTGCGACACCGCCGTTCATTTTCATCGCGCGCACTGTCGCGACAATCACCACGGCAGATGGCTTGAGACCAGCTTTCCGGCATTTGATGTTTAGGAATTTCTCGGCACCCAGGTCGGCACCGAAGCCCGCTTCCGTCACAACATAGTCGGCCAGCTTCAGCGCCGTTGTGGTCGCGATCACCGAGTTACAGCCGTGGGCAATGTTGGCAAACGGACCGCCATGGACGAAGGCCGGGTTGTTCTCCAACGTCTGCACAAGGTTCGGCTGCATCGCATCCTTCAGCAGCACCGTCATAGCACCGTCAGCTTTGATGTCGCGGGCATAGACCGGCGAGCGGTCGCGGCGATACGCCACGATCATATCGCCCAGGCGTTTCTGCAAATCGCTCAAGTCCTTGGCAAGACAAAGGATCGCCATAACCTCGGACGCTACGGTAATGTCGAACCCACCTTCCCGCGGGAACCCGTTGGCAACGCCGCCAAGTGAAAGGGTCACATTTCGAAGCGCGCGGTCGTTCATGTCGACCACTCGGCGCCAAGCGACGCGGCGTACGTCGATCTCAAGCTCGTTGCCCCAATAGATATGGTTGTCGATCATCGCACTGAGCAGCGAGTGGGCCGAGGTGATCGCATGGAAATCGCCCGTGAAATGCAGGTTCATGTCCTCCATCGGTACGATCTGCGCATAGCCGCCACCTGCCGCCCCGCCCTTCATGCCAAAGTTGGGGCCAAGCGAAGCCTCGCGGATGCACACCATGGCCTTCTTGCCAATCGCGTTCAGCCCGTCGCCAAGACCCACTGTGGTCGTCGTCTTGCCTTCCCCGGCCGGGGTCGGGTTGATCGCGGTGACAAGAACCAGCTTGCCATCCGGGCGATCCTGCACCGAGTTGATGAAGGCTTGGCTAACCTTTGCTTTGTCATGGCCATACGGCAGCAGGTGTTCGGTAGGAATACCGATCTTGTCGCCGATCTCCTGGATGGGTTTTTTATTGGCGGCGCGGGCGATTTCGATATCTGACATCGAGGTTCTTTCTTTCCTAGCTGGTCATGGGAGGTCGACGGAGATCGACAGATTGTGATTTGTGAAGATGAAAGCCCCATGGTGTTGTTCCAACGAAACGACATGAGGCAACATGAAAAATCGATTGCAAACCTTTGTTATCGCAAGACATGCCGTGCTTTGGGCCGCTCTTGCCAGCACGCCAGTGATGGCTTGGGCCGACGCAGGGACCGTTCTGTCGCTTTGCCTCGACACCCACCTCACACCCGAAGAACGCGCGACTCGTCTGGAACAACGTGGATGGCGCGACACGGGAGCTGCGGCCGAGGCTTTGGCGACCGCGCTGACATTGACACAGCTGTCCGCCGAAAAACCCGAGAATTGGGAGCGAATATACAGTCAATCGACCGAAAGAGCGTCGACCACCAGTTTTGGGACCGACGGGTTTCTGGCGGCGCCCGGTGGGCAGCATGCCGTCTTTTTCACGCGTGACGCCGCCGGGCTGCAAACGTGCCTTTACCTTGGCGGCATAGTCGACACAGGCCCGTTGGTAACTGCTCTGGATGGCTCGATCCTTCGGACAATTGGCGAGGTTACTCGCATTCGCGGCGACGGCGTCAAAAGCTTGATCACGGCGCATGGCATGACTGAGGCGGGTCGGAACATGTTCACGCCGCGCCTGCCTTATGCCATGACCTTCACGGTCGTGCTGGACCGGCAACCCGGTGACCTTCCCTGATCTGATCCTGCCCCGCATCGCCCGTCACTCGGCCGCTTGCCGCCGATCAGCGGCTTCGATCCGCACGGCGGAAAACTTGAACTCAGGTATCTTGCCATACGGATCAAGTGCGGCATTCGTCAGAATATTCGCCGCCGCTTCAACATAAGCAAAGGGCAAGAACACCTGACCTTCCGCCACTGCGCGATCTGCACGCGCCATCACGGTAAGCGAACCCCGGCGGGTGGTTAGGCGCACGAAACCGCCAGGCTCGACACCCAGATCACGCAAGGTGCGCGGATGCAGCGAACAGTTGGCTTCGGGCTCGACCGCATCCAGCACATTCGTCCGCCGCGTCATTGAACCTGTGTGCCAGTGTTCCAACTGACGACCGGTGATCAGGATATGGGGATACTCGGCATCGGGCGTTTCATCCGGCGCAATGACACTGGCCGGCGTAAACCGCGCCCGTCCCTGAGGCCGCGGGAAACCATCACCAAAGACAATTGGCTGACCCGGGTCCTCGGGGCTGAGCGACGGGTAGGTGACAGCTTCCTGCTCCAACCTTTCCCACGTGATGTTATCAAGGGATCCCATGTTCAGCTTCATCTCGGCGAAAACCTCGCGCGGATGCGTATAGCTCCAGCCTAGGTCCAAACGCTTGGCAAGTTCGGTCGTGATCCACCAATCCTCTTTCGCGTCACCGGGCGGTGCTTTGACTGGGCGCCCCATTTGTACCTGGCGGTTGGTGTTCGTCACCGTGCCCGATTTCTCGGCCCAGGCCGAGGCGGGCAGGATGACATCGGCATAATTGGCCGTTTCGGTGAGGAAGATGTCCTGCACAACCAGATGATCAAGTTTGGCAAGTGCGGCGCGGGCGTGATCGACATCGGGGTCGGACATCGCTGGGTTTTCGCCCAAAATATACATGCCCTTGATGTCGCCATCATGGATGGCATGCACAATCTCGACGACGGTCAGCCCCTTTTCGTTCGAGAAATCGCCGCTGTCCCATACAGACGTAAAGGCAGACCGCACGCCGTCATCGGTGACGCTTTGATAATCGGGCAGGAACATCGGGATCAGGCCCGCGTCCGAGGCGCCTTGCACGTTATTCTGACCCCGCAGCGGGTGCAGCCCCGAACCGGGGCGCCCGACCTGCCCGGTCATCAAGGCAAGCGAGATCAGGCATCGCGAATTGTCTGTGCCATGGATGTGCTGGCTGATGCCCATACCCCAGAAGATCATCGCTGCTTTGGCCCCGGCGAAAGTACGCGCCACATCGCGCAGAACGTCCGGTTCTATCCCGCAGATTGGCGCCATCTTCTCGGGCGTGAAGTCCGCCAGATGCGCCTTCATGGCATCCCAATTCTCGGTAAAAGCTTCGATATATTGCTGGTCGTACAATCCTTCTTCCACGATCACGTTCATGATCGCATTCAGCATCGAAACATCGCCGCCCGGTTTGAATTGTAGCATGTGGCTCGCGTGCCGCTTCAGCCCCTGCCCCCGCGGATCCATGACGATCAGCTTTCCGCCGCGCTTGGTGAATTGCTTGAAATAGGTGGCAGCAACGGGGTGGTTTTCGGTGGGATTGGCGCCGATTACGATGGCGACATCGGCATTCTCGATCTCATTGAACGTGGCCGTCACAGCACCCGAGCCGACATTCTCCAGAAGCGCTGCAACGGAGGAGGCATGGCACAACCGCGTGCAGTGATCGACGTTGTTGTGTTTGAACCCTTGTCGGATCAGTTTCTGGAACAGATAGGCTTCTTCGTTCGAACATTTGGCCGACCCGAACCCCGCAATCTCGCGCCCACGGCCCTTCATGCCGCCTGCGGCCTTGTCCAGTGCCTCGTCCCACGTCGCTTCGCGGAAATGGGTCGACAGGTTGCCCGGATCGACATTCAGCCCTTTGGCGGGCGCGTCTTCGCGGCGGATCAGCGGCTTGGTCAGGCGGTGCGGGTGATCAACATAGTCGAACCCGAACCGGCCTTTCACACACAGCCTGTTTTCGTTCGCCGGCCCATCAACCCCATCGACATACAGGATCTTGTCGTCCTTTACCTTGAACGACAATTGGCAGCCGACCCCACAATAGGGGCAAACCGATTTGACCTCTCGATCATAATCTTTGCTGTCACCATGGCCGCTTTCGTCAAGAACAGTGGTGGGCATAAGCGCGCCGGTCGGGCACGCCTGCACGCATTCGCCACATGCCACACAGGATGAGGCGCCCATCGGATCATCTTGATCAAAAACGATTTTTGCATCATGCCCACGCCCTGCGAAGCCAATCACGTCGTTGACCTGAACTTCGCGGCACGCGCGGACACACAGATTGCAATGGATGCACGCATCAAGGTTCACGCTCATCGCGACATGGCTGTTGTCCAGCAGCGGAACGCGCGTATTCTCGATTGCGGGAAAGCGGCTTTCCGACACGCCATTCGCGGCCGCCATATCCCAGAAATGCGAGGACGCGTCGTGCTTGACTTCCGGTTGATCTGCAACAAGCAGCTCGGCCACAAGTTTCCGAGACTTTTCAGCACGTTCCGTCGCGGTGTTCACCACCATTCCGTCGGCGACGGGACGAATGCAGGATGCGACGAGCGTCCGTTCACCTTCAACTTCGACCATGCAGGCGCGACAGTTGCCGTCAGGGCGGTACCCGGGCGCAGGCTTGTGGCACAAATGCGGAATGACCAGACCCCGCCCATGGGCGGCATCCCAGATTGTGGTGCCATCGGGGACTGTGACCTCTTCTCCATCAAGGGAAAAGGTGACCATGATTTCGATCACGTCTTTCACGAGCAGAACTCCGGAATGATGGCCTGATAGGTGGTACAAAGCGGTGATTGGAACCACCAGACGTCTGTCGCACCGATGGAAAAGTCGTCGACATACCACGCGCCATCGACGCGGCGAAGAAAGGCATGGATCGTGGTGCCGTCGTACCATTCTTCCGGCTCGCCGCGTTCGGCGATGGCTGTGCTGTCCCATGCGATGGGCGCGCCACCGGGACGTTGCGGTTGCAGCGTGCCAAAGGCGATATCACCCTCGTGGCGCAGGTCATTTACGATAAACTCAAGCGGTGGGTTCAGTTCCATCGCCGCGACCGTGCGGATTGCCCCCAGGATGTCACCCCGAAGCTGCGAGCCGCGCGGTGGCTCTTCCCAAGCGGCAGCTGGGGTCGCAAGACAGCAGGCTAAGGCAATCGCGCGCATCAAATCTCGTCCCCGAAGTGCTTTATCGTTAATCGGATTGGGTTCGGGGCCGCCTGCCCTAGCCCGCAGATCGACGCATCGCCCATCACCTGACACAGATCTTCCAGAAGGTCTTGATCCCAGCTGTCCGCCTGCATCAGCTTTACAGCCTTTTCGCATCCCACACGGCAGGGCGTGCATTGGCCGCAGCTTTCATCTTCGAAGAACTTCAACATGTTCAGCGCGGCATCGCGCGCCTTGTCCTGATCCGACAGCACCACAACGGCGGCCGACCCGATAAAGGTTCCGTGTGGCTGCAGCGTGTCGAAATCAAGCGGAATATCATCCATCGAGGCGGGCAACAGCCCCGAGGAGGGGCCACCCGGCTGATACGCCTTGAAGACATGGCCGTTCTCCATGCCTCCTGCCGCCTCGATGATGTCGCGGATGGTCGATCCCGCGGGCAACAGATAAACACCGGGCTTGGCGACGCGACCCGAGATCGAGTAGCTGCGCAGTCCGATGCGACCATTCTTTTCCGTCGTGTTCAGACACTCGGGCCCTTCACGGCAAACTTGCGCGACCCAATACAAGGTCTCGACATTGTGGACCAGCGTTGGGCGGTTGAAGACACCTACCTGCGCCACAAAAGGCGGGCGGTGGCGCGGCAGACCCCTCTTGCCTTCAATACTCTCGATCATCGCACTTTCTTCGCCGCAGATATAGGCCCCCGCCCCGCGTCGCAAATCGATGTATCCAGGCGCCACGATGCCGGCCACTTCCAGCGCTGCGATTTCCTTGGCAAGGATATGAAGAACGGCCGGGTATTCGTCGCGCATATAGATGAAGCACGTTTCCGCCTCGACCGCCCACGCGGCGATCAACATGCCTTCCAGGAATAGATGCGGTGTGCGCTCAAGGTAATACCGGTCCTTGAAGGTGCCGGGTTCGCCTTCGTCGCCGTTCACAGCCAGATAGCGCGGGCCGTCATTGGCCCGCACAAAGCCCCACTTCTTGCCGGACGGGAAGCCAGCGCCGCCAAGTCCGCGCAAGCCGCTTTCTAGCACCTTGTCCTGCACCGCCTCCCAATCGCCATTGGCGCGAAGGTCCAGCAAAGCCGCGTAGCCGCCAGCGGCCTGATAGGTGTCAAACGCCTCATACTCCGGAATGACAGGATGCGTGTCGCCAGCGGTTATTGCAGCGTTTACCTTTTCGGGTGTGGCATGGTCGATGTGAAGGTGGCCCAATTCCAGCACCGGCGCCGTATCGCACCTGCCCATGCACGGCGCACGCAGAACGCGCACC
>JBCCCA010000184.1:0-6887 GCA_039033735.1 Pseudomonadota bacterium
AGCGACCGGCACAACACCGTTCCAATTCAGCTCTTCAGCCGAAAGGGCCGACGGCGCCACGAAACGCCCAACCCGAGGGGAAACGGCAAGGTCCACCCGCTCGGACGCAGGGGGCGCCGCCAAGACAGGTGGCGCAGACGCCGGGCGCCATTGCGAAGACGAGGTTTGGAACGGAAAAGCGTTCAAGGACCATGTGACACCAAGTGCTGGTTGCACGCGCAACGTGTCTACCGCAGGCATCGCGGGTCCCGTCTCAAGTGGCGGCGCCTCGGTTGTCAGGGGCAGCGACGCAAAGAGCAAAAGCACCATCGCCATGCCAAGGGGTCGCAGCGTGCGCCGTTGCCCAGCATGCGTCTGCGTCTGGGCCATAGGTGCGGCTTGTGGCGCATCCGCCAACGGCGGCAGGGCAACCAATTCCGCCGTGTGCTGCGGTTCGTTCGGAAACGGAGTGACTTCGGACAAACGCCGCGAGGTCACCGGTTCGGCTGTTTCCAACGTTGCCGCATAGCGCGCCGCCAATTCCGAGACGTCCGGCGCATCAGGCAGCACCAGTGATGGTTGCGGCCGCGTGCGGGCCTCGGGGGCCGGGGCGGAGGCCTGCCTGCTGGTCCGCCGGGTGAGTGGCGGCGCGACAGGTGCGGGCGTTTCGTCAAAAGTCGGCGCCGGTGTTGACGCGCGCACGGGTTTCGAAACCGGGCGCGGCACTTCTGTCGGGGCTGGGGTTGGCACGGGCGCGATGCTTTCCGATCTCGGGCTGCGGATCGTTTCCAACCTGTCCGCGAAATCGAACTTGTCGTCGCCACGTTCCTGCATGACCGGGTCAATATCGGGCAGGTCATCAATCGACGTGCCGTCAACTTCCCAAGGTTTCGGACGCGGTTTCTGCGGCTTTCCCGCCGCTTTTTCGCGCAAAGCCACTTCACGCCGTGCACGCGCCTCGTCAAGACGCGCCTGCCAACGTTCATCCTTATCCAGCTCGAAGACTTCCTTCGGCACGCCCGGCTGTTCCTCGCTACCTGCGCGATCCGCCACGGGCCCCCTCCAAGCAAAATCGCAAAAAACTCAACGCCTCCAGCAGAGGCTATGGAATGGCCCGCGGGCTACCCACCCATACGGTAATTCGGGCTTTCCCGGGTGATCTGTACGTCATGCACATGACTTTCCTTCAGACCCGCGCCGGTGATCCGCACGAACTGACAATTTTGTCGCATTTTTTCGACCGTTTCGCAACCTGTGTAGCCCATTGCCGCGCGCAATCCGCCGATCAATTGGTGAATGACAGCCCCGGCCGAGCCCTTGTAAGCGACCTGCCCCTCGATGCCCTCGGGAACAAGCTTGTCACTGGCTGCATCTTTCTGGAAATATCGGTCGGCACTGCCGCGCGCCATGGCGCCCAGACTGCCCATGCCGCGATAGGCCTTGAACGAACGGCCCTGATACAAGATGACCTCGCCCGGGCTTTCATCAGTGCCCGCAATCATCGACCCGACCATGGCGCAAGACGCACCGGCTGCAATAGCCTTGGCAAAATCGCCCGAAAATTTGATCCCGCCATCCGCAATCACCGGCACATCACCAGCAGCCTGGGCACAGTCCATGATCGCCGTAAGCTGTGGCACGCCGACGCCCGCGACCATGCGCGTGGTACAGATCGACCCAGGGCCAATTCCGACCTTCACAGCGTCAGCACCCGCTTGAATCAAGGCCTTAGTGGCCTCTCCTGTTGCAACATTGCCTGCGATGATCTGCACTTCATTCGACAATGTCTTGGCGCGTTTTACGGCCTCGGCTACACCTTCCGAATGCCCGTGGGCCGTGTCGATGACGATGATATCGACGCCCGCATCGACCAGCTCACCCGACCGTTCAAAGCCTGCATCGCCCACAGTTGTTGCCGCCGCGACGCGCAGGCGCCCCAGGTGATCCTTGCAGGCTATAGGGTTCAAAACAGCCTGCTCACTGTCCTTCAGGGTCAGCAAGCCAGTCAGCTTCCCCTGCCCGTCCGTCACCAGTAATTTTTCGATCCGCCGCGCCTTCATCAGGCTACGCGCCTCGTCCAGATCCGCAGGCTCGTTCAGGATCGCCAGGTCATCCGCGGTCATCATGACGCGCACAGGCGTATCATCGGCTTCGGCAAAACGCATGTCGCGATTGGTAACAATACCCAGCACACGGCCCGAATCGTCCACGACTGGGAAACCAGTCACATTGTACCGTTCCTGAAGCGCCTTAGCGTCCGCCAGCGTCTGATCCGGCGTCAGCGTGATCGGGTTATAGACGATGCCCGAGACAAAGCGCTTCACCTGCCGCACCTGCCGCGCCTGTTCGGCGATATCGAGGTTGCGGTGGATCACTCCGAGCCCGCCCGCCTGCGCCATTGTGATGGCCATCCGTGCCTCGGTGACCGTGTCCATCGCGGAAGACAGAAGCGGGATATTCATCGAGATATCCCGCGTGACCTTCGTTGCAGTATCCGCTGTGGCCGGCAGCACTTTGGAAGCCCCGGGAACCAACAATACATCATCGAACGTGAGCGCCTCACGAATCTCCATGTGACTACTCCTTGGAGGGGTTCGTTTGACGCCTCCCTATTGCATGGGGTGGGCGCGGGGGAAAGCCCTATTTGTGCCAGGCTGATCTGGAGCCGCTAAAGCCATGCAGGGAACGGACACCGCAAAATACCGGCACCTAAGACGCCGCCGCGTCGTCGATTGATGTCCGGCACGGGGGCGTGCCTTGCCCCTTGCTCACCTCACGGACAGCATAAACCCACTTGCAGCCTCTGAACACTTCCGCCCTACTCCACCACATGAGCAACAGCTATGACACCGGTCGCCTGGACCTGCCATTCGTTGGCGTTGCCACTTTCGGCAAACGCCCCCTTGTCACTGACTGGCGCGCGATCGACGCCGAGGTCGCCGTCCTTGGTGCCCCGTTCGACTGCGGCACGCAGTGGCGGTCGGGCGCAAGGTTTGGCCCCCGCGGCGTGCGTGAAGCCTCGACCCTGTTCTCCTTCGGCCACGCGGGCGCCTATGATCACGAGGATGACACGACATATTTGCCGGGTGACGTGCGGATCGTCGACATCGGGGATGCCGATATCGTTCACACGGATACCGAGGCGAGCCACGCCAATATCGAAACAGGCGTGCGCGCCATTCTAGAAGCGGGCGCATTGCCCGTCGTGATCGGCGGCGACCATTCGGTCAATATCCCTTGTATTCGAGCTTTTGAGGGCCAAAAGCCATTTCACATCCTACAAATTGATGCGCACCTTGATTTTGTGGATGAACGTCACGGCGTAAGGCACGGGCATGGAAACCCAATGCGCCGCGCTGCCGAGCAGGATCACGTTACCGGTCTGACCCAAGTCGGCATCCGCAACGTCTCCTCGACTGCGAAGGAAGGCTATGACGATGCGCGCCAGATGGGCTCGGATATCCTGTCGGTCAGACAGGCCCGTGCCCTTGGTTCAGAGGGCGTTGGCGGGCGTATTCCCGCAGGTGCCCCAGTCTATGTAACACTGGACATCGATGCCTTCTGCCCATCCATTGCCCCAGGAACAGGCACGCCAAGCCATGGCGGATTTCTGTACTATGAAGTCTTAGAATTGCTTCAGTATGTGGCACAACACCATGAAGTTGTGGGCTTCGACCTTGTCGAAGTGGCCCCGGACTATGATCCGACAGGCTCGACCGCGATCCTTGCCGCGCAAATCACCCTGAACTTTCTGGGCTTCATCTTCGATGCGAAAAACAACGGGTGACGATCCAGCCCCTCTCAGGCTTCGACCGTCTGGCCACCACCCGATGACTTGCGCACTACTCTGAACCACGTACGGTTGTCCCGGCCCTATAGTCTAGACGTCCGATTTAGTGACGAATTTCCGGTCAGCATGAAGGGACGTGTGAACCGCCTTAATGCGCTTTGGTCGCGATGTGCTTCACGTCCCGGTCGCGATACAAAAGCGACTGCGTGCCCATAAAGATGTGGACCTTGGACGGGTCAGCCGTCAGCATCACGTCCTGTCCGCGTAGATCTTTGTGAATACCCTGCAATTTCCCGATCACCGGGTCCGCATCGCCCTTTGGCTCGAAATACAGCAACGTCACCTCACCAAGCGCTTCGGTAATGCCGACCTTACCCATGAAGATATAGTCCCCATTCGCCTCGACAAAATCCTCAGGCCGCACACCGATATTCACAGCTTTGCCCATGTCACCGTCTTCTGATGGAACGGTCGAAACGGCGCGCCCGCCACCTTCCAACTCGACTGTCGTATGGGCGCCTGTTCCGACGATCTTGCCTGGGACAAGGTTCATCGACGGCGATCCAATGAACTGCGCCACGAATTCGTTTTCGGGGCGTTCGTAGAGCTCAAGCGGCGACCCGACCTGAGCAATCCCGCCCCCTGCCAGCACAACGATGCGGGACGCCAGCGTCATTGCTTCGACCTGGTCATGGGTAACATAGATCATAGTCGATTCCGGCATTTGCTCTTTGAGCTGAGCGATTTCGATCCGCGTTGCGACACGCAGGGCTGCATCCAGGTTGGAGAGCGGCTCGTCAAAGAGGTAAACCTTCGGGTCGCGTACGATGGAACGCCCGATGGCCACCCTTTGACGCTGCCCGCCGGACAGTTCCTTGGGTAAACGGTCCAGCAAGTTGTGCAGTTGCAGGGTCTTTGCGGCTTTCTCGACCCGTTCTTCAATCTCGGAGGCGCCCATTTTGGCGATCTTTAGCGCGAACTGCATATTCTCGCGCACGGTCATATGCGGATAAAGGGCATAGGACTGGAACACCATCGCAATCCCGCGCTCGGACGGAGGGATGTCATTGACGACCATATCGTCGATTTCAAGCGTGCCGCCGGTGATCTTTTCCAGCCCCGCGATCATCCGCAAAAGCGTCGACTTCCCACACCCCGAAGGGCCGACAAAGACGATCAGCTCGCCGGTCTCGATATCCAGATCGATGTTCTTCAGAACATCGACCTCGCCATAGGATTTGGCGACATCTGTCAGCTTCAAATTAGCCATTGGATTACCCTCCCTCATGGGCGAAAAGCACATGCCATCCTGGCAGCTCAGCCCCTGTCCCCGTTGCCCGCACGTCAAACGGCGCGTTGATGTCAATGTTCCAATCCGGGCCCGGCAACTCCACGTTCCGTGGGCTGTCCGACAAGTTAAAGGCGACGAACATTCGGGCGCCGTTGTATTCCCGGTACAGCGCAAAATGCTCTTCGCCACTTCCCGCGATTTCGAAAGTACCTTTGCCCAGCGGCGCATTGGCGTGCCGGTATGCGATCATCCGACGATAGAAGTTCAGCATAGACCCGTCATCGGCCGCCTGAACATCGGCGGATCGCGCCGCGTGTGCCTCGGACACGGGCAGCCAGGGTTTGACCGACGAAAACCCGCCATTCTCGGCATTGGACGACCAAACCATGGGCGTGCGGCACCCATCGCGGCCGCGGAACTTGGGCCAGAACTTGATGCCGTAAGGGTCCTGCAAGTCTTCGAACGCCACATCCGCTTCGGGCAGGCCCAATTCTTCGCCTTGATACAAGCAGACCGACCCGCGCAGCGACAGCAAAAGGGCAAGATAGGCTTTTTGCGCCGCCTCGCTAAGTGACCAGCGTGTCGTATGGCGAACCACATCATGGTTTGAATAGGCCCAGCAGGCCCAACTGTCCTTGGCCAGATCGTCAAAGCGGTTCATGACCTGCGCGATCCGGGTTCCCGTTGGAAACGGCGCCGAGAGGAAATCAAAGCCATAGCACATGTGCAGGCGCTTGCTGCCCTGCGTGTACTCAGCCTGAATTTGAAGACCCTTCTGTTCGTCGCCCACTTCACCGACCGAGGTTATGTCGGTGAAGTCGTTCATCACCGCGCGCAGCCGCTCCAGGAACGCAATGTTTTCGGGCTGGCTCTTTGAGTAAAGGTGTTCTTGCCAGGTATAGGGGTTCACTGCCGGGGCCGTGTCGCTGGTCCGGCGCGCCTCTTCCAACGGAGGGTTGTCGCGCAATTCCTGATCGTGAACATAGAAATTCACCGTATCCAGCCGAAACCCGTCAACCCCGCGCTCAAGCCAGAACCGCGCCACATCAAGCAGAGCATCCTGCACCTCGGGGGAATGGAAGTTTAGATCGGGCTGTTCGCGCAGGAAGTTGTGCATGTAGTACTGCATCCGCGACGTGTCCCACTCCCAGGCCGAGCCGCCAAAGATCGACAGCCAGTTGTTGGGAGGGGTGCCATCCGGTTTCGCGTCCGCCCAGACGTACCAATCGGACTTTGCATTGTCGCGGTTGACCCGGCTTTCCACAAACCAGGGATGTTGGTCAGATGTGTGGGACAAGACCAGGTCGATGATGATCCGGATCCCCAATTGGTGCGCCCGTTCGACAAGCCGGTCAAAGTCGCCAATCGTGCCAAACATCGGATCAACGTCGCAATAGTCCGAAACGTCGTATCCGTAATCCAACATGGGCGACGTAAAAAATGGCGACAGCCAGATCGCATCTACATTCAACGACGCCACATGGGGCAAACGTTCGATGATCCCGGCAAGATCGCCAATCCCGTCGCCGTTCGCGTCCTGATAGGACCGCGGATAGATCTGATAGATCACCGCGCCACGCCACCAGTCCGGGTCGACAAGAAGGGTCGAGGACGCTTCTTCGGGTTGGATGTCAACAAAACTCATGGATCAAAACCCTATTTGACCGAGCCGGCCAAAAGACCGCGCACCAAGTAGCGTTGCATGGTGAAGAACACCAAAAGGGGTACCGCGATACTGACGAAGGCCGCAGTGGCCAGGATTTCCCAATTGCCGCCACGGGTGCCCAAAAGCTCGGTGATCTGGTTGGTCATCACCGTGGTTTGCCC
>JBCCCA010000185.1:0-6883 GCA_039033735.1 Pseudomonadota bacterium
TTGATCATGCTGATCATTCGCATCGGCAATATCATGGAAGTCTCGTTCGAGCTGATCATCCTGCTCTATCAGCCGTCGACCTACGAGACTGCGGATGTCGTCAACACGTATATCTATCGCAACGGCATCCAAAGCGGCCAATACGATCTGGCGGCCGCAGCGGGCCTGTTCAATGCGGTCGTCGCCTTTGTTCTGGTAATGACAGCAAACTCTTTGTCGCGGCGCTTTTCGCGCACGTCGCTTTGGTAGCGGGGGCGGGGCGGGCTGATGCAGAACTGGAACCTCTATTCCCGCGGTGACAAGGCCTTTGCCATTGCGGTGTCCATCCTGATTGGCATGTTCACCATCGCGACGCTTTACCCGTTCATCTATATCGCTGCTGTGTCCTTCAGTTCCGTGTGCCGCTCAGGCAGGCAAGGTGGTGCTGACGCCGATCGACGCCACCATCGAAGGCTACCGGTATATTCTGGCAGACCCAATGTTCTGGATCTCGTATCGGAACACATTCATCTACACGATTGGTGGAACCTTGATGAGCCTGGCGTTCATCATCCCGGGCGCCTATGCGCTGTCACGCCCGCAGCTGAAGGGGCGGCGGTTCTTCAACCTCTTCATCGCGTTCACGATGTGGTTCAACGCTGGCTTGATCCCGTTCTATCTGAACATGCGTGACCTGAATCTGTTGGATAGCATGTTCGGCATCATCCTTGCCTTCGCGGTCAACGCCTTCAACATCATCTTGCTGCGCAACTTCTTTGAAGCCATTCCGCGCAGTTTCGAGGAAGCAGCGCGTATGGATGGAGCGAATGACTTTCAGGTTCTTTGGAAGGTGTACGTTCCCCTGTCAAAACCAGCGATCGCGACGATCACGCTTTTCTGCATCGTATCGCGTTGGAACGGCTTCTTCTGGGCCATGGTTCTTTTGCAAAGCGAGGAAAAGATCCCGCTGCAGGTCTTCTTGCGCCATACGATTTCAAATCTCAGCGATGATGATGAATTCGCCGTTGCTGTTCTTGATGCCACCTACAGTGCGGAAACGGTAACTGGGGCGATCATCGTCTGCTCGATCATCCCCGTGCTGATCGTCTACCCATTCATTCAGAAGTACTTCGAGAAGGGTATCCTTCTTGGAGGTGTCAAAGAGTAATTCCAAGGCTTTTCAGGGAGGAAAACATGAGAAGACTGACCCTTACAGCGGCCATTATGGCCACCACGGCAATCGCGTCGCCCGCGCTGGCCGATGGACATCTTCAGATCGTCGACGAACCACTTGAACTGACGATCCAGATGAATCACCGCGCCTATCCGGTCTATGAAGAAGACTGGCCGGTGGAACAAAAGGCCCGCGAACTGACCAATATTCACCTGAAGGATGTGACGGTCGGCGCAAACATGCGGACCGATTCTGAAAACACCGGGCGGACCGAAGCGCTGAACCTGATGCTGGCCAGCGGCAATGTCCCCGACATCGTTGGCTCAAGCCGCATCCGCGACTTCGTAAACCAATATGGACCGGAAGGCGCGTTCATTCCGCTGAACGATTTGATCGAGGAGCATGCGCCGAACATCAAGGCGTATTACGATACGCGGCCGGACATTGCGGCGGCGGTCAAGGCGGCAGATGGC
The DNA here is from genome assembly GCA_039033735.1 of Pseudomonadota bacterium. Classification (GTDB taxonomy): domain Bacteria; phylum Pseudomonadota; class Alphaproteobacteria; order Rhodobacterales; family Rhodobacteraceae; genus JAJDOD01. The sequence goes on from JBCCCA010000185.1 coordinate 1,627, forward strand.
CAGATGTACTATATTCCCTATCTGCCAGACGGCAAATACGGTCGTGCCTTCTGGATCCGGACAGACTGGCTGAACAACCTTGGCCTTGAGGTCCCGCAGACCGTGGAAGAGTTTGAAAACGCGCTGCGTGCGTTCAAGACCCAGGACCCGAACGGTAACGGCGAAGCGGATGAGATTCCGCTGTTCTTCCGCCAGTGGCCCGAGCTTATCCGTATGGTTACGCTTTGGGACGGACGCGCCCATGGCTCGGACACGTATCACGACTTCCTTGTTGAAGATGGCAAGATCAGCCACGGCTATATCGGCGAAGGCTATCGTGAGGGCATCAAGAACCTTGCACGCTGGTACGCCGAAGGTCTGATCGATGCAGAAGTCTTCACCCGCGGTTCATCAGCCAGAGACTTCTTGTTGTCGGAAAATCTTGGTGGCGCAACCCACGACTGGTTCGCATCGACCGGGGGCTATAACCGACTGTCGAGCGAGATCGAGGGCTTTGAGCTGAAAGCGATGGCGCCACCCGCTTCGGCTTCGGGCAAACGGGTGCAAGAGCATCGCCGCATTCTGGTGAAGCCCGATGGCTGGGCCATCGGCTATACCAACGAGCACACGGTCGAGACGATCAAATACTTCGACTTCTGGTTCACTGAAGAAGGACGTCGTTTGGCCAACTTTGGTGTCGAAGGCATGCACTATGAAATGGTCGACGGGGAACCAATCTTCAAACAAGAGTTCCTGGATGCGGGGCCGGTCAACCGTTCACTCTATCAGAACGGGGCGCAGCTTCAGGGCCGGGGGTATTTCCAGGACTACAACTATGAGATCCAGTGGACCAACGAGTTCGCTCTGGAAGGTATCGAGCTTTATGACCAGGGCGATTACCTGATCCCGGACTTCCTTGGCGTTGCTTTCACGCCCGAGGAACAGAAAGTCTATGACAAGTCCTGGGGATCGGTGCGTGACTACATGCTGGAACGTCAGCAGGCGTGGATCCTCGGGTCCGCGGATGTCGAGGCCGAATGGGACGACTATCTGGCCCAGCTTGATGCTCTTGGCCTCCAGGAAGTTCTGACGGTCATGCAGCAGGCTTATGAACGCCAATACGGCGGCTAAGCACACTCCCAACTCGGGCGGCGTTTCGGCGCCGCCCTTTTTCAGAAACCTTTGACCGAATGGACACAGAAGCCGATGCCAGGCGATGCCCTTCCTTTGCTTGATGAACCAAAAGCCGGACGCCTGACCATTCAATATGCGCCGGTGGCCGATACGGACATTACCGAGAACCCACCGCGGTTCACATGGTTGCCTGTCATCGATGACGACGCATCCTATGTGTTGCGGATTTCAAGCGACCCCACGTTTGACAAGGCCGCGACACAGGTTTTCGAGAACATTCCGCTGAATTTTTTCACGCCCGACGTGCCGTTGTCTCCGGGCGAATACCACTGGTCTTATGCCACCTGGGACGCCAACGCTGGCAAACCCTCCAGCGGGTGGAGCACGACGCGCCGCTTCACAGTGGGCAAGGACTTGCCTGAAACGCCGTTGACGCGCCGCGATGTGCGCCTGGCCAAGGTCACCAAAGATCACCCGCGCCTTTGGCTGACGCCCAGCAAATTGAAGGACTTCAAGAAAGCCGTCAAAGCCGACCCGACATATTGCACATGGTCGACGTTTGTCGAGAAATCTGTGCAGCCCTGGATGGCGCGTGACATTCTGCCGGAACCGGCAGGCTATCCCAACCATACGCGCACAGCCCCGGTCTGGCGCCAGACCTACATCGAGCTGCAGGAGGTTTGGTACGCCATCCGTCACCTTGCAATTGGCGGCAAGGTTACCGACGACGCCGAAATGACGGCACGCGCCAAAGCGTGGCTGCTAGAGGTCGCGTCCTGGGACCCGATGGGGGTCACGTCGCGCGCTTACACGGACGAATGGGCGTACCGGGTTTGCAACGCACTCGCCTGGGGGTACGACTGGCTTTATCACGACCTTTCGGAGGAAGAACGCACAACGGTGCGCACCGCTTTGTTGGATCGGACAAGGGATATTGCCGAACACGCGATCTACAATGCCAAGATCCACCTTTTCCCCTATGACAGCCACGCGGTCCGTTCGGTCAGCCTGACGATTGTGCCTGCGTGCATCGCGCTTTTGGGCGACGGCGAAGATGACGGCACCCGAGACTGGTTGAACTACTGCATCGAATTCCTGTTCACCGTTTACTCGCCTTGGGGCGACAGCAATGGCGGTTGGGCGGAAGGCGCACAATATTGGATGATGGGCATGGCCTATCTGATCGATGCGGCCAATCGTTTGAAAAGCTATACAGGCATTGATCTGTACCAGCGGCCCTTCCTGCAAAACACGGGCGACTTTCCCTTGTTCTGCAATGCGCCGAACACGCGGCGGGCCAGCTTCGGCGATGACAGCGCGCTGGGGGATCTTCCGGCGATCAAAACTGCCTTGAACATGCGTCAGCTGGCGGGTGTAACCGGTAAGGGCGCGTACCAGTGGTACTGCGACGAGAACCTGCGCCTTAACCCGGATACCGAAAGGGCATTCTACAACTGGGGATGGTGGGACACCAATTTTGACGAACTGGTCTTTCAGACTGATTTTCCCGTGGTCGAAGCGTCGCCTCCCGAGGGCGGTTTGCGTCATTTCGAAGGGATCGGATGGGTCGGCGTGCAGCATGCGATGGACGACCCCGACCGGCATATCCAGTTCGTGTTCAAATCCTCACCCTTCGGGTCGATCAGTCACAGTCACGGGGATCAGAACGCTTTTTGTTTGGCCGCCTATGGCGAAGACCTTGCGATACAGTCCGGGTACTATGTCGCCTTCAATTCAACCATGCACCGGAACTGGCGGCGGCAGACCCGTTCAAAGAACGCCATCCTGATCAATGGCAAAGGACAATATGCCGAGAAGGACAAAGCGAAAGCCATGACGGCGACGGGTCGCATCGTGGCGGCCGAGGAACGCGACGATCATGTGTTTGTCCATGGTGACGCAACGGCCGCCTACCAAAGTTTGTCGCCCGAGGTCACACGGGCCGAACGCGAGGTTTACTTTGTCCGCAACGATTATTTCGTCATCGTCGACAAGGTCGATGCAAGCGCGCCGGTCACGATCGACTGGTTGCTGCATGCCAATGCGCCGTTCGAACTGGGGAAAACCTCGTTCCGCAATACGGGCGAACGCGCGGGTTTCTACGGGCAAGTCGTCTGGTCCGAAGCAGGCAAGCCCGAGATCAGGCAGTTTACCGATTTCCCGGAAGTAGATCCGTCGGAGTATGAGGGCCTGCCGGTCAGCACGTGTCTGACTGCGCATTACCCGGCAGCGAAACGGCACCGCATCGCGACTTTGCTGGTGCCCTACCGGTTGGAGGCCCCTAAGCGGATTTTCAATTTCATGGATGATCAGGGCTACGATGCCGATCTCTATTTCACCGATGCGGATGAGAACACCTTCAAGGTCGTGCTCAAGAAGCTTGCCAATACATGAAAACACCGGAGAAGCCCGGACAACGGACAGGGAAGTCGACATATGAAACTTGCAGGACAAAGCGCAATCGTGACGGGCGGTGGTCGCGATATTGGTTTGGCGGTCGCCAAGAAACTGGCGTCTGAAGGGGCCAGCGTTGCGATCAACTATTTCAGCAGTGGCGCAGGTGCTGACTCTGCCGTTGCCGAGATTGCGGGGAATGGTGGCAAGGCATTTGCGTTGCAGGGCGACCTGACAAAACAGGCGGATGTCGACGCCTTGGTCGCCAAGACAGCCGCGGAGTTCGGCGGTGTCCACGTGCTGGTCAACAACGCAGGCGGTCTGGTTGAACGCAAAAAGATTGCCGACATGTCGGATGATCTTTGGACAACGGTCATGGATGTGAACCTGACCAGCACGTTCCGCATGACCCGCGCCGTTTTGCAGCACATGACCTCGGGCGCCATCGTCAATTTGGCCAGTCAGGCAGCGCGTGACGGCGGTGGGCCCGGCGCCGTGGCCTATGCCACGTCTAAGGGCGCCGTGATGACTATGACCCGTGGGCTTGCAAAAGAGCTGGGACCCGACATCCGTGTCAATGCGCTGTGCCCCGGCATGATCGATACCGACTTCCACAATGTGCACACCCCGGATGCGGGTCGCCGTGGCTTCGAAGCGGCGGCGCCGATGAAACGTCAGGGCACGGTTGAAGATACCGCAAACCTTGTCCTTTTCCTCGCCTGCGATGAAAGTGCCTTTGTCACGGGCACGAATATCGACATCAACGGCGGGATGCTCTTTTCCTAATCACGACGCGAGGTACTGAAATGGCAGAGTTTCCCAGAGTTCCGTCAGGTGACAACGTCACCCGGCAGGTTCTTGCAGATCACCCCGACCTGATGGTCGTCGCGTTTTCCTTTGAGAAGACCGGTGCTGAGGGCGCACTGCACAATCATCCACATGTGCAATCCACTTTCGTCTCGAGTGGACGATTTCGCTTCACGCTGGGCGATGAAGAACGCGAGGTCGGGTCGGGTGACAGCTTTGTCATCCCCTCGGGACAGACGCATGGATGTGTGTGTCTTGAGCCCGGAACCTTGATCGACAGCTTCACGCCACGCCGCGACGATTTTCTTTGAAGAGGTGATGGGAATAACGAGCGGCACGGGCCGCTCGAAGCTTGCCCCGCGTTCCTGGGGCAGAAGGTGGCTGCTCCGGCGCTGATCACAGGCCAGGGCAACACCCTGATTTAGCTTCCGTTCCTGGCGCGCCATAGACGAATTGGACGATGGCGCACAGCGCGTCGCCCGAACGGACGGTATAATCACTGCCGCAGACCTGCGCGTTCGCTGTGGTCGAAAGTGCCGCCGCAATAGCTGTCGACAGAATGACAGTAAGCGCTAATCTCTTGATCGTTTTCAGGGTGTTATCCGGTGTTTTTGAGTTCGAGCTAGAAAGTGGGGCGAACACAAACCTCTGCAATTTTCGCGGTTTCCCGCGTTTCAGCTGCAGAACACCCGATGCCAACACTGCACAAGGCTGTTGTCCGATTAACTGTCACGCGATGGATAGGCGGACACCACCAAAGGAAACGCGCAAACCTCGACTGAGAATTGCGATGGGCTGATGGGCGCGCCGCAGGTGGTCACCACTTCGTCCGCGTTTTCCGGGGCGAACCCTTGATCTGTGGTCACCAGTGCTTGCGCCGAGCGTGCGATGGATTGCTCGCACAACAGGGTGTCCAGTGTATTGCGAAGCTCCTGTCCCGCAA
>JBCCCA010000186.1:0-6877 GCA_039033735.1 Pseudomonadota bacterium
ATCCGAGAAAACAACGCTCATCTCCACCTCGTCTTCCTCAAGGAGTGAGCGCAGCTCGCCCCGGCTCAGATTGATTGACATGCCGGACGCCCTCCCAGTTCAAATCGCCACAGTACCCTGACGTTACTATTGTAAGCGGTGCGGGGAAAGTGAAAGACCATGACTTCGCCAGCGATACTTCAGTACTTTCAGCTAAATCCTGCCCGGCCAGTGACACCTCTGAGGTTGCTCTGCATCGTCGTACGTCCTCAAAAGACCGGACGTTCGACTAACCTGCAGCATTGGTGGGTAAGGGCTCAGCTCTGACGTCAGATGCCGCGCAGCAATCCTGTGATAAGGTCACTCGTCAAGGTCGGGTTGTCGTTGTTGAGGGCATGGCGGATCGGAGGATCAGCCATGGAAACACTAAGCTTACCAGCCACTCGGGCACTTCGCCCTGCATGGGACAAAGGCCGCATTGTCGGTCAGAAACGATCGCTGAAGCCAAGGCATGTCTGGGCAATCCGTGTTCGCCTTGAATTGGCAGAGAATGATCGCGACCTCGCGCTGTTCCACATGGCAATCGACAGCAAGCTTCCCGGCACTTGGGCGTCGAACTTGAAGACGCGCTCGCAATCGCTGAGGCCATTGAAATCTGACGACTTCGGGCCGTCGCGACTGACGGCCCAAACCTGCTTTTGATGCGCACAGGCGCATGCTGCAGCGCAGCCCGTCACACCGGACGTTCGAAACTGGTGCGACTTCGAAGTGCGCCCGGGGTATCGAGGGCGCGCCAGAACTGGCTTTGACTACTCTGCGGGAACATTGCTTGACCGCTCGTCTGCACCGAATAGCAGCCCCAGACCGCCGCGCACGCCGGTTGAAATGCGGTGCACGAGAACAAAAACTGCCGGGATTGCGAAGATAATGACCCCTGTTCCAATCAGAACGCCGTAGCCGATCGACACCGCAAGCGGGATCAGGAACTGCGCCTGTAACGACGTTTCCATAATCAGCGGATAGACCCCCAGGAACGTTGTGACCGATGTCAGCAGAATAGGCCGGAACCTGTCTTTGGTGCCTTCCACGACCGCATCTGCCACGTCATAGCCTTTGGCAAGGTACTCGTTGTAAAGATCGATCATGACCAAGCTGTTGTTGATGACAACGCCGGCAAGGCCGATGATGCCGAAAATACTGAGAAGACCCAGAGGAATACTCAGCAGATAATGTCCTGTCACCGCACCGATCAGGCCCAGCGGAATGGCGATCATGACCACGATGGGTTGTACGAAACTGCGGAACACCAGTGCCAAAAGCGCGAAGATCACGAACACCGCAATGCCAAGCGCCTGCCCCAATGCCGCCTGCGCGTCGCCTTGCGTTTCCTGTTCTCCGCCAAAGCCGGCGTTCAGGCCCGGGTTCGCCTCAAGCAGAGGCGGCAAAAGCTCTTCACGGATAATCCGGTTCGCCTCGCCGTTGGTCGTAACGCTCTGATCCACGTCGGCCGTGATCGTGGTGACGCGACGACCATTCTGGCGCTGTATCTCCGAGGGGGATTGTCCCTCCTCCAACCGCGCAACAACCGACAAGGGGATGAGATCGCCTGCGGGTGTCGCGATGCGCGTATCCAGCAAATCTGAAAGACTGTCGCGATCCTCGCTCGGAAAGCGCACCATAACAGCCACGCTGTCTTGGCCGCGCTGCACGGTTGTGGCTTCAACACCGAAAAACCCGTTCCGCGTCTGCGTTGCAAGGTCTTGCAACGTCAGTCCGTAGAGCCGCGCTTCCGGTTTGAGTGCCAGCTTGTATTCAAGGCGACCCGACGAAGAATCGTCGAGGATCTGGAAAACACCCGGAATGTTGCCCAAGCCGTCACGCAACTCGGCGACGATGGGCGCGATGTCTTCACCATCCGGAAGCGAAAGCTCGACGGCGATAGCGTCACCAGCATCAACCAGCGAAGACGAGATTGTCAGCGTATTGACCCCCGCAACGCGCCCAACTTCTTCCCGCCACAGCGTTTCAAAGTCGGCGGCCTCCCAACTGCGCTCGGACGCATTGGTCACTTCGACCACCACCTGAGCCAGCGTGGGTGCAATCGGGGCGGCGTCGCCAGTCGGGCCGCCACCGCCAGCGCCGATCCCAACGATAACATACTGGCCGATAAGGACATTCGGTGCATCCTCTGCCAGTGTGCCCTGCAAACGCTCGCCCGCGCGAATAGCCGCGGTCCGAAGTGCCTCGGCAACATCCTCGGTGCGCTGGAACGTCGTACTGTCGGTCATTTCCACATTGGCCGTCACGAACTCGCCGTCGATTGACGGGAAGAACTCAAACCGCACATAGCCATAGGACAGAAGACCAATCGTCAGTGTCATCAACGCGATCACCCCGGCGATTGGAATAAAGACGCGCCGCACACAAAAGCGCAGCATCGCATCGAGCGGGTTCTGGATTATCCACTTCAACGCCCGGTCGATGACACCGCGCACGGCACCAAGGGCCCGAAAGACAAGGTTTGGTTTGTAGTCCGGACCGACATCAAGCGTCGACAGGTTGCGGGGCAGGATCAGAAGGGCCTGCAGCAGCGAGAGTGAAAGCACGATCATTACAACCGTCGGAATATCGCCCAGAAACGAGCCGAGCGGTGCCGGCATTTGCAGCAGCGGCCAGAATGCGACGAGCGTGGTGAGCGTCGAGAAGATCACCGGCACAGCGATCCTCTGCGTGCCTTTGACCGCAGCCTCTTGCGGCGACAGGCCATCCTCGCCGTTCTTATAGATGTTCTCCGATACCACGATGGCGTTATCGACCACGATCCCGATGGCAAGGATGAAGCCGAAAAGCGAAATCATGTTGATCGACATGCCGATCGCACCCATGACGATGAACGTCGCCGCAAAGCTGATCGCAATGCCCGCCGCTGACCAGAAAGCAAGCCGCACGTCCAGGAACAGTGCAAGACACAAGATCACGAGCGACAGACCGATGATGGCATTGTTGGTCAGAAGGTCGATCCGGGATTGAAGCTGTGTCGCCTCGTTTTGCCAGACGGTGGCTTCGATCCCCTGTTCAAGAGACGGGCGGAAGTTCTGACGCAGATGCTCTTGTGCCAGGTCCACGATCCGGATGATCTGTTCATCGCCAACGCGGTAGACGTTGACGGAAACGGCAGGCGTTCCGTTGAACGACGATGAAATATCCGCATCCTCGAACCCGTCTGTCACGGTGGCAATGTCGCGCAATAGCACTTGCGCACCACTGTCAGACGACCGCACGACGATGTTCTCAAAGTCCGCTTGCGTGTAATTGCGACCGACCGTGCGAATTGGAATGGCGACGCTTTCGGTCTCGATCGAGCCTCCGGGCAATTCGAGCGAGTTCACGCCGACCACCCGCGCCACCTCACCCAGCGTAAGCCCATAGGCCCGCAATGTGTCGCGATCGATCTCGACACCCACCTCGTAGTCTCGCGTGTTGGCGACTTCGGCGAAAGAAATGCCGTCAATCGCAGTCAGCTCATCCTTGAGCCGCCGCGCCTCTTCCTTGAGAACGCGCTCGGTCGTATCGCCATGTATCGCGATCTCCAGCACACGGGTCGAATTGTCAGCCCGCACGACCACAGGGTCTTCCGCATCATCCGGAAAGGTGGAAATGCCCTCGACCTCGGTCTTCACCTCGTCGAGTTTCGTCTCGATGTCTTCGCCGTCGAGAAACGTGACCGTGACGCCGCCCCGCCCTTCCGAGATATTGGCGGTGATGTCGTCAATACCGTCGACGCCAGACAGTTCATCCTCAATCGGACGCACGATGGAATCCTGGATTTCCGTCGGCGACGCACCGTTATAGGCGACCGAAATCGAAATGCTGTCGAGCGTGAATTCCGGGAATGTCTTTTGCGGCATGCTCGACGCCGTCAGCGCCCCACCCGCCAGCAAAATAATCATGGCGAGCCATGCAGCGACTGGATGCTCGGCCATCCATTTGATTGCGGCGTTCATGGCATGCCCCCGTTATTCGACCACAAGCGTGGTGCGGACGTCGTTTTCGCCCACATCCCGAAGCGCCTCGCCTTCTTGCGGCGCGGAAAGAGTGGTGAGGATAAGCCGATCTTCCGGCTGCAATCCGGTGATCCGCACATAGGTTGTTTCGCCATCGACATGGACGCGTTCGGCCGGATGGAATGCAAGCCGATCTTCTCGGACAAGCCAGACCCGATTGCCCGACCGCAAGGCTGTCGACGGAATGGCATAGGTCTCCTCGGGCACAATGCCCTCGATAACGACCTTTGCGAATGCGTTGATCAAGGCTGGCGGCGCCCCGGCAGCGAACTCTGTCTCGCTGTCCAGCCGTTCGCCAAGCGCAACTGTGGTCGTCAGCGTGCGTGTCTGTGGGTCAAGTGCGGGGTCGACGCGAACAATCTCGGCCGACCACATCTTGGTCTCGCCCGCGAAATCAATCGATACCGTCCCCGGTGCCGGGCTGCCGTTGAACAGGCCCGGGATCAGAACAGCGTCGGTTTCGCGAATGGCGATGCTGACCTCCATCTGATCTTTCGTATAAATCTGCGCGATCGGGCTGCCGCCAGCGACCACGTTGCCAATCTCGGCCTCTTTCGTCTGTACCGCACCGTCAAACGGCGCGCGCACGATCTTGTTCTCCAAAGCAATCTCGGCCGACGACAGCTGCGCGCGCTGCCCTTGCAGGTTCGCAAAAACCTCGTCTCGTTGCCCCAGAAGGTCGTCCACGCTGGATTGTGCCACGGCATTGCGCTCGCGCAGGCTTTGCGCCCGTTCAAGCTGTGTCGTCACAAGGTCCAGCCGCGCTTCGGTCGCCGCGATGTTGGCGCGCGATTGCTCGATCTGGGCACGTTCTGCACTCGCGTCGATCTCGACCAGCACCTCGCCCTCACCGAATGAGCCACGGTTGGTGATGGCCTGGTGCAGGGTCACGATGCGCCCGCCCGTGGGTGCCGACAATGCGACAGTCCGGAACGGTTCGACAAACCCCTCGCCACGGATCGGCAACGGCGCAAGATGTTTCTCAAAGCCCATCGTTTCGACCAGTGTCTCCGGTCGCGGCACAGGGTCGGCCTCGACGATCTCGCGATTCTCGCCAAGGTATGTAAACCCCGCATAGCCGCCACCGATGATTGCAACTGCGACCACGAGCCAAAAAAACTCGCGGAGTGCGACACCAACATACCTGAGCGTCTTTCGCATGATTTCGTCCTTCGGGTCAATTTACTGACTTGCTGGTCAGTAACATCATCTGGCTTTAGTACGTCAAAGATCAAGCACTGGATTTGATTTCTTTGTATCGACTGTCCACATTGAAGGTATTCCGCTGATTTCAGGCCTTAAGACGATGACAAAAGTGGCAAAGAGACGCGACTGTCCTCCCGCACAGAGACGCCGCAAGGAGGCAAGACCGGCAGAAATTGTTGCCGCCGGGATTTCAGAGTTCGAAGAACACGGGTTTCACCGCGCAAATCTAAGCCGGATCGCGCGCAAGGCCGGGATATCAAAAGGTACGATTTATCTTTACTTTGCTTCGAAAGAAGCGCTGTTTCTCGCCGCGATCGAGGAACACATCACGTCGGTCATGGGCGAGAGCGAAGCCGAGGTGCTCAGCGTTGAAGGAACGACGCGCGACCTGCTCACAAATCTCCTCAAGAACATGTATGCCCGCTTCGTTCATGGCGAAGCGCAGGCCCTGTTCCGCATCCTTCTGACGGAAGGTGACCGGATGCCGGATGTTATCAGCGAGTATCACGCAATGACAATTCAACGCGGCTCAACGCTCCTCAAGAAAATCCTGGCGCGTGGCGTGGAACGCGGTGAGGTCAAATCAGGGCCGGTCTTGAAGACGCCGCATGTCATAATCGCCCCGGCCGTCTACTTCGCGGTTCACGCCATGATGTTCAAAAGCTCGCAGCCGCTCGATTTCGAGCAATACTTCGAGGCGCATGTTGACGTGATGTTTCACGGTGTGTTGGCGGACTAGAGGTCAAATTCACTGAAATCTTTGGGATGACACGGCCCTTAGCAGACTGAGAGTAACCCTCCCGATCGGGACGTTGAACGGGAAGGCAATATCGGCCTTCAGTTCCCTTTCGACCCGACTGCCGCTGCCGTCGTGTTGGACGGTCCAGGCGTTTTCGAGGTGTTTGACAAGGCCCGGCATTTGGTCGCCCGTGGCGGAGTATGCGACATGGCGGCCGTCTGCGTCGAAGGCTTCGATTGTCTCGGTGAACGGCCCGAGCGAAGTTTGGCAAGCGCGGACCGCCACCGGAGCGTTCGCGCCCTTCGGTGTGCCGGACCGTGTGCCGGATGCATAGACGCTCGACGCTCATTCGCCTGCACGCGTGTAGTTCGGTCCAAGAACGGACCAGACGTGGCCTGCCGAAACGTCAACGTGAATGGTTCTGCGGAATTTCGTGCTGTATCTCAAAGAAGGTGTGAATGGATCGGAGACAGTCCGACCTCCAGTTGGTCAACCGACCACGTTGCCGCCTATGGCGTAGCCACCCCAGACGGTCTCTTCGATATGGACGTTGATGTACGGCTTTATGTCGCCCTTACCGGTTCGGATCGAAGGATTGAAGGCCAAGGTTGTCGCTCTCGACGGCATGTCTCTGGCGGAGCCACGAGACCTTTCGGATATGCAGCTTGCCCCGGCACAGCGCGTCGACATCATCGGAGATGTTACTGCGAAGGTGGATTTCCTCTTTGTCGCACGCGATGCGCTTTACGACATGGGGTCGCTTACGATTGCGGGAGAAAACCCTGAAACTGCGATGTCTGAAATTCGGGCTTTACCGGCACCCAACTTGCCCGGTCCGTTCAAGACGCCTGACAGCAGCTTCACACTCAGGATGTAGGGCGGTGCCATG
>JBCCCA010000187.1:0-6807 GCA_039033735.1 Pseudomonadota bacterium
GGATGCCGTTCCGATAGATATACGTGTTGACGACATCCGCAGTCTCGTAGGTCGACGGCTGATAGAGCAGGATGATCAGCTCGAACGAGACTTCCATGATATTGCCGATGCGAATGATCAGCATGATCAATATGGTGGGCATAATCGACGGAATGGTGATCTTCCACATCATCTGCCAGCGGTTCGCCCCATCGACGACAGCGCTTTCGTAAAGCGACGGGCTGACACCTGCGATGGCGGCCAGGAAAACGATGGACCCAAAGCCTGCCTCCTGCCATATGCCGGTGCCGATGAAGATCGGTCGGAACCACTCGGGCTGTGTCAGGAAATAAACCGCGTCCAATCCGAACCACCCCATCACCGTATTGACGATACCGGCGGTCGGCGAAAACGCGGTGATGACGATCCCCGCAATAATAACAGACGAAATGAAGTGTGGTAGGTAAACAATTGTTTGAGCGGTTTTTTTGTAGCTGGCGTGCAAGATTTCATTGAACATAAGCGCGAGGATAATCGGTGCCGGAAACCCGAACAGCAGGTTCAGCGCACTGATCTTGATCGTGTTCATCACTGCGCGGATGAACTGGTCGTTGTTGAACAGCGTGTCGAAATGCTCAAAGCCAACCCATGGGCTGGCAGCGACCCCGCGGAAGATCGAATAATCCTTGAAGGCGATCTGCAATCCGTACATCGGCTTGTACAGGAACACGATGAACCAGACGATCGTCGGCAGCAGCATTACATAGATTTGCCATTCACGTTTAAAGTGATCGAACAGCCGGACCCATGAGCTGTCATGCACTGTTTCGCGGCCTGCTGCGGCCTTCTCAGGGCCGAGGTCGCTGTCCAATTCTGCCCGTTGATCCACCATGCGATCAGGACCTAAGCGACAGCGCGCGGCCAGTTTCGGCGTCGAAGAGTTTGATCAGCGGTGCCGGCACATGCACCGCCTCCACGCCAGAAAGATGAGCGATGTCACCTTTCGTCTCAGCCTTGAAGACAAGGTTTTCGTCACCGAAACGCGCGTGAAGCAACGCTTCCGAGCCAAGCGGCTCGACAAGGTCCAGAGATATGGGAAGGGATGAGGTCTGATCGCCTGCCTGCAAAGTCACGTGCTCGGGCCGGATGCCAACAACCACGTCTCGCCCGGCATGGCCGTTTATCTTGCCTGCCAAAGTAATCTCGGTGTTACCGATCCTGGCCCCCGTTTCGGTCAGCGTTCCTTTCACCTGGTTCATCGGTGGCGATCCAAGGAACCCCGCAACAAAGGTATTGGCTGGGTCGTTGAACAGCTCCATCGGTGTGCCGACCTGCTCGATCGCGCCGTCGTTCATCACAACAATGCGGTCAGCCAAAGTCATTGCCTCGACCTGATCATGCGTCACGTACACCGATGTAACCCCGAGGCGATTGTGCAATCGCTTGATTTCAGCGCGCATCTGCGTCCGCAATTTTGCGTCCAAGTTCGAAAGCGGTTCGTCAAAGAGGAATACTTTGGGATGACGCACAATCGCGCGCCCCATGGCGACGCGCTGACGCTGCCCACCAGAAAGGTCGGCCGGCCGGCGATCCAGATAGTCGGTCAAACCAAGAATCGCAGCTGTTTCGTCGACCGTCGTTGCGATCTGATCCTTTGGCATCCTGCGAATGCGAAGCCCAAACGCTATGTTGTCCGCGACGTTCAGATGCGGATACAGCGCATAGTTCTGGAAGACCATCGCGACATCGCGATCCTTTGGGGCGATGCGGTTCACCCGCCGCGCGTCGATATGCAGATCGCCTTCGGTGATCTCTTCCAGACCAGCGATCATGCGAAGGGTCGTGGATTTGCCGCAGCCAGAAGGGCCGACAAGCACAACGAACTCCTTCTCGGCAACTTCAAGATCGATCCCGTGCACAACCTGGGCCGCGCCGTAACGCTTGATGACATTGCTTAGGCTGACACCGGCCATGTTCCCTCCCTCGCGCACAATTCAGCGGCGCTGCACCAGGCAAAATGGACGATTCGACCATGGCGTATAACTGGTATACTAGTAATTTTTCTGGTATACTAGTAAGAAATTCGATATCCCGTAAGAGACAGTGCCCGGATCAGAGCGCGAAAGACAAGAATTGGAGATCGCGTTATGACGCAGTTAACGCATTTAGGTGAGAGGCGAACAAGCGTCGACGACATCTTCGAGCATCTTCAAGAAGAAATCGCGACCCTGCGCCTTCGCCCTGGCGATAAGATCTCGGAAGCCGACATCGCGTCAAAGTTTGGCGTGTCCCGTCAGCCCGTCCGCGATGCCTTCAGTCGGTTGGCCAATCTGGACCTTTTGATGATACGCCCGCAACGAGCCACCGAAGTCAAAGGCTTTTCACTACGAGAGATCACCAAGGCCCGGTTCGTGCGAGCGGCCGTAGAAAAAGAAGTGCTGCAATGCGCCGCCACGCTATGCGACGCAAAAGGGGCCGACGCGCTCGACGCGGAAATCGCGGACCAAGTGCAATCTGTCGGGACAAACGACCTCGATCGGTTCGGCGCGCTTGACTATCAGTTCCACAAGACACTTTGCGAGATTGCGAAGGCTGATTTCGCATTCGATGTCATCATGTCCGAGAAATCCAAAGTGGATCGGCTGTGCATGCTTGGCCTTTCGAAAGAAACGCGCATGCCGGAACTGCTGGAGGATCATTGTGCAATCGCCGAAGCCGTAAAAAGCCGCAACGCGGCCAAAGCCGTGGAAGCCGGCATGCACCACCTGTCGCGCCTTGATGACACGATACAGCGGATTGCCACCACAAACGCCGATTACTTCGAACCCCTCGACGCGTAATTCCGACACTTGTCGGGACCAATTGGCGTGTCAGCGAAACCTGCTGGCGGCCTGAAAAATGGGATGCCCTTTCAAAGTGTCATCGATCCAAGACGCCAACGCCGCTATAGCAGACACCGCGCCCAAGGCGCGCGACATCTTTGCGTTGGCCTGGCCCATGACGATCAAGGCCGTTTTCTTGCATGGCACCATCGTTATCGACGGCTGGCTCGTTTCATCTCTGGGTGAAGTATCACTGGCAGCAATGGGATTGGCGGCCGCGATTGGTGGCATCGCGCTTGGGGTGATCTTCGCCTTTTCCCACGCCATGCAGATCCGGACCGCACAAGCCTCGGGCACCAGCGATCCGATCTTCTTGAAATCCGCGCTTGCGTCCGGCCTGGCGGTGTCGATCGCTATTGGCCTTTTTGGTATTCTCGCCATTCTTACCGCGGGCGGCCCGGTTATCGATACTTTCGCGCCGACCGCTGAAGTGGCCGATCAAGCACGCGCCTATCTGACGGTTTTCACGCTGGTCATCCTGTTCGAAGCGATTGGCCAATGCCTTTCCAGTTACTTCAACGGGTGCGGCCGGACGCGCTTGCCGCTCTATGGGTATTGCCTGTCGGTCCCGATAAACATTGCGGCCAGTGTCGGCTTGATCCACGGCCTTTGGGGCCTGCCGACACTTGGCGTGGCCGGTGCGGCGGCAGGCAGCGCGATTGCCGTTGCGGTGCAAGTCGCGTTTTTTGCAAGCCAGCTTTGGCGACTGGACAAACACCTACTGGATGTCAGCGGATGGCGGAACGTAACGTTCCGGCAGACCACTCAGCGGCACCTGACCTTCGCCCTTCCCATCGCCGCGACCTTTGTCAGCGCCACCGTCGCCACGCATGTCTGTACGTTGATCTATGCGGGCATGGCGCTGAACGACTTTGCAGCCATGACCGTGATTGCGCCCTGGAACATGGTGGCCGGGCAAATTGCAATGCAGTGGACCCAGGCAACCGGCATCCTCGTGGCGCAGATGCTGGGGCGCCACGCATCCGAGGCAGCCCTTGACCGCTTCTTATCCTCTGCATGGCGTGGCGCGTTTGTCGCCGCCGCAATCGTCGCCTTGATCTTCGTCGCGCTCACCCTGTCCGTCGACCGAGTCTATGCCGGATTGACGCCGGAAACGCGTGCGACCCTGTTCGGTTTCCTGCCCATCCTTGTCCTGTCCTCATTTCCACGCGCGACGAACGCGATCTGCGGAAATACGCTTCGGGCAAGTGGTGATACAATCTATGTGATGCACATATTTCTGTGGTCTCAATGGCTGTTCCGCGTCCCTGCAACGGCATTGGCCGTGATGGTTCTTGGTCTTCCGGCGTTCTGGGTGTTGGCCATAATCCTGGGCGAAGAGATTGTGAAGTTCTGGCCCTTCCACAGCCGCCTTTGGAAGGGCGACTGGAAACGGGCGGATGTGACGGTTTAAGGAGGTCTTTATGAAAATCACGGACGCCAAAGTCTTCGTGGGTGGCCCCGGCAAGAACTATGTCACGCTTAAGATCATGACGGACCAAGGCATCTATGGGTTGGGCGATGCCACGCTCAACAACCGGGAAACACTGCCAGCGGCCTATCTGACCGACTATCTGATCCCAAACCTGATCGGGATGGACCCGCGCAACAGCGAAGACATTTGGCAATTCTTCTATCGCGGCGCCTATTTCCGGCGCGGCCCCATTGCGATGGCGGCCTTTGGCGCCATCGACATGGCGTTGTGGGACATCAAGGGAAAGCTGGCAAACATGCCGCTCTATCAGCTCTTCGGCGGCAAAAGTCGCGAGGGGGCGATGGTCTATGCCCATGCAACGGGTGCCGATCTGAACGAACTGATGGACGTGGTCGCAGCCTGTGTCGACGAAGGGTACAGGGCGGTGCGCGTTCAATGCGGCATTCCGGGTATGCCAACCAACAGTTACGCCGTGCCCGAGAAGCACGGCCAGGGCAAAGACTTCATTACGGATTTCAGTGGCATCCGCCCAAAAGTCGAGGTCTGGGAGACTGATCGCTACCTGCGCTTCATGCCCGAGGCTTTGGCGGAAATCAGGGAACGCTTCGGCCCGGAGATAAAGCTCCTTCACGATGTCCACCATCGCCTGTTGCCACGTGAAGCGGCTGAACTTGCCAAAGCGGTCGAGCCCGTGGGGCTTTACTGGCTGGAAGACCCGACCGTGGCCGAGGATCAGAACGCGCTCAAAATGATCCGACAACACTCCACCGTCCCCATTGCCATAGGCGAAGTCTTCAATTCGATCTGGGACTGCAACGCGCTGATCGAAAACGAGCTGATCGACTTCATCCGCGTCGCAGCCACATATGCAGGCGGTATCACACACGTGAAACGCATCGTCGATCTGGCCGCCCTTCATCATGTCCGCACCGGATTTCACGGCGCCCCCAGTCACTCCCCCTTGTGTATGGCAGCACATGCGCATCTGAATGCCTGGGCGCCAAACTTTGGCATTCAGGAGTATCTCGTCCTGGGCACAGCTGAGTGCGACGCGCTTTTCCCGTCCGAGCACCGGATGGAGAACGGCCATTTCTATGTCAGCGACGCGCCAGGACTGGGTGTTGATTTCGATGAGAAGGAAGCGGCCCGATATAACTATCAACCTGGCAGCCACCCGGTCGTGCGGCTTGAAGACGGAACTGTCTGGAATTACTAGGTCGGGCTACTCGAAATAGCTGGCATGCGTGTCGTGGATCTCGCGCACCGTCTCGTCCAGGCGGCTGAGATGCTTGTGCACCGCGGTTCGCACGTCTTCCTGCGAACGCTTAGCAAGCGCGGTTGCAATGTCTTCATGATCCTCGATGATGGCAGCCACTTCATGCGTTTTGCGAAGGCTGAGAACACACAGACGGTCCACGGACCGCTTGCTGTTTTCTATCGCCTCAAAGGCAAGCGGGTACCCGCTGTGGTCACAGATCAGCTTGTGGAACGCATAGTCCAACTCGTGAAAACGGCCGGTTTCGCCAGATTTCAGGGCTTCGTGTTGCAGTGTAAGCTGTTCCTCCAGCAAGGCAATTTGCGCCTCACCCCAGTTGGCGCACGACCGCGACACAACCTCCAATTCGATGGCAAGCCGGACAAAGCGCGCCGTTTCAATGGCATCCAAGGAAAAGCCACGCACAACGGTCGCCCGTTGCGGTCGGATCAACACAAGGTCGAGATTTGCCAACCTGTTGAAAGCATCGCGCACAGGTTGGCGCGAAACACCCATTTGGCTGGCAATTTCAGCTTCTGAAATGCGCGCGCCGGGCAACAGACGTAGTGACAAGATCTCGTCATACAGATGATCGAACACAATGTCGGTCGTGGTGCGTGTGACCAACGGGTGGATCGATTTCTGCATTCTCGGGTCTCCGCCGAATACGGCTTTGGGCAAGATTTTCCAGTCGGATCACTCAATGCCCGAAAACTGTTCGAATTTCCAGTACTTACGGCCCGAAGCGAAAGGCGCGACTGTCAATCGTCGCCCACCTGCCCGATCGCGGTATTTGCATAGGCCTTCAAAGCTTCAACCTCGGAGGGCTGCGGCATACGGCCGGTGAAGCAGAACAGATACATCGGAACCTGTGCCAACCGGTCGGTTTGGGCTTCATCCAGTTCGGCCAAATCATACCCCAATTGCATGAAATAAAGAACGCGTGCGCGAATGCGGGCTTCCTCGGGCGGATAGTCATACCGCTCGAACATGGCGGCCAAAGCGGCCACGCGCGTTTCGTCCGAATGGTCAAGTTTCCGGCGAACGTGCCCCGATCGCCGCGCCCAATCGCGTACGGCAAAGTCGAGCGGATTGTTGAAAATGCGTTCGTCGATGACACAATGGAAAAAGTTGCACACGGCCCCGGTGATCGTCTCGGCCGGTTCGGAGGATTTTTTAACGATGGCAGCCGTATTGGTGTCCTGCCAATGCTTCAGCAAAGCGTCGAGCAGTTCCTTCCGTGACGTGAAGTACCA
>JBCCCA010000188.1:0-6786 GCA_039033735.1 Pseudomonadota bacterium
CCAGACCAAGCCCGACATTCTCGCGCACCGTGCGCCACGGCAAAAGCCCGAACTGCTGAAAGACCATGGCGATCTTGGTCAACCGCATTCGGCGCAAGGTCGCCTCATCGGCATCGGTGATGTTCACCATCGCGTCGCCATCTGCCACATGCACGGCGCCGCGCACGACCGGGTTAAGCCCATTGACCGCTCGCAAGAGTGTCGACTTGCCCGAACCAGAAAGCCCCATCAGAACAAGGATCTCGCCGGCTTCAACCGAAAGCGAGCAATCATGAACCCCAAGGACTTGCGCGGTGGCGGTTTGAATTTCGGCCCGCGTGCCGGCGTTGTCCATTAGCGGCAGCGCAGCTTCGGGCTTGTTCCCGAAGACGATGCTGACATTGTCGAAGATGACCGAGCTCAATTGCCTCTCCTTGCCGCAAGGATACGGTCCAGCATGATCGCCACGACAACGATCACGAAGCCGCTTTCAAACCCCAGCGCCGTGTTCACCTGATTGAGCGCGCGCACCACCGGCACGCCAAGCCCGTCTGCCCCGACAAGTGCCGCGATCACTACCATGGACAGCGACAGCATGATGGTTTGGTTCAGGCCCGCCATGATCTGTGGCAAGGCATAGGGAAGCTCGACCTTCCAAAGCGTTTGGCGCGGCGTCGCCCCAAAGGACCGTGCGGCTTCCAGAAGTGTCTGAGGGGTAGCGGACACGCCAAGATGCGTCAGTCTGATCGGCGCCGGCAGCACGAAGATCACCGTTGCGATCAGCCCCGGCACCATACCGATCCCGAAAAAGACAATGGCCGGTATCAAATACACGAAAGTGGGAAGCGTTTGCATCAGGTCCAGAACAGGCCGCAGAACCGAATAAAGGCGCGGGCGATGCGCCGCCGCGATGCCGATCGGTACACCGACCAGCATACAAACGACACAGGCCGACAAAACCAGCGTCAGACTTTCGGTCGTTTCTTCCCAATACCCCTGGTTCACAATGAACAGCAGTCCAAGCGCCACGAACACGCAGGTCTTCCAACTGCGCTGCAGCGCCCAGGTCAAGGCCACAATGACAGCGATCACAAGCAACGTCGGCGGCGATTGCAACACCCACAAGATGGCGTCGATCAGCCACTCCAGCCCTTCAGCCAGGCCGTCGAAGAACCAGGCCCCGTTAATTTGCAGCCAATCAAAAACTGAGGCCGCCCATTTCCCCACCGGGATCTTGTTGTCTTCAATCCAATCCAAACGTCATCTTTCCAGTCCGGGCCGACCGAAAGATCGGCGTGCCCGCGCCGTGGTGGCGCAGGCATATTCCATCGTCAATCAGCGGGATTTACAGACCCAGCGCGGACTTCACGGCAGCCATGGCATCGCCGCCATCCTTGGTGGTGACCCCGTCCAGCATACCATCCAGCACACTAGGATTTGCCGTCAGCCATGCGGCGGCTGCATCTTCCGGGTCCTGTCCATCATCCAGGATGGCCGCCATGATTTCGTTTTCCATCGCCAGAGAGAATTCGAGGTTGTTCAGCAACGTGCCGACATTCGCACATTCATCGACATACCCTGCCCGCGTGTTAGTATAGACCGTGGCACCCCCCAGATTGGGGCCAAAGAAGTCGTCGCCGCCTGTCAGATAGGTCATCTCAAAATTGGCGTTCATCGGGTGCGGTTCCCAGCCCAGGAAAACGATCGGCTCGTCCCGACGGGTCGCGCGAGCGACCTGCGCCAGCATCCCCTGCTCGGAACTTTCAACGACCTCGAATTCTTCCAGATCAAAGGCGTTGTCGTCGATCATGGACTGGATCAAGCGGTTGCCGTCATTGCCCGGTTCGATACCATAGATCTTGCCCTCAAGCGCGTCCGCTTGCGCAGCAATCGCGGCGAAGTCGGAAATCCCAAGAGCGGCTCCAGCCTGGTTCGTGGCGAGCGTGTACTTTGCGCCTTCAAGGTTCGCCCGGACCGTATCGACGGTGCCCGCTTCACGGTAAGGCGCGATGTCTGCCTCCATCGTCGGCATCCAGTTGCCAAGGAACACATCGATGTCGCCATTCGCCATCGAGGTATAGGTCACCGGGACTGACAGGACTTTCACATCGGTCTCGTAGCCAAGCGCGGCCAGCACGGTCGTTGTTGCGGCGGTTGTGGCTGTGATGTCCGTCCAGCCCACATCGGCAAACCTGACGTTGTCACAGTTTGCATAAGCCGATCCCGCAGCGAGGATCATCGCTGATGTGGTCAGAAATTTCATTTCGTACTCCCTGTTAGCACTTTTTTGTTGATTGACGAGTCAATTAAATTAAAACACCCTCGCCGTGGCAAGCAGTAATGAGGCTTATATTGCCAAAAAAGGGTATGGAACAGGTCCGAAAAGCCGCGTTGATCGAGGCAACGATCGCCGAGATTGGATCGCGCGGCACCATCAACGTGACCGTCAATCAGATCGCGGGGCGCGCTGGCGTCTCGTCGGCGCTGGCGCATCATTATTTTGGCGGTAAGGAAGACCTGCTTCTGGAGGCCATGCGGCACACCCTTCGCTTGTATGGCAAGGAAGCTTTGCGGTTCCTCAAGCAAGCAAGAACCCCACGTGAACGGGTCGAGGGCATAATCCGCGCGGGTTTCAGCCCGGCGAACTTTCAGCGCGAAACGATTTCAGCTTGGCTGAACTTTTATGTGCTGGCCCAGACGAATACGGGCGCGCACGCACTTTGGTCGCTGTATCAAAAGCGGCTCCGATCGAACCTCATCTACGGCTTGAAGCCAATGATTGGCGATCGCGCATATGACGCAGCGGCCCGGATCGCCGGTCTGATCGATGGGCTTTACTTGCAAGAAGCGCTGGCCGCCCGCCCAACAGGCCCGGAGATCGCAGCGCGCCACGTATTGACCGCCCTGTCCCAGGAATTGGGGGCTCTCAATGACTGATCAGCAACCGCGCGCAAGCCACTTCATCGATGGGGATTATGTTGAAGATACGGAAGGCGACGTGATCCCAGTGATCTATCCGGCCACAGGTCAGCAGATCGCCCAAGTTCACACCGCCAGCCCCGCCATCGTCGAGCGTGCCTTGTCCAGCGCTAAGCGCGCGCAGACGGCGTGGGCACGCCTGCAAGGTGTGGAACGTGGTCGCATTCTGCGGCGGGCGGCCGACATGATCCGCGAACGCAATCGCGAGCTGTCCGTGCTCGAAACATATGACACTGGCAAACCGATACAGGAAACCCTGGTGGCCGACGCCACCAGCGGTGCCGACGCGCTTGAATATTTTGGCGGCCTTGCCGGTGCCCTGACTGGCGAACACGTGCAACTGGCCGGTGGGGATTTCATATACACCATCCGCGAAGCCCTTGGCGTGTGTGTGGGGATTGGCGCGTGGAATTACCCCACCCAGATCGCGTGCTGGAAAGGCGCGCCCGCGCTGGCCTGCGGCAACACGATGGTCTTCAAGCCGTCTGAAACGACACCGCTTTCAGCCCTCAAAGTGGCCGAGATCCTGACGGAAGCGGGCGCACCACCCGGTGTGTTCAACGTGATACAAGGACGGGGGGAAGTTGGGGCGGCTCTGACTACAGATACGCGCGTAGCAAAGGTATCGCTGACCGGATCAGTGCCGACGGGCCGCACGGTTTATGCCGCCGCCGCCGCAAGCCTGAAGCACGTGACGATGGAACTCGGGGGCAAATCGCCCATCCTGATCTTTGATGATGCCAATCTGGACGATGCCGTGAGCGGCGCGATCAACGGCAACTTCTATTCCTCGGGCCAAGTCTGCTCCAACGGCACGCGCGTCTTTGTGCAGGCGGGCGTCAAGGACGCTTTTCTGTCCCGTTTGACGGAACGGCTGGCAGGGGCGGTTTTGGGTGATCCGTTGGACGAGGCGACAAACTTCGGGCCAATGACGTCCGAGGCGCAGATGGAAATCGTCATGAGCTACATCGCCAAAGGGATTGAAGAAGGCGCGCACCTTATCACCGGCGGCACGCGACTTGACCGCGACGGGTTCTGGATCGCGCCCACCGTCTTTGCCGACGTCACCGACGATATGATTATTGCCCGCGAGGAGATTTTTGGGCCCGTCATGACCGTTCTGGACTTCACGGATGAGGCCGAAGGGATCGCACGCGCCAACGCCACCGAGTTTGGGCTGTCGGCCGGGGTCTTTACCCAGAACCTTGCGCGGGCTCACCGCGTGATCGGCGAACTTGAAGCCGGATCCTGTTTCATCAACGCCTACAACCTGACACCGGTCGAGGGGCCCTTTGGTGGCACCAAAGCCTCGGGCGTTGGCCGCGAGAATTCGAAGGCGGCGATTGAGCATTATTCCCAGCTCAAATCCGTTTATGTCTCGGTAAACGAGGTCGAGGCGGCGTTCTAAGATGAATGCGGATTACGTCATCATCGGCGCAGGGTCCGCCGGCTGCGCTATGGCCTATCGCCTGGCCGAAGCCGGCAAGCGCGTGATTGTCATCGAATACGGCGGCAGCGATATCGGCCCATTGATCCAGATGCCTGCCGCGCTGAGCTATCCAATGAACATGGGTCTGTACGACTGGGGGTTCTCAAGCGAACCCGAACCGCAGCTAGGCGGGCGGCGTCTGGCAACACCCCGCGGCAAGGTCATCGGTGGATCATCCTCAATCAACGGCATGGTCTATGTGCGCGGCCACGCGGGTGATTACGACTATTGGGAAGAATGCGGCGCCACAGGTTGGGGCTATGCAGACGTGCTGCCCTACTTCAAGCGCATGGAAAACTGGCATGCAAACGGCCATGGCGGTGATCCGGGTTGGCGCGGCACCTCAGGGCCGCTTCACGTGTCGCGCGGGCCGCGCCAGAACCCGCTCTACCACGCTTTTGTCGAAGCAGGCCGCCAAGCGGGCTATCAGATCACAGGCGACTATAACGGCGAACAACAAGAGGGCTTCGGCCCCATGGAACAGACGGTCTGGAAGGGACGGCGCTGGTCCGCGGCCAACGCCTATCTGCGCCCGGCCAAAGCCACAGGCAATTGCACCGTTGTGCACGGCTTTGCCCGCAAACTGATCATCGAGAACGGCCGTGCTGTCGGCGTAGAACTGGCGCGTGGTTCAAAGACAGAAGTGATCGGCGCAGATGCTGAGGTAATCGTGGCAGCCTCGGCGATCAATTCACCCAAGCTTCTGATGTTGTCCGGCATCGGACCCGCGCGCCACCTGGCGGAACACGGAATTAATGTGATCGCAGACCGCCCCGGGGTCGGTCAGAATTTGCAGGACCATCTCGAGGTGTACATTCAGATGGCCTCGAAGCAGCCCATAACCCTCTACAAACATTGGAATCTTTTCAGCAAAGCCGTGATCGGCGCCCAGTGGTTGTTTACCAAAACGGGGTACGGTGCATCGAACCAATTTGAAAGCGCGGGGTTTATCCGGTCACGCGCGGGGGTGCGCTATCCGGACGTTCAATTTCACTTTCTGCCGATCGCCGTCCGGTATGACGGGCAACTGGCCGCAAAGGGTCACGGCTTTCAGGCCCATGTTGGCCCGATGCGGTCGGAAAGCCGGGGCGAGATCACATTGCGCTCGGCCGACCCTGATGCGCCGCCCCGGATCGCCTTCAACTATATGACCGCTCCAGATGATTGGGAGGCGTTTCGGACCTGCATTCGGCTTACGCGCGAGTTGTTCGCACAATCGGCCTTTGAACCGTTCGTCAAGCACGAAATCCAGCCCGGCGCGCATCTGCAAACCGATGACGAGATTGACGGCTTCATCCGCGAACACGCCGAAAGCGCGTATCACCCCTGCGGCACATGTCAGATGGGCGCGGCAAGCGATCCACAAGCTGTCGTTGACCCTGAAATGCGCGTGATCGGCGTTGAAGGTCTGCGTTTGGCCGACAGTTCAGTCTTCCCGAGGATTACAAACGGCAACCTGAACGGGCCATCGATCATGATCGGTGAAAAAGCCGCTGATCACATTCTGGGCAAGCATCCCCTGCCCCGCGAGAATGCCCAGCCTTGGGTTCATCCTGATTGGAAAACCGCGCAACGTTAGATGCAACGCTGACGTCAGGGGCCTTGCAATTGTCGCGCTCTGCCGACCTTGGCTGCACCGGTCCGGCGCGCCACCTAAAGCCGGGATTGCACTTCTGCTCTGACACCTGTGATATGCACCGCATGAACCGCCCCCTTTTGGACAATCAACGCGCGCGGCGCTTGTTTCTGGACCGAAACCTTCTGCTGCGAGCGGGGTCAGGCACAGGGCGTGGCACCGACCTGGATGCTGTGCTGCACGATCTGGGTTTCGTTCAACTTGACAGTGTGAATACTCTGGCCCGCGCCCACGATCTGATCCTGTGGTCGCGGCGCGGCCAGTATCGGCCCAAGGCCCTGGAACAGCTTGTCGCGCGACACCGCACGGCGTTTGAGCATTGGACACATGATGCCGCCGCGATCCCGATGCAATTCTATCCGATGTGGCGGCTGAAATTTGTGCGCGACGAAGCGCGGATGCGCGCGCGCTGGTCCGAGGCCCGCCGGGAAGGATGGCAGGCCGAGATTGACGCCGTTTATCGCCACATCGCCGATCATGGCACAACCTGTTCGCGCGACGTCGGTCAAAATGAAAAGAAAGCCTCGTCCGGCTGGTGGGACTGGCATCCGTCCAAAACGGCGCTTGAGTTCTTGTGGCGGTCGGGTGCGCTTGCCGTCTGCCATCGGCAGGGCTTCCAAAAATTCTATGACCTGACAGAACGTGTCATCCCAGCCGAACAAATGAACAGCTTCCGCACCAATGACGAAATCGTCGATTGGGC
>JBCCCA010000189.1:0-6735 GCA_039033735.1 Pseudomonadota bacterium
ATGGAACCCGACGCACGAAACGCTTTGTTGACGATATTCGAAAAACTAAGCTTGTGAAATGATCCGGTTTTTACGCTCGTGTTTGCTGCTTCCGTTACTGCTTTGGGCGCTCCTGCTTCCAAAGCTCTCGGTGATATTGCTTGAGTTCAATCCAAACATTCAGACGGTCGTCATCTGTACTGGAACCGAAATGGTCACGATTACAGTCGGACCGGACGGAGAGCCAATTCACGTTGACGATGGTGAAGACGCGCCTTGCGTGCTTACCGAAGATAAGGCCCTGTCGGTTCCTTCGGACCCTGATTGGGTCGCTTTGGCGCGCAGTTATGCGTTTGCCTTTGTCGTCAATACTAACCCTGCACTACAACGCGCGCCCGAACGGCTAAGCCGCGACAGTCAGGCCCCCCCGTTGGCGTAACGCGCCACCCAACTTTCCAACAAACTCCAACGGGACTTCAAATAATGACCGATGCAACCGCCTCGGCGCCTCAGGCTGCGCAAGCGCAGACGACAACTGGTGGCGCTCTCTATCGACTGGTGTGGAAATGGCATTTCCTTGCCTCACTTTATGTTCTGCCTTTCATGCTGCTGCTCTCGCTGTCCGGCGTGATATATCTCTACAAACCGCAAATCGAAAATTGGCTCTATGCCGATGAATTGTTCGTATCCGTTGGCGAAAGCCAACTGTCGTATGAGGCGCAGCTTTCAGCCGTCGAAAGCGCCGCAGGCCTGACCCGAGTGCGCGGCGTAGCAGCTTACGAAGACCCCGCACGATCGACGCTGATCGAGTTCAACGACGCCGACAAATTACGCTCCTATGCGTGGGTTGATCCCTATACCGGGCACGTCCTGGGCGTGATCCCGCGTGACGAAACTGCCATGCAAGTGGTCAAGAAAATCCATGGCGAACTGCTTTTGGGGGATGTCGGAACCAAGTTCGTTGAACTTGCCGCACATTGGGCCATCGTGATGTTTGTCACCGGTATATACCTGTGGTGGCCGCGGGGTCAGCGCACCCTGGCCAAGGCCGTCTCACCCCCCACCGGCACAGGCCGATCCTGGTGGCGGGAAACACACATGTTCACCGGGTTTCTGGCTTTTTTGCTGGTTGTCCCCATTCTGGTCAGTGGCCTGCCATGGACCGATGTGTGGGGTGGCGGTTTAAGCTATATGCAAGAGCAGACCAGCCAGAAGTCCAAAAGCCTGCGCTTCGGCGGAAGTGTCCCGAACTCAACGGCGTCCGAGGGCACCCGGCTTCCAATCTCGCAGGTCTTTGACGTAGCCCACCGGGAAGGGTTGGTGATGCCCTATGAGGTCAGACCCCCGAAGGACGAAGGGGCCGCTTTCTGGCTTCGAAGCGTAAGCAAGAAGCGGTCGGATCAAACCGAGTTGATCATCGATCAGTACAGTGGTGAGGTTCTGGCCCGCGTCGATTTCTCAGACAATCCTGTGGTCGCCAAAACAGTAAGCTATGGCATCTCGTTTCATCAAGGCGAGCTGTACGGTTGGCTGAACGTTGCTCAAAACACGCTTGCCGCTTTCTTGGCCTTCGCGCTGTCTGTGACCGGTTTCATCGCATGGTGGAAGCGCAGACCAGCTGGTGAGCTTGGTGTGCCGGTGGCCCCGGAAGCCTCACTCTCAAAGACTATGATCATCCTGATTGTCGGTCTTGCGATCTTGTTCCCGCTGATGGGTGCCTCCCTGATGTTCGCGCTGGTCCTCGATTGGCTGATCTTCCGCCGCTTGGGATGGTTCCAGGGATCACCACACAAGACTTGATCGTCGCATATGCTGACTGGGAGCAAGCTGTTCGCTTGCTTGCTCCCCACGCCGAGTTTCTGGCAACGCAAGGCGGCGCGCGCAGGGCCAACGGCTTTTTACGCACATCTGCCGTGCGATTGCGCCCCTTTCGAGAGCAGACCTGACATCCCATGTCTTGCCCGAAAGGAGAATCCGATGCTCGATACATACGCCATTCGTGACGCAGATATGCCCGAGGAAATGCGGTTCCTTTTGGACCGTTACCCGCGCGACGACTGGGAAGCGCATCCGGGTTTCAAGGAGAAGACGCGTCATTGGCTGGGCGCACACCAGATGTTCCGCCGCGTGGCGGAACGTATCCGGCTTGATACTGAAGAGCTACTAAACAATGACATCGGCGTCGACAGCTATGCCGGGCGCCTGTCCTATTTTGGCGGCAATCTGGTGGGGAACCTGCATGGGCACCATAGCTGGGAAGATCATAGTTACTTCCCCGAGTTGTCCGCGGCGGATCCGCGGTTCGATGAGGGGCTTGAACTTCTCGAACAAGATCATGCGGATTTGGATCAAGTTCTAGACGGCTTCACACGGCAGGCTAACCGTGTGATCAAGCTTGCCGAACTTGACGAAACGCAGGCCCGAGATGAAGCGGGAGACGTTCATAAAACGGCCCAACTGATCGAGGCGTTTCTGAAACGCCACTTGAGCGATGAAGAAGAACTGGCTGTGCCAATCATCTTGCATCATCGCCTGCGAGGGTGATGCTGGGCGCATGACAAAAGACAGCTCAGTTGAGGAAAACCAGCAGCAGGCATCCGAACGCCGCGCACAAGGGGAATTCGTGCGCGGCGTTAGCGGTTTCAGGCATGCAATCGGAGAGCCTGACTTTCCGGCCGAGCCGGGTCGTTACCATCTGTTCGTGGCACTCAACTGCCCGTGGTGTCATCGGGTGACCTTGGCGCGGAGCGTGCTTGGCCTGACGAACGGCATCACGATGGACGTGGCTTTTCCGAACAGAACCGGCGAGGACGATCCTGTCGGACCAAACCTTTGGGAGTTTGCACCGGATCGGATCGCGTCACTGACCGGAACAACCCTGGCCGAATGCACATTGGACACCGGGACCGGCATCGGGCTGCGGTTGGCAAAGGAGATCTATCGCCGCGAAGGCTCGGAAGAACAGTCGGTCCCGATCCTTTATGACAAGATCGCAGGCCGTGTCGTGAACAACGAAAGCGCTGAAATCATACGCATGCTGGACCGACATGCCGACGCGTTGGGGCGTCAGACGACCGGCGAAGGAAAAGTCCAACTTCTGCCCGACGACCCGGACCACCTTAAGTTGGTCAACATGCTGAACGAACGCATTTACGTCACGGTCAACAACGGCGCTTACAAGGCTGGGTTTTCTTCGGACCAATCCGTCTATGAAAGAGCTTTCGACGCCTATTTCGACACACTCGCATATCTGGAAGGCTTGCTGTCGGACGGCCGCGCTTTTCTTACAGGTGATGCGTTTACCGAGGCTGACCTGCGACTGTTCCCGACGCTGTACCGCCACGACCCGGTCTACTCACTACGCATGAAGTTGAATGGCGCCCGCATCCTCGACTATCCACATCTTTGGCGGTGGCTTTGCCGTGTTTATGCGATCGACGGCGTCGCGGCTGCCGGTTCTCTCATCCACTGTCGACAAGGCTATTTCGGCAGATCATGGAACGGTGTCATTCCAAGGGGGCCGCTCGTTCCGATTGAATATCCGGAGGCTTATCACCACCCGGAACTGGCTGACCCGGTGTGAGCGCGACAGAGTAACCGCTCTTTTCCGATGTGAGGGAGCCCTCGACGCCATACTATCGGCTCCAAAGACCTACTGGATTTGAAGGGCCTTGAATTCGTGGATAATGATCTCAGTTCGCGTGATCTCCAAGACGCCCTCGGCCCGCAACTTGTCCAGCGTTTGCGTGACCCATTGCCGGGTCGCGCCGACGATGAAGGCGATTTGCTCGTAGGTGATCGTGCGGTCGATGATAATCGACGTGCCCTCGTGCCGCCCATGTGTGTCAGCGAAAATGACAAGGAACTGACGCAGACGCTCAGTCACCGACCGGGTTCCAAGCATCTGTATCAGCGCAGAATAGCACTTACCTTTGGCAATCAGCCCGTGAATGACAGCAATGGCAACGTCCGGGATCTCGCGGACCAGCTTTTGCAAGCTCATGCCCGACAGAAAGACCATTTCGCAATCGTCCATCGCGTCCGCTGACCAAACGTGGCGGCCCCGCCCAAACACCTCCGGCCCCCCGATGAAATGCCCTTGTGGCCAATAAGCCAACGTGATCTCGCGCCCCGTGGGACCAACATAATAAGTCCGCGCCCGACCAGCTTCGATAATCCAAACGCCAGTGTGGCTGTCGCCCTGATGAAAGATGCCCTCGCCCTTTTCAAAGGTACAGCGCGTGCCAAGCTTGCGAACCGTTTTCTGATCGTCCGGCGAAAGTCCATTCAAGAACCCCGCACCTTCATTTATATCGAGCAGATACTCGGACAGGAACAAGGCGCCTTGGACGTCATCCTGGACAGCTTCATCGCGGGGGTGAATCATGGCCGCGCCTCGGACGCAAGATAGGCGGCGATGGCTTCGATTTGCTCATCCGGGAGGGACAAGAGGTTCGGATGGACGTTCGGAACCGCCTGAGCCGTGCGGCGACCTTCACGGAAGTCTGTCATTTGCTTGGTAAGATATGCAGGCTTTTGCGCGGACAGATAGGGCACGAGCGGATCGCCATCGGGTGCATTGTCATGACATGCCGCACAACCAAGATCAGCGAATGACGCCGCACCGGCTTTCGTATCTTCGGTCGGGTAAGGCTCGGGGTGGTCCTGGGTGGCAAACCAATCGGCCACAAACGGAATATCCTCAGGATAAAGCTCAGTCACAATGGTCACCATCTGACCCCCATCGTTGGTACGGTGCCCGTCGCGGAATGCGCGAACCTGAGCTTCGATATAGGCCTGTTTCTGGCCACCAAGGTTGGGAAATTTACCGGTATGCGAGACGCCGAACAGGCCGTGGCACAGTGCACATGTTTCGTAGGCCGGATATTGGGACGGGTCATAGTCCGCGACAGCGGGCGTCGCGGCAATACAGGCCAGAAGCGCAAGAGCTTTAGGCGTCATGCGTCTAGGTGCCCCCCGCCTTTGGCATGATCTTGGCCGACACGGGCAGCTTTTCACCGTCCGCAAACTCAAGGGTCAGATCAACCGTTTTGCCTTCTTCCAGCGGCCCCATGGGACGCATCAGCATGATATGAAGCCCACCCTGTTCAAAGGCGACAGTCTGACCGGGCGAAATCTCAAGCAGGTCGACCGAGACCATAGACACAATGTCGTCCTTTACCTCGGTCCGGTGGATATGCGCCATCATATACCCCTCGGCGCTGACACCAATCAGTTGGCGGGGACCTTCGCCTGCATTCGTGATCGAGAAATACGCGGCATGCGCCATTGCACCCGGCGGCGCCAACGGGACCATTGGGTTTTCGACGGTAAGTTCATTTGCCATCAACGCGGTTGGCAAGAACATCACGGCCAAGGCACTTCGGATCATTGCGACAGCTCCCTTCGATACTCGATTTGCAGGCGGGCCAGAAACTCGGCGGTCATTCCTGGATCAAACGGCGGTTGGAGTTTCGCCCGCAACGTCCCATCGGGCGCAATGACCGACACGGATGAGCTGTGCTGTACTTCGTAATAACCGGTGTGGTCGGGGTCGAGGATACGATAGAAACTGTCAGTTGCCTCGATTAGTGTATTGATCTGGTCGCGGTCGCCAGTGAAGCTCTCAAACTCTGGATGGAAGAACTTTGCATACTCGCTGATCACCTCGGCATCGCGGTCCGGATCGACCGAGATGAAAGTGACCTTTGGCACATTGTCCGGGCGAACACGCATACCGGTCTCGGCCACTGCGGCCTCAAGATTTCCAAGGGTAAACGGGCAGACATCAGGGCATGACAGGAAACCGAACATCACAATGGTCCAGTTGCCGTCCAGGTCCGCATCGGTGAAATCCTCACCCAGTTCGTTCGCAAACGCAAATTCTGGCAGCTCGACGGGTGTATCCAGTTTGACGCCCTGAACTTGGGCCACAACAGGCGTTGCAATACACGCGATAAGAAGGGCTATGATATGTCTCATAGGTTCTGATCCTCGAAGGCTTTGCGGCTTTCTGACTTGATCGTATCCAGGCAAAACTGCCGGGCTTTGATGTATTCAGGCGTCGAAGCCAGGTCGGTCGAACGCGGGCGTGGCAGGTCGATGGTGACGTCTTCGATTATCCGACCGGGGGCCGCGCTCATGATCAGAACGCGGTCGGCCAGAAAAACGGCCTCATCCACATCATGGGTCACAAAGACGACTGTGGTGCCAAACTGGCGCCAGATGTCTAGCAGGCTTTCCTGCATCATCAGACGGGTTTGCGCATCCAGCGCGCCGAACGGTTCGTCCATCAGCAGTACCGAGGGGTAGTTGGCCAAGGCCCGCGCGATGCCCACACGTTGCTGCATGCCCCCGGACAATTCAGCCGGGTACCTGTTTCCGAACTTCTTCAGGCCCACCAGTTCAAGGAAGGTGTTCGCCGTAGAGCCTGCCGAGGTCCGGCTTTCCCCAGCCATTTTCGGCCCAAATGCGACGTTCTCGTAAACGGTTTTCCACGGCAGCAACGAGTACTGCTGAAACACCATGCCACGATCCGGTCCGGGCTTTTCGACCTTCGTGCCGTCCACTGTGACGGCCCCGGTGGTTGGCGTGACATACCCGGCGATGGCGTTAAGAAGGGTCGATTTTCCACAGCCCGACGGACCAAGGATGCAGACGAACTCACCTGCCTTGATCCCCAGCGACGTCGTCTCGACGGCCAGATGCGTGTCTTGGCCGCTGCCAAAAGTGATCGAAACTTCGTCCACAGCGATC
>JBCCCA010000190.1:0-6727 GCA_039033735.1 Pseudomonadota bacterium
CAACCGTGGCAATTGTCATGTTGGTGGTTATCCTCCCGCTGTTGGCCATTTTCTGGATTTCGGTCAAACCGGTTGGGCTGGCCGACTTGCGCGCGGCAGAACTTGTTTTGCGCGAAGGCGTGCGTGAAAGAGACGGCCAGCTTCAACTGGATTATCGCGTACGAAATTCCTCGCCCGAAGCGATGATCTTCAGGGCAACATTCGAAGATACGATCCCGGACGGTGTGACAATCACGGACGCACTGCCGGAAAACTGTACCTTAAACGCTCAAACCCTGCGCTGTGATTATGGCGATGTCGAAGGCGGCTTTCGGGAGCGGATCCGCCTTGCCATAGATTATGATGGCAGCGAAGAGGCGCTGGAAGAGCAGATGAAGGCCTCCGATCCGACTTTGACAGGCAAGGCTGACAACGTTTTGACCAACGCGACCTTCACATTCGAAAACTTCGCCAAGCTGTTTGATGGCGGTGAATTCTGGTCGGTGTTGTGGGTCACGATGTTTTACACGATTTTCGGCACGATCGGTGCATTGGCCGTCGGCCTGTTTGCGGCCATGTTGCTGAACAAGGAATTCCGCGGACAGGGCATCCTGCGCGGTCTCTACCTGTTCCCCTATGTGGCCCCGGTCATCGCGGTGGCCTTTACCTGGGTGACCCTGTTTGATCCCTTCTCAGGCTCTGCCAATGCGCTGCTTGTGCAAATGGGTGTCACGCAAGAGGCGATCAACTTCTTTGGTCAACGCCCTCTTGCGCTGATCATGGTGACAATCTTTGAAATCTGGCGCTACTTCCCGTTGTCCTTCCTGTTCATTCTGGCGCGGATGCAATCCATCGACACGGATATGTACGAAGCCGCAGACATGGATGGCGCAAGCCCGTTCCAGAAATTCTGGTATCTGAGCTTGCCACAGCTGCTTGGCATCCTGTCGGTGCTGTTCTTGCTGCGCTTCATTTGGACCTTCAATAAGTTCGATGACATCTTCCTGCTAACAGGCGGGAACGCCGGGACACGGACGCTGACCGTGAACGTCTATGAGCAAGCCTTTGCAATTTCGAATATCGGTGCGGGTGCGGCGGTGGCGGTGGTCATCTTCCTCTGCCTTTTGGTCTTCGCCGTTCTGTTCTTCCGCTTCATCAGCCGAGAGGAGGGTCTGTGATGTCTGCCTTGCGTTATGGATATATCACCGGGCCGGTACTGGGTGCCCTTTGGATGGTCATTCTAGCCGTAACCGTGGGGGTCGCGATGTCCTTTGCGACAGGCGCTGCCTTCCGCCCCTCGATCCTGATGTCCCTGCTTTGGGGCGCAGTTCTGGGCGCGGCTGTCGTCTATGCGCCGCGCGGAATGGCCGTTATCGGCGGGATGATTGTCGTGCTTGCCGCACTCACAGCGGTCGGCTTTGGCCCGCTTGTTATCGGTGATGGGGTGGGCGCAATGGCGGGGATCGTCGCCGCACTGCTTCTGGCGGTCAGCTTTGTGCCCTCTATTTCAAAGATCCTAGACGAATGCCGCCCTGGCGAACTGACCCGGCACGAATTCGAAGAGGCCGTTATCCGGTTCCTGACAGGCTTTGGCTATATCTTCTTCACCGCCATCGTTTTGATCCCGTTCTACGTGATGGTCATGACCTCGCTGAAATCGCAATCCGCGTTGTTGCAGAACCCACTGGATTTCTCGCTGGAACTGGAACGGGGTTGGGCGCTGTTCCGGTCCTATTCAGAGCTGTTCGGCCAGTTCAACTTTGGCCGCTACCTCTGGACCAGTTTCTATGTTTCGCTCCTGTCGGTGGCGATCACCCTGCTCTTCTCGATCCCTGGCGCCTATGCGATTGCCCGGCTCAAGTTCCGCGGTCAGGCGGCGCTCAGCCGCATGATCCTGTTGATCTATATGGTCCCGATGATCGTTCTGGCGCTGCCGATCTATATTGCGTTCTCGCAAATGGGTCTGCGCAACACGCTGCTGGGCATCGTCATGATCTATCCGGTGACGACGATCCCCGTGGCGCTGTATATGCTTCAGGGCTATTTCCGCGGCCTCCCGGCCGAAGTGGAAGAAGCTGGATTGATGGACGGTCTTTCCCGCATCGCCGTGATCTGGAAAATCACTCTGCCCTTGTCGCTGCCTGCGCTCGCATCGGTCAGTCTGTACGTTTTCATGATCGCCTGGAACGAATTCCTGCTCGCCTTCATGCTGCTGGATGATCCATCCAAGTTCACGCTGACACGTGGGGTCGCCATGCTGAACTCGTCCGAAATTCCGCGCCAACACCTGATGGCGGGTGCGGTGATTGCGACAGTGCCGATCATGGCCCTGTTCCTCGGACTTGAACGCTTCATGACACGCGGCCTGACGGCGGGGAGCGTCAAAGGATGAATACGTTGGTCAACAAACACGACGACGCCCGCGCAATCCTGCGTGCCAATGATCGGGGTGGTTACACTGTGCCGACTCATGGGCTTTATCCCTATCAATGGAACTGGGATAGCGCCTTTGTCGCGCTCGGCTTTGCTGAGTTCGACAGGGCCCGCGCGTGGGATGAAATCGAAACGCTTATGCGCGGTCAGTGGGACAATGGCATGGTCCCACACATCTTGTTTCATCAGCCCGATGACGGTTATTTTCCCGGCTCGGATGTCTGGCAAGGCACCGGGCCAATCCCCTCCTCCGGCATCACGCAACCGCCGGTCGGGATGAGCTTTGCAGTCCGCCTCTGGCGCAAAGACCCATCTGTAGGCACCGACAAGTTGCGCGCGATCTGGCCAATGCTCGCCAAA
The DNA here is from genome assembly GCA_039033735.1 of Pseudomonadota bacterium. Classification (GTDB taxonomy): domain Bacteria; phylum Pseudomonadota; class Alphaproteobacteria; order Rhodobacterales; family Rhodobacteraceae; genus JAJDOD01. The sequence goes on from JBCCCA010000190.1 coordinate 2,773, forward strand.
TGGGCCGCCTGGTTCCTCGACTGGCGCTGCCACGAAGGTGCGATTTTCGTCACCCACCCTTGGGAAAGCGGGCGTGACAATGCCGCCTGCTGGGACGAAGCGCTCAAGCAAATCGACCCTGTCGGCGTGGGCGAATACACCCGCCGCGACACCTCGCATGTGGACGCTTCCATGCGGCCAACCAAGTTTGACTATGACCGCTATATCTGGCTGGTCCAGCGCGGGGCCGCAGCAAACTGGGACGATGCCACGCTGGCTGCTGAACCCGCCTTCCGCGTGCTTGACCCGACTATGACCTTCACGTTGCTGCGTGGAATGCGCGACCTTGCAGCCTCTGGCGATGAGCTTGGCTTTGACACCACTGATCTTAAGGAACATATCGCGCGCGTCGAAACCGGGGCTGAGCGTTTGCGCAACCCAGATACTGGCTTTTTCGACAGCCAGGACCTTGCAACAGGCACATGGGGAGGTGGCCTGACCAATGCCAGCTTCCTGTGCTGGTTCGCAGGCCTTGCGGCGCCTGACATGCTGCCGCGCCTTCAAGAGGTACTGACCCATTGCAAATACGGCGTTCCCAGCCTTGATCCGCAGGACCCGCGCTATGACGCCAAGCGCTATTGGCGCGGGCCAACCTGGGGCATGATGAACATGATGATCGGCGAAGGTCTCGCCGAACAGGGCCACACAGACCTGGCCAACACCGTGCGCGAGATGACACGCGATCTGATCATCCGCCACGGGTTTGCAGAATATTTCGATGCCCAAACCGGCGCAGGCGCTGGGGGTGATGCCTTTAGTTGGACCGCCGCCGTGTGGCTCATCTGGGCAGGACAGACAAACGGAGGAGAGGGCTAATGGGTTCTATCACGCTTCAAGCCGTCGAAAAATGGTTCGGCGAAGTGCAGGTCATCAAAGGTGTCGACCTTGAGATCTCGGAAGGTGAATTTGTGGTCTTTGTCGGCCCATCGGGCTGTGGCAAGTCAACGCTTCTGCGCATGATTGGCGGGCTCGAAGACACCTCGCGCGGGGCGATCCTGATCGACGGGAATGACGTGACTGACCAGCCCCCCTCGCGGCGGGGCCTCACCATGGTGTTCCAATCCTACGCGCTTTATCCCCATATGACCGTCGCCGAAAACATGGGCTTTTCGCTTAAGGTGGCGGGTGCGTCAAAGGCCGAAATCGACGAACAGGTGGGCCGCGCGGCGGACGTCCTGAAACTCGACACCTATCTGGAGCGCCGGCCCAAGGATCTGTCGGGCGGTCAACGTCAGCGCGTCGCCATTGGCCGCTCTATCGTGCGCGACCCCACCGCGTTCCTGTTTGACGAACCGCTGTCCAACCTAGACGCCGCCCTTCGCGTCGAAATGCGCTATGAAATCGCGAAACTGCACCAGCGTCTTGGCCGCACGATGATCTACGTGACCCACGACCAGGTCGAGGCGATGACGCTCGCCGACAAAATCGTCGTGCTGGAATTCGGCAAAATCGCGCAGGTCGGCACACCGCGCGAGCTTTATGAACGCCCTGCAAACCTGTTCGTGGCGCAGTTCATCGGCTCGCCGAAAATGAACGTCATGCCCTCCGGTGGTCGCCGCGAGGGCGCCGACCACCTCGGCATCCGCCCCGAACATATCGAACTCATCAAAGCCGGTACCGGAGACATCGATGGCGTCGTCGACGTGATCGAATTCCTCGGCGCAGACACGTTCATTCTATTTGACGGCGGCGACAACGGCCAGATCACGGTGCGCGTCACGGGTGACACGGCGTTCGAGGTCGGCGAAAAAGTCGGCCTGAAATTCGACGCCGACCGGGTGGTGTATTTCGACCATGACGGCCTTGCGATGAGCTAAGGTCCAACAGATGTAAGGTGAGTGATTTCACCCACCTTTTCGTCGCTGGTTGCAGAACGGCGATGCCCAAAGTCGGCTTTGAGCCCAAACCTACCGCGTGCTGCACTGTAAACCAACGGCGGCATTCGCGCCGCTTGATCGGTGATCAAGTCGTTGACGAGATCTGTACGACTTCATCGGGATACGCCACTCTCAGTTCATCGCGAACTCTGGTAAGAATTTCTCCCAAGAGGTTCTGACCCGGCCAGTCTGTCTCGGGTGTCATGTCGGCGACAGATGCTTCAAGGCCGATACCCCAAATTGTGTCCACAGGGCTGGCTTCGACGAGTTTGCGTTCGCCTGTTTGGAAGAGTTTTCGTCGAAGCCCTTTGTTGTGCGAAAACTTTTGCACATTAATTCGGTACACGATCTCGAATTTGTTTTCGTTCCAGATACTGTCACTAAAGTTCTTCACGCGCCGACCGAGTGCTTTTTGCTGCCCGGGGTCGACGGCTTCCATGATCAGTTCCGCGGTATCGCCATCTGCAAACAGGATTGCCTTGAAATACATCATAGCTTGTTCAGCCGTCAAAAAACGGCGGCCATCCATTTCAAACTCCGAGCGCTGCCATTGGCTGAAGGGGCCCGACCAGTAGAAGTGATATTTGCCGTCAGTTGAATCCATGCGGAAGCAGATACCAGCGATGCCGGTCAGTCTCCAGACTGGAAACCCGCTGAGCCAATGACAAGCCAATGCGCACCTTGACGCAGCAGCCACGAAAGGCAGCAAAGTCCCGCCAAGCAGGCATTGGATCGATCTACAAGAACCAAAAACTCACGTTTCATAAGCTCAGCTAACGACTCGGGAGATTTCGAAACACACCGCACCGAACGCTCCAAAACAAAATACGCAACCCTTCCAAATTGCCCAAACCTCACTTCGCTACGTTGTCTAGACGAATCTAACTAATTGTTAATAAACACATTTTTACCGCGAAACCTCTCTGCTAAGACCTAAGTGATTTCAAACGAACCCAATTTTTCCCAATCAAAAGTGACACCAATGCCGGGACTATCGGGTGCGACGGCCCGCCCGTTTTCGATCACCAATGGCCGGTGGGTATAGCGATCAATCGGGAAAGAATGCACCTCTAGCCACCCGTCCCCACCAAAGCCTGACAGCAGCGAGACATGCAATTCCTGCATCCCATGCGAACACACGGTGACCCCCGCCTTGCGCCCCAATTCCGCGGCCTGCAACCACCCCGTGATCCCCCCGCAATTGGACGCATCGGGTTGGATGAAACTCAGGTTTCCGTGTTCCAAGGCCATCTGAAATTCATGTATGATATGTAGGTTTTCCCCCTGCGCCATGGGCACCCCGGTCGCCTCACCCACGACCTTATAGCCGGGATAATCATCCGGAATAATCGGCTCTTCGAACCACAGCAGGTTTTGATCTTTCACCGCATTGGCAAGGCTGATCGCCTGATCCCGGGTCATCGAATAATTGGCATCAATCGCGAACGGTGCATCGGGTCCAATATGGGCGCGAACCGCCTGGATCCGCTCCACATCCTCAGCCTCAGTCGGCTGCCCAACTTTGATCTTCACGGCCCGCAAACCGCTATCCAGATAGCTCTGAATATTGCTCAGCAGCTTGGGCAGCGGAAAGGCCAGATCGATCCCGCCCCCATAAGCATTGCATGTCATCCCCTGACTTCCTGCCATAACCGCAAGCGACCGCTCCTCACGCTGTCCGCGCAGGTCCCAAAGGGCGATATCCACCGCTGAAATCGCAAAGCTCAAAATCCCGCCGCGACCCACATAGTGCATGTGCCACTGCATCGCCTCATAAAGCGCCTCAACTTCCGTCGCATCCTGCCCGACCAAGAACGGCGCCAGATCATGGGTGATCATCGCCGCCGTCGCTTGGCCGCCGCGACCTCCGTTATAGGTGTAGCCGGTGCCAGACCGACCGTCTTGGGTTGTCACCGTCGCGGTGATCAGGTGGAAATGGCTGTGATCCCCGTGCTTGGCATCCACCAGAACCTCATCCAGTGGAACGGCGAACAAACGGGCCTGAACTGATATGATCTTGTTCATTGGCACTCTGGCAC
>JBCCCA010000191.1:0-6685 GCA_039033735.1 Pseudomonadota bacterium
AATTCTACATGATATTGCGTTTCGCCCCCTTGGCAGCCAAGCGCGAATCCTTTACGACTTAAATCCCGTGATGCTGTGGTTCTGGCTGCGTTTTGTTGCCCTATGACAGCCAAAAAAAGACCGGTACGCGGGAGAAGTCGGGACATGGCAAGATTTGTTTTTATCACCGGTGGCGTGGTGTCATCGCTGGGTAAAGGGCTGGCTTCGGCCGCCCTTGGTGCATTGTTGCAGGCCCGCGGGTACTCAGTGCGCCTCAGGAAGCTCGATCCTTACCTGAACGTCGATCCTGGCACGATGTCGCCCTTTGAACATGGCGAAGTCTTTGTGACAGATGACGGGGCGGAAACCGACTTGGATCTTGGCCATTACGAGCGGTTTACCGGCGTCCACGCACGCGGCACCGACAGCGTGTCTTCGGGGCGCATATACTCTGATGTGCTCGAAAAGGAACGCCGCGGCGACTATCTTGGCAAAACCATCCAGGTGATCCCGCATGTGACGAACGAAATCAAAGACTTCATCTCGATCGGCGAAGACGAGGTTGATTTTATGCTGTGCGAGATCGGCGGTACTGTGGGCGATATCGAGGGCCTGCCGTTCTTTGAAGCGATCCGTCAATTTTCCCAGGACAAGCCACGTGGACAGTGCATTTTCATGCACCTGACTTTGCTGCCGTTCCTTGCGGCCTCGGGTGAGTTGAAAACCAAGCCAACCCAACACAGCGTGAAGGAATTGCGCTCGATCGGCCTGCAGCCCGATGTGTTGGTGTGCCGGTCCGAACAACCGATCCCGGAAAAGGAACGTGAGAAGATCGCACTGTTCTGTAACGTCCGACCTGACGCTGTCATCCCGGCCTATGATCTAAAGTCGATCTACGAAGCGCCCATGGCCTATCATAAGGTTGGGTTGGATCAGGCGGTGCTTGATGCGTTTCAGATCTCGCCCGCCCCCAAGCCGAACCTAGCCCGTTGGGAAGACGTGATCGACCGGCTGGAGAACGCCGAAGGCGAGATTAAAGTCGGTATCGTCGGCAAATATACCCAGTTGGAAGATGCCTATAAAAGCATTGTCGAAGCACTGACCCACGGCGGCATGGCGAACCGTGTGCGCGTCAAACCGATATGGATTGATGCGGAAATCTTCGAGCGCGAAGACCCCGCACCGTATATCGAGGAGGTTGACGCGATCCTTGTTCCCGGCGGGTTCGGCGAACGCGGCACTGAGGGTATGATCAAAGCGGCTGGTTATGCGCGCGAACACGAAGTGCCTTACATGGGCATCTGCCTTGGCATGCAGATGGCCGTGATAGAAGCGGCGCGAAACCTGGCCAAAATCGCCGATGCCGGATCCGAGGAATTTGACCATGAGGCTGGGAAAAAGCGTTTCGAACCCGTGGTATATCACCTCAAGGAATGGGTGCAGGGCAATCACGTGGCGCGGCGCAAGGTCGATGACGACAAGGGCGGGACAATGCGTCTGGGCGCCTATACCGCCAACCTTAAAGACCAATCGCTTGTGGCGAAGGTCTATGGCGAAAGCGCAATCGAGGAACGCCACCGTCACCGTTACGAAGTCGACATCAAGTATCGCGACAAGCTTGAGAAAAAAGGGCTTTGCTTTTCGGGCATGTCCCCCGACGGCCGCCTCCCTGAAATCGTCGAGGTCGACGGCCACCCGTGGTTTATCGGCGTCCAGTTCCATCCCGAACTGAAAAGCAAACCCTTCGCTCCGCACCCGCTTTTCGCGGATTTTGTCCGGGCCGCCGTCGAAGTGTCGCGGTTGGTTTAACCTCTACGCGGCATCGCGGTAGGTCACGTCAAACGTGTAGCGACTGTCTTCGGAATCGTTAAGATAGCTTCTGGTTTCAATCAAACCGCCCCCGGCCAACGGCCCCCGGTAGACGTCGTCGGTCAGGTTTCCTGCTGGCGCATTTGAGCCGACAATTGTGCTAAGTTGAGGCCCAACTTCAAGGCTGCCACGTTCCGGTTGTTGGACATCGACAAACCAAAAGTCCTTTGCCAACAGATCCGGATTTTTGCCACTCAACGTGGTTTGCTCGACTGCCAGGAATGGAACTTCGGGGCTTTGGACCAGGTTAAATCCGTCATCCAAAGCGATGCGGGACGCAAGGCGCCCAGCAAACATGCTTTCCAGCTCATGGGCCTGCGACGCTGTAGAAGCAGCTCCATCAACTTCCCAAATCAGATGATACATCAGGAGGTAGCGGGCCGAATTGTCCTGAGTGACCTGAATCGCGTGCTCGAAATCGTGATGCTCGCCGGTGTCCACGTCTTCTTTCCACCGCACTCGCTTATGCAATTCCCGGTCCTGTCGAGCGAGCAATTCGCCTCGACCGCCGGTGCCAATTGGGACCCCAAAAAGCAAAAATACAATCTCATCGGACCCAAGGCCGTCCGTCTCCTCGTTACAGCGAAAACCGTCGATCTGAACGTGTAATGTCATCTGAAATACTCCTCCTGAACCCAATAAGATCAAAAGGAACCTGAGGGGTTGCTTTGTAAAGAAGCCCTGCTGCCTGTTTAACGTAGGGTTCACGCGATATTCGACACTCTCCTAAGGCGAAGGCGGCTCGGACATCAATTCCCGCATCTCTGATATACGGATTTCGCGACTTTCCCGAGCGGCCCCTCTCGCGTCACAACGCGGTTCGAAATCACAGCCCACTCCGATGCCCGGTCGCTCGATGTCTTCGAAGCGAGCCAGAGTGACGGTCGAGGCGCCCTTCAGGAATACAACGCCATGATCACCTCCGACTATCCACACCCGCTTTCGCTTGTTAGCGTCCTTCGAATGTTGACCGAAGATATCAAGCTCCCTCCGTTTTGGCTTGCGGCGCTGCGCCTGTTGCTGCGCCTTGGCGGTGTTTTGTTGGCGGCCTACGGTATTCATATGGTTATGGATTGGGCGATGGTGCGGGCGGAATCCATTGGGTCCGGCGGTTTGATGCTGGGTCTTCTGACGCTGCTCTTGCTGACTTACGCGCTCTTGATTGCGGTTCCCTTCATGCCGGGGGTCGAAATCGGGATAAGTCTGCTCATATTGCAGGGCGCGGCCATTGCTCCATTTGTCTACTCAGCCACGCTTCTGGGGCTGCTGGCCGCCTATTTGGCGGGGCGGTTCTTGCCCGATCGCTGGCTGCATGGCCTTTTGTTGGACTTGCGGCTTAGGCGGGCCTGCGCACTTGTCGACCGCCTGGCGCCCATGAGCGGGGCGGAACGGCTTGCGCATCTGACCGACCGCGCCCCCAGATGGCTTAAACCCATCATCGGGCCTTGGCGCTATATCTTGTTGGCCGTCCTAATCAATATGCCGGGGACAACGGTGATCGGCGGCGGTGGTGGCATCGCGATGACAGCGGGATTCTCGCGGCTTTTCCGCCCTGGTGCGACCGCACTGACCCTAGCCCTGGCCGTTCTGCCGGTGCCGCTGATCGTTTGGTTGACGGGCTCCACCGAGGTGCTGCCATAGTGGCAAGGGTGGTCCACGCCACAGGCAAAAGCGCAAGACATCTTTCCCCCAACGCCACTGGGACATATATCGTTGCTATGTTTGCTGAATTGCTTGGCCGGATGACGGCCCCCGACCCCGACCCATTGGACGATGGCGATGCGCGGCTGGCGTTGGCAGCCCTTCTGGTGCGCCTTGCCCGCTCGGATGGCGACTATGACGCGGCCGAGGTGGCGCGCATCGACGCGGTCCTGACGCAGCGCTATGGTCTTGGGCCCTTCGACGTTGCAAGCCTGCGCAAAGACGCGGAGCAACTGGAAACTGAAGCACCCGATACCGTTCGGTTTACACGCGCCATCAAAGATGCGGTTGCTTACGAAGATCGGGCCCAGGTTGTTGAAAGCCTGTGGGAAATCGTCTTGGCCGACGGCACGCGCGATCACGAAGAGGACGCTTTGATGCGGATGGTTGCGCCGATGCTGGGGATCAATGACCGCGACAGCGCACTGGCGCGGCAACGGGTCGAACGCAAGCTATGATTGCGACCCTGCCGATGTATGACCGTCCCGAAACGCGGGAGGCGACAGATCGGTTATGGGCCGGCATCCGCGCCGAGTTGCCCGACGCGCCCGAAGTGTTGACGCGTGACGCGTATCATTGGACCGACGCGGAATTGGTATTGTCACAAACCTGCAGTCTGCCCTACCGCACCGGACTTCAAGACGAGGTGGCCGTCGTGGCAACGCCGGTACACAACCTGCCCTGCGCGGCGGGGCATTATTTCAGCGTCATTTTGGTGCGCGCAGATGATGGGCGCGAGGCATTGCCCGCATTCGCTGGTGCGCGTCTTGCCATCAACAGCCCTGTGTCGCAATCCGGCTGGGCGGCGATCGACGCCATGGCGCAATCGGCGCGGGTGCGGTTTGGTGTGGTGTTCGAGACAGGCTCGCATGACGCCAGCGCAGTCGCCGTGGCCGAAGGGCGGGCAGACATCTGTGCTGTCGATGCGGTGACCTGGACCATGATTGAACGCTGGGACCCTGTCGCTGCGTCACTGCGTGTTCTGGCCGAAAGTCCCCCGTCCCTTGCGCTGCCTTATATCACGGCGATCGAGCGTGACCCGCGCCCCATTCAGGAAGCGCTGCTGAATGCCGTGCATAACCTGTCGGCGGATGATCAGGAAACGCTGTGCCTGGTCGACATCACCTATTTCCCCGGCCATTTCTATGCGGCGTTGCCGATCCCGCCCACACCAACGCTTTTGCCCGAACCGGTATGACGGCCTTGGGATGAGCTGGCTTGACGACTTTCCGGGCGCTCATTCTATTTGGACCGCTGTCGCGGACCTGAATGGCCAGGCGCGCGGCAAACGGCTTCCCGCATCGCGCTCGCAGTCATTGCCAAAGGCGACCGCAAAGATGCCACTGTCGGCCCTGAGCCTCGATGTTTTCGGGGATGATGTCGAAGACAGCCCTTTGGTTTTTGAAAGTGGCGACCAGGACGGCTTCCTGCGCCCGACAGATCGTGGAGCGGTCTGGATGCCCTGGTTGTCCAGCCCCTCCCTGTTGGTGCCGATGGTGATGGAGCATGGGCCTGGTCGTCCTTTTTATGGCGATCCAAGGCGGGCCCTGTCCGGTATCCTTGATCGTTACGCGGATCACGGCTGGACTGTTCAGGCAGCGACGGAGCTTGAATTCTATCTGGTCGAGGATGACAGTGCCCGTGCGCTTACCAAGCGACTGGGTGTTGGCGGCGATATCCTGGGATTGCAGTCGCTTGAGGCCTATGACGCGTTCCTGACCGAACTCTATGCCTGCTGCGATAAGATGGGCCTTCCGGTCGAGGCGTCGACTTCGGAATCCGGCAAGGGCCAGTTCGAGGTCACGCTGACCCATGGACCCGCCCTGCATGCCGCTGACAATACTTGGCTGTTCAAGATGTTGGTGCGCGGCCTAGCGCGAAAACATGGTATGGCGGCCACCTTTATGGCCAAGCCGTTTGCCAAGGATGCAGGCAACGGGCTTCACATACATGCCTCGGTTTTGGACGCCAATGGACAGAACCTCTTCGACGACGGCAGCGCTTTTGGCTCGGACAGGTTGCGTCATGCGGTGGGCGGTTGCCTGTCGCTGATGCGGGACGCCACGCTGATCTTCGCGCCGCATGAGAACAGCTATCATCGGCTTGTTCCGGGCGCCCACGCGCCCACCGGCATCTGTTGGGGGTACGAAAACCGGACGGCAGCCATCCGCATTCCGGCCGGCCCCGGTCACTCGCGTCGCATCGAACACCGTGTTGCGGGGGGCGATACCAACCCGTATCTGCTGTTCGCAGCCGTGCTGGGCAGTGCGTTGCTTGGGATTGAAGATGCGATTGACCCACCGCCTCCGCTTGATGGTGATGCATATGCCGCTGACATACCGTCCCTTGCTCGTTCATGGAGCGATGCGGTTGATGCGTTTCAGCGAAGCGCGGGGATAGCACGCATTTTTCCGCAAGACCTGATTGACCAGTTTATGCGCACAAAACGCCAGGAAATCAGACGGATAGAAGCATTATCGCCAGTCGAGCGGCAACAACTTTATTTTGACCGCGTCTGAACATTTCTAACGGTTCGCCTTTGGTGCTTACCGTTGGTATGCAGCCTCGAATTCGTCGCTAGACAGGCAACAATCGGGCCGTAACCGTCTTTGCATTCGTCTTTTGGACGCACCTATAACGGTATGGCGGTGCGGAACGTGCATTTTCATCCTTTTCGTGATAATTTCATGGCTTCGGGGGCAATGTGTTTGTAAGTGCGACAGCTTTGAAAAGTAACGATAAGTCCGATATCGCCATTGTCGGTTTGGCAGTGCATCTGCCCGGCGGGATCAACACCGCCGAGACGTATTGGCGTTACCTTAGCGAGGGTCGTTGTTCGATCCGCGAGATTGACTCACAGACCTTGGAAAAGAATGGGGTGGCCGCACATGTGCTGGCGCGACCGGACTATGTGCCCTTTGCTGCGCCCTTGGACGACTTTGACCATTTTGATGCTGAGTTCTTTGGGCTTTCGCCAAAAGAGGCATTGGTCATGGATCCGCAGCATCGTCAGATGCTGGAACTTTCGTGGGAAGCGATGGAACGCGCGGGCCACGTTCCTTCGGGTTTCGACGGCAGAATTGGCGTTTATGCCGGATGCGGCATGGGCAGCTACTTCTATTTCAATGTCTGTTCG
>JBCCCA010000192.1:0-6670 GCA_039033735.1 Pseudomonadota bacterium
AACGGAACCGAACTGACGTGGGCGACCTTTTTCGTCTTCGATCTCGAACGTGAGTTCCGCCTCAAAAACAGGGCCGGTGTAATATCCAAGGCCACGAACCACCGAAGGGTCAATGACGATACGATCGGGACCGTAGCCTTGGGCGTCGCAGAGATCGGCAACTTGACGGAGTTCTACTACGCCCTCCGTGCCGGTTACGTTATCACCAACAAGGGTCTTGAGGGCATCGATCGGATTGTTGTCGCTTTGACTTGCCTCGACAAATCCCATGATCAGATCTGCCTGAACGTTGGATAAGCCAGCTCCTTTGGTGAAGTCACCACTTTCGTCTTCGCGGCCTTCACCTAAGAGGGCACGCACGCCGGTCGCACCAAGCCGATCCAGCTTGTCGATTGCCCGAAGGACAATCCCTCGCTCTGTTTCCGCCTCTTCGGGCAGCCCCGCGACCTCCAGTACGCCATTCAGTACCTTCCGGTTGTTAACCCGGATGAGGTAGTCGCCGCGCTCGATGCCGACGGCCTCCAAGGCGTCGGCCAGCATCATGCAGATCTCGGCGTCTGCGGCGACCGACGCTGTCCCAACAGTATCCGCGTCACACTGATAAAACTGCCGGAAGCGGCCCGGGCCCGGTTTCTCGTTTCGCCAAACTGGTCCCATCGCATAGCGGCGGTAGGGTGTCGGCAGATCATTGCGATGCTGGGCATAGACGCGGGCCAGAGGGGCTGTCAGGTCATAACGCAAGGCCAGCCAGTCCCCCGGCTTTTCGGCCTCGGCATCCTCTTGCCACGCGAAGACGCCTGCATTCGGGCGGTCCACATCAGGCAGGAACGACCCCAATGCCTCAACCGTTTCGACGGCCGAAGATTCAAGTGCATCGAAGCCATAGCGATGGTAAACCGCCGCGATCTTGTCGAGCATCGCCTTGCGCTGGCCTACGTCAGCGCCGAAATAGTCTCGAAAGCCCTTGGGCGTCTCTGCCTTGGGGCGTGGGGTCTTCTTGGTTTTGGCCATGGCCCTTACCTTGGTGTCAATGCGCGTGTGCCTTTAGCCCGCGACGAGTTGGGGAGCAAGATGAGCACGAAAATCGAAGAGCGATTGGCGCATTTGGAACGCCTGAGCGATGAACTGAACGAGGTCGTTACCGCGCAGGCGCGCGAGATAGATCGATTGACCCACCATGTCGCGATGTTGCTTGAGCGTGAAGCCATGCGCGAGGCTGACGGCACCGGCGGCGTTGTCATAGGGGCCGAAAGGCCACCGCACTATTAAGGCGACCGTCACGGAATCGATTCATTGGACCGTTAAAAGCCTGTCACGGGTTCCCCGACCCGGACAGAGGCCAGCCGCTCCTTGTCCCACCTGGATGCGGCTTCATTGGTCGCATGCAAGGCTGATCTCTGTAAATTCGGCATCGTCCGTCCAAACACGAGGCCACCCCCGGCGCGCCCTGACGCCGGGGGCTTTTCTTTTATGCACAGACGCCGTGCCAATTTCGGCCTTTCACGGGGTGGGCATTGCTTTACGTTCTTGAGCGAAGGAGCCTTGCAATGACGTACCGCGCTGATCCCGAAACCACGATTGGACATACCCATCTGAAGGTGTCCGATTTGGCTCAGTCCATCGCGTGGTATAGCGCTGTTCTTGGTCTTGACGTTATGCAGACCTACGGACAGTCAGCGGCTTTCCTAAGCGCAGGAGGGTATCATCATCATTTGGGCTTGAACACATGGCACAGCCGCGGCGGGGCACGCCCTGCTCGTAACACAACAGGTTTGTATCACGTGGCCTTTCTGTACCCGACACGCACCTCACTGGCCAAAGCTGTTGCGAATGCCTTGAACAAGGGCGTGACATTGACTGGGGCGGCGGATCACGGTGTGTCGCAGGCCGTCTATCTAGACGACCCAGACGGCAACGGGATCGAGCTTTATTGGGATCGACCCCACACAGACTGGCCCCGAGATGCCGACGGAAATCTTGCCATGGTCAACGATCCGATCGACTTGGACGACTTGTTGTCACTTGCTCTGGACGAGGCCGCGCCCGGACCCTAGGCTTCCGCCATGGCATTCGGAAGCAAAATTCGCACATATTTTAACGGCACCTGGCACGACGGCGATGTGCCCGTCATGAATGCGGCCGATCACGGCGCTTGGCTGGGTTCAGGTGTATTCGACGGCGCGCGGTATTTTGACGGAGTGGCGCCTGACCTTTTGGCGCATTGTACCCGCGTGAACGCCTCCGCTGAGGCGCTTATGTTGGCGCCAACCGTGACACCAGAAGCGATGGTCGACATCATTTGGGACGGCATCCGCGGTTTTGATTGGGATGCGGCAGTATATCTGCGCCCCATGATATGGGGCATAGACGGCGATGCCACCGCAATCGTCCCTGGCGGGAATGTGGGCTTTGCAATCTGCCTAGAGGAACGCGAGATGGCGCCTTCAGACGCAGCGGTTCGGGCAACCACGACACGTTTTCGCCGCCCCGTTCTGGAAGACGCGGTTGTAAATGCAAAAGCCGGGTGTCTCTATCCGAACAACGCCCGCATGCTACGCGAGGCCGCATCAAACGGGTATCAAAACGCACTTGTGGCAGACGCCCTAGGAAACCTTGCGGAAAGCGCGACGGCAAACGTGTTTCTTGTGAAAGACGGTGAGGTCTTCACGCCAGTTCCGAACGGAACGTTCCTGGCCGGGATCACCCGCGCTCGTCACATGAAGAACTTGGCAGCGGACGGAACGCCTGTCCACGAGAAGGTCCTGACCTTCGACGATGTTCGCGATGCAGATGAAGTCTTTTTGTCTGGCAACATGAACAAGGTGACACCAGTGACCGAGTTTGACGGCACGCATTATCAGGTTGGCCCGACAACCCGCCGTGTCCGCGAGATGTATTGGGATTGGGCAATGAGCGAGCGGGCCTGATGGTCGTCTACCTGCCAGACGAAACGCTGGAATCCATGGATATTGCGCCCGACACCCTTGCGAACGCGATCGAAGACGCGCTTTTTGCAAAGGCGAACGGAACCCTTCACGTGACCCCGAAATCAGCACTTTTGCCGGGCGGTGGTCGCTACATGATGGCAACGCTGGCCGTCGGTGATCTAACGGTTGTCAAACAGGTAACGGTCTCCCCCGATAATCCCTCCAAAGGTCTTCCGGCCATCAACGGAGCGATCTTGGTTCTGGACGCTGAAACCGGGCAGCTTCGCGCGGTCATAGGGGCAAACTGGATCACCGCCCATCGTACCGCAGCTTTGTCTGCTGTCGCGGCCAAGCGTCTTGCGGACCCTTCGTCAGAAGTTATTGCTTTTGTGGGAACCGGTGTTCAGGCGCGTAGCCATCTGGCCGCATTCAAGGATCAGTTTCCGTTGAATACGGTCATCGCTTTTGGTCGCGGCAAGCAGAGTATGAAGGCACTTCAACAAGAAGCCACACGCGCTGGCTTGAACTTTCAGGCGGCCGAAACACCTGAAGCTGCTCTTCGTGACGCCGATATCATCGTGTCATCGGTCACGTTGGATTATTCGATCGACCCTTTTCTGTCCGACAGATGGATGAAGCAAAACGCGCTCGCGGCGATCACCGACCTGTGCATCCCCTGGCATCCGTTTGCGACCATGGGAACTATTGTTGTCGACGACATGGAACAGGAACGCACGGCCGAGAAACCAATGCTTCCATATGAAAGCATCGCCGGTGATCTAACCGGGTTGGTTCAGTCATCGATCGCTGTGGATATGACCAAGCCACGCGCGTTCGCCTTCCGCGGCATCGCCCTTGGCGACTATGCGGCCGCAGCTCTCGCTCTGAGAGTGGCCGAGGAAACCGGCGCTGGACAGCAGATCGGTTGACCTCCATCATTCCAAGGCGGAGGAGTAGATATGCGCAAGTTTCTAGTTATCCTGGATGACAGTCGCGAATGTCTGAACGCAATGCGGTTCGCAGCCATGCGCGCGGCGCGGACTGGCGGAGGCGTAGAGATTCTGGCCATCATTCCGCCTGAGGAATTCAACCACTGGATCGGTGTGGGCGAGATCATGCGCGAAGAGGCCCGTGAACGCATCCATGCGCATTTCGAGGTTTTCGCCAAATGGATGCGCGACAAGCAGAATGTCGACCCCGAATTGGTGATCCGCGAGGGCGAGCCAATCAAGGAAATCCTTTCGCAAGTTGACGAAGACTCCGAGATTGGTGTGCTTGTATTGGGGGCTTCTGCCGAAAAAGGCGGACCGGGCCCGATTGTGAACGCTTTGTCCCGCAGCTTCGGCTCACTTCCCGTGCCTTTGACAATTGTGCCGGGCGAGCTCTCAAAGGATCGGCTGGACGCTGTCAGCTGACGCGAAACACTCTCAAGCCAACTGCGCATGCTGCTTTCGACACGTCTTGACAGGCTTCCGACTTGCTGCGATATGCGCCGCTCATTGGTGTTGGTGGCCCCCGCAAGGGGAAACCTGTCGCCCCGGCAAAATCCGGGGAGGAGGACAACGCCCTCTCGAAACACGAAGAGGAGATCAGCCGTGACCAAACGCACGTCTGCCAAGTACAAAATTGATCGCCGGATGGGTGAAAACATTTGGGGTCGTCCGAAATCCCCTGTTAACCGCCGCGAATACGGCCCGGGCCAGCATGGTCAGCGCCGCAAAGGCAAAATGTCCGATTTTGGTTTGCAGCTTCGCGCGAAGCAGAAGCTCAAGGGCTACTATGGCGACCTGACGGAAAAGCAGTTCCGCCGCATTTATGGCGAAGCAGAACGTGTCAAAGGCGATACAGGTGAGAACCTGATTGGTCTGCTTGAGCGTCGTCTGGACGCCGTAGTCTACCGTGCCAAATTCGTTCCAACCATCTTCGCAGCCCGCCAGTTCGTGAATCATAAGCATGTGCGCGTCAACGGACAGATCGTTAACATCCCTTCGTACCGCGTAAAGGAAGGCGATGTGATCGATGTGCGCGAGCGCTCCAAGCAGATGGCTATGATTCTGGAAGCTACACAATTGCCCGAGCGTGATGTGCCGGACTATCTGGATGTGGACAACAACAAGCTGACGGCAACGTTCGTCCGGACACCTGGCCTGTCGGATGTACCCTATCCAGTCATGATGGAACCGAACCTGGTCATCGAATATTACGCACAGAATTGAGCGGAACGCTTACGAACTGAGACAGGCTCCCTTGGAAACACGGGGGCCTTTTTCATGTCATGTTCATTTTTGCATAGCGTAGATGCAAAGTCCTCAGGTTTTGCACGGCAGATGAAACCGATAAGGAAGGGGTGAGGAGACATGTCATGCCATCCATCCTGCAAGTCAAAAACCTGAGCAAGACCTATGACGACGGTTTCGAAGCGCTAAAAGACGTATCGCTCGACATCGAGGAGGGCGAAATACTTGCGCTGCTCGGGCCGAACGGCGCGGGCAAGACCACGTTGATTTCGACTATCTGCGGGATAACACGCCCAACAGCCGGACACATCACGGTGGGTGGATTTGACATCGAGCGTGACTGGCGGGCTGCGCGCAAACTGATCGGCCTCGTTCCTCAGGAGATCAATCTTGAGCCGTTCGAGTTGGTCGGAAATACTGTGCGCTTTTCACGTGGGCTGTTTGACCGGCGACGGGATGATGCTTTCATCGAGCAGACCCTGAAAGACCTTTCGCTTTACGACAAACGGGCCAACAAAATTGCCGAGCTGTCGGGCGGCATGAAGCGTCGCGTCTTGATTGCCAAGGCATTGTCGCACGAGCCACGCGTTTTATTCCTTGATGAACCGACTGCTGGCGTCGACGTCGAACTCCGCCGCGACATGTGGCAACTTGTGGAACGGCTGCGCGCAGATGGAGTGACGATCATCCTGACCACGCATTACATCGAAGAAGCCGAAGCCATTGCAGATCGGATCGGCGTCATTCGCAACGGGTCGCTTCTGCTGGTTGAACAAAAGGATCGCCTGATGGACCGACTTGGCCAGAAAGAACTGCGGATCCAACTGAAAGACACCATCCCCACAGTGCCTGAAAGCTTGGCGTCCTATGATCTTGCGCTGGAAGATACAGGTCGGGTCCTGACGTATAGCTACAAGACAGGCGAGGACCGGACCGGGATCACGCGCTTGCTTTCAAGCTTGCAGGCCGAGGGTCTGGTGCTGGCAGATTTGGCAACACGCGAAAGCTCGCTGGAAGACATCTTTGTCGATCTGGTCCACGAAGGAGACACGCCATGAACTGGAACGGCATCGCCGCCATCTGGCGTTTCGAAATGGCCCGTTTCTTTCGATCCATTGTCCAATCGATCGTCTCACCGGTTCTGTCCACATCGCTTTATTTCGTGGTATTCGGTGCTGCGATCGGAAGCCGAATTCCCGAAGTCGAAGGCGTGTCCTATGGCGCATTCATCGTGCCCGGACTGATCATGTTGACGGTCTTGCAGCAAGCCATTCAGAACGCTGGCTTCGGCATCTACTTCCCGAAGTTCATCGGAACGATCTTTGAGGTTCTGTCAGCGCCGCTCAGCGCTTTTGAGATCGTACTTGGCTATGTGGGCGCCGCTGCTGTCAAAGCGCTTTTGATCGGATGTATCATCCTTGGGACATCGTTTTTCTTTGTCGACATCACGATCCAGCACCCGATTTGGATGATCGCGTTCCTTGTGCTGACATCCTTTAGTTTCGC
>JBCCCA010000193.1:0-6666 GCA_039033735.1 Pseudomonadota bacterium
ACCACGCCAGCAATAGACCAGCGGTCGCCACCCGCCTTCTTTATCCAAGAGCGTGTCTTGCAAATGCCGGGCCGCGTTCTTGGCGACCAAAGCGGCGCCAATCTTCCGTGCCTTGAACGGGCTGTCCTGTACATAAATGGTCCCAACATGCGCCCGCTCATCATCCGATAGGACAGGCAGATTGATCGCGCCGGGCACATGATCTTCGGCGAATTCCGATGGCGTGCGCACGTCGATAATTGTGTCAAACGCCGTCTTCAGCGCGGCGTGATCGGTCAGTGCGAATGCCATGCGCAGCTTCTATCTGCTCTTTCCGCGCCCCGAAAGACCCATCCCGCTTGATACAGCGGCCAGGACGCACAAGAGTGCCAAGAAAGGAAGGGGACACCCCATGAAGAAATCCATGTTCGAGGTGCGCCACCCGTTTTTTCGCCCTTTCTACCGGCGCTTCATTGCAACATTCGTGATCCTGGCCTGGGCGGTGTTCGAGTGGACGAACAATGCGCAAACCTGGGCGCTGGTGTTTTCCATAGCCGGTCTTTACCTGTTCGTGCAGTTCTTCCTCCGATTTGATCCGAAGGACTACGAAGACCGCAGCGGCGAATGACCAAGTCACCCTTCACCGTGCGTTCTTTGCCAAGAATTTAAGATTTGGTGCCCGAGGTGAGACTCGAACTCACACGATGTTGCCATCGGGGGATTTTGAATCCCCTGCGTCTACCATTCCGCCACTCGGGCGCACCGCCGTCTCTCTAGTCGGCACGCCCGACAACGGCAAGTCAGAATCTCAGGCTTTTGCAAACGCAAGAACCTCGTTAACCTTCAATCAAGCTATTCTTTTTCTCGAAAGGATTGTGTGCGATGCGCGCTATTTTATTTATCTTATTCTCGCTTGTTGTGATGCCAGCTCAGGCCGCCACGTTCAAATACAACCTGATTTTTGACGGCGACAGCATCGGCGAATTGCAGCGACCGCTGGGAGAAGACAGGTGCTTCCCAGGCGACCCCTGCTTTCCTGCGAATTACCGCATCCCATTTGGATTTTTTGGTGATTTATCAATAGGCCAGAACGTAACTGGAACCGTCAAACTTGGCGACCTGACCATTGCGGGCCGCAGATTGCCCGTTGAAGTTTTTGGAACAGGCCCGGATGATTTCATCGGGATCGGCCAAGAAGAAGGCGTCTCATTCAAGAATGGCAAGATCAGCTTTGGTCATCCGGGCATCTTCTCGAATGTGTCGGAATTCTGCGAACCGGAACTTGCGCCTGCCGGTCTGCCGGACGGTTTCTGCGGATACTTTTACTACGAAGCCGAGTTCACGATCACCGGGGTCAGCGAAATTCCGCTGCCCGCCTCGGGGCTGCTTCTCCTCGCAGGTCTTGGGTTGATGGGGGCTTGGCGCGCCAGACGCGGCTAAGTCAAACAGCCTTCGCCTTGGCGGCCAGATCACGCGCAACCGCGAAGGCTCCCTGCACCCGATCTTTGGTCTTCGACCAGTCACGCCGCACTACGATCTTGTTGTCTTTGACTTTGGCAAGGCCGCGCTGGTCTTCGATAAAGGCGACAAGGCCCGCCGGATTGGCAAATTTGTCGTTGTGGAATTGGATCGTGCCGCCCTTGGGTCCGGTGTCCAGCCGCGCGATGCCCGCTTTTTTGCATTCGGCCTTGATCCGCACCACCAGAAGCAAGGTGTTCACTTCCTTCGGCAAAGAACCGAAACGGTCGATCAATTCAGCCGCAAAGCCCTCAAGTTCGACCTTTGTAGCCAGACCGGACAACCGCCGATACAGGCCAAGACGGACATCAAGATCGGGTACATAAGCTTCTGGAATAAGGACAGGAACGCCCAGATTGATCTGCGGCGCCCATTGATCGTCAGCCTCGGACAGGCCCTCCATCTCCCCGGATTTGATCTTGGCGATCGCCTCCTCAAGCATGGACTGATAAAGCTCATAGCCGACTTCGCGGATGTGCCCCGATTGCTCTTCGCCCAGCAGGTTCCCGGCGCCCCGGATGTCCAGGTCCTGACTGGCCAACGTGAACCCTGCGCCCAAACTGTCCAGCGACCCAAGCACCCGTAACCGCTTTTCCGCCTGCGGTGTCAGCTTCACGCGCGGCCGTGTCGTCAGATAGGCATAGGCCCGTGTCTTGGATCGCCCGACACGCCCCCTGATCTGATACAGTTGGGCCAAACCAAACATATCAGCCCTGTGCACGACCATTGTATTCGCTGTGGGGATATCCAGCCCACTCTCAACAATCGTTGTCGCCAGAAGCACATCGAACTTACCATCGTAAAAGGCGTTCATCCGACTATCCAACTCGCCCGCCGCCATCTGACCATGGGCGACCACATAGCTTATTTCGGGCACCTCCGTTTTCAGCCAGTCTTCGATCTCGGGTAAGTCCGAGATGCGCGGCACAACGAAAAACGCCTGACCGCCCCGATAGTGTTCGCGCAAAAGGGCCTCGCGAAGCGTGACCGTATCGAATTCGCTGACATAGGTGCGGATCGCCAAACGGTCGACAGGCGGTGTACCAATAATCGAAAGATCACGGACACCTGTGAGGGACAGTTGAAGTGTTCGCGGGATCGGCGTGGCAGTAAGCGTCAGGACATGAATGTCCGAACGAAGCTCTTTCAGCCGCTCTTTATGCGCGACGCCAAAATGCTGTTCTTCATCGACGATCAGAAGCCCCAAGTTGGCAAAGCGCATGCCCTTTGCCAGGACAGCATGCGTGCCGATGACGATGTCGACTGTGCCGCGCGCCAGTCCCTGCCGCGCTTCTTCAGCCTCTTTTGTGCCGACAAAACGCGAGAGTTGGCGGATTTGAACAGGAAAGCCGCGGAAACGCTCTTTGAAACTGGCAGCGTGCTGACGCGCCAACAATGTTGTGGGGGCGATCACAGCCACCTGCATCCCGGCCATGGCGGCAACAAACGCGGCGCGCATGGCAACTTCGGTCTTGCCGAACCCAACATCTCCGCACACAAGCCGGTCCATCGGGCGTCCTGCCGCCAAGTCGTCCAACGTCTCGTGGATGGCCTTTAGCTGATCATCGGTTTCTTCATAGGGGAAGCGGGCCGAGAAACTGTCCCACGCCCCCGGAACAGGCTCTATCACAGGGGCTTTGCGCAGTTGCCGTTCGGCTGCGACACGGATTAGTTTTTCGGCGATCTGGCGGATACGCTCTTTCAGCTTGGCTTTTTTGGCCTGCCACGCGCCGCCGCCCAGCCGGTCTAGCAGCCCTTCTTCGTGGCCATACCGGCTGAGCAGCTCGATATTCTCAACCGGCAAGAACAAGCGATCCCCGCCTGCATATTCAAGATGGATGCATTCATGTGGTGCGCCAAGCGCCTCGACCACCTCAAGGCCCATGTACCGCCCAACGCCGTGATCGACATGGACGATCAGGTCGCCGGGACTGAGCGACTGTGTTTCGGTAAGGAAATTATCTGCACGCTTGCGCTTCTTACCTTGCCGGATCAGGCGATCGCCCAAAACGTCCTGTTCGGAAATGACCGTCAGGCCGTCTTTCCCCTCAAACCCATGCTCCAGCGCCCATACAGCCAGATAGACGCCGGATTTGCCAATATCGCGAAAATCAGTGATCGCCTGGATGTCCGTGACGTCACTATCTTCAAGAAGCCCCTGCAGTCGCTCTCGCGCGCCTTCGGAGTAGGAGGCAATCACGACGGGCCCTTGCTCGCGCTTTACTTTCACGTGATCCGCCAACGCCCCAAACAGACTGATGGATTCCTGCTGTCGCTCCGGCGCGAATTCACGACCAACGCGCCCTCCGGCATCAATGACGCCGGGCCCTGTTGGTTGCGGCAACGGGTTGAAAGACAGGACCCGATGGCCCGAAACCGCGCTGTCCCACGCGGCCTCGTCGAAATAAAGCGCGGCGGGCGGCGCTGGCTTATAAACGCTGTCCACCCGCCCCTTCGCGGTCATCGCCTCGCGGCGGGCGTCATATTGGTCCTCAATGGCCTCCCAACGCGCGACGCGCATGGCGGCGGACTGATCATCCAGCACAACCGTGGCCAGGGGCAAATAGTCAAAGAGTGTTTCGAGCTTTTCGTGGAAAAACGGCATCCAATGCTCGACCCCGGCATGTTTGCGGCCGGCGCTGATCGCTTCGTAAAGCGGGTCATCGGTACCTGCAGCGCCGAATTCAAGTCGATAGTTCTGACGGAACCGTGTGATCGAGGCGTCATCCAGAATGACCTCGGACACGGGCGCCAGCTCGATCGTTTTCAGCTTTTCCGTGGTCCGCTGCGTGACCGGATCAAAGCGGCGGGCGCCATCCAGGACATCCCCAAAGAAATCAAGGCGCACGGGACCGCCGTCACCAGGTGGGAAAATATCAATTATTCCACCCCTGATCGCATAATCCCCAGGTTCAGTGACCGTTGGCGCTTGCACAAATCCCATCCGCACCAAAAACGACCGCAGCGCAGTCTCATCCACACGGTCACCAACCCGGGCCGAATACGCCGCTTCGCGCAGAACGTCGCGGGCCGGAACGCGTTGGGTGGCCGCATTCAAAGTTGTCAAAAGAACGAATGTGTCGGGCATCCCGTGCAACAGACCGGCCAGAGTCGCCATGCGGGTTGCTGAAATATCCGCATTGGGCGACACGCGGTCATAAGGCAGACAGTCCCAACCAGGAAATGTGATCACAGGGACATCCGGCGCAAAAAAGGCCAACGCCTCTTCCATCGCGCGCATCCGCTTGTCGTCGCGGGCAACGTGACACACCACCCCGGCCTTCTTCAGTTCGGCAAGGATTAGGGTGGCGTCATAGCCTTCCGGCGCGCCACCAACTGTGATGTGTCGTGTTTCGAGCATGGAGCCGGGAGGTAATCGTTTGACCCCGCGTGTCAAGCGGCCTCAGAACCCGCCAAACGGCCCGGTCGACAAATTAACCCACATGCCGAACATGGCGGTGACGAAAATCGACAGCACGCCGATCAGCTGAATGACAAAACGATGGCGGATCAGATGGCGGATCAAATCCTCGCCCTGCATCTCGTGGATGCGGATCTTACGGGCAGCGCGCGCCGAAAGGCCGCCCAGCACCACCATCGGAAACGCCATGAAGAAAATCGCCTGGGCAAACTCGACATTATAGCCAAACGCCGTGATCGCCAGCGCCGTCACGCCAGCAGATCCGAACAGCGCCAGCCAAGCCCCCGAAACATCCACGATATAAAGAATACGATTCACATTGACCCGGGTCAGGTCATGCAGGTCGTTCATCGCAGTTTCAGGTGTATTTCGACGGGCGCGCAGGATCGCATCATGCGGTATCCCCAGCACCCAGTGAGACACAGAGGACCAGAGCACGGCCAGCCCGATCCAGTACCAAAGGTTTGAGAAGGATCGGAGGTCGATCACTTCAAATACGGATTCGTACCAATCCACGCAGGCAATCCCAGTTCAATCGTCGGCGCAACCTAGGCGAGCGGCCCAGACTTGACCAGCCCATCACGGTCAGGCTACCGCATTTAAACAACAAACTGTGCATAAGGGCTTCAGTTCATGGCGACAGGTATCTTTCCCGCAACGCGGTTTCGCCGCACCAAGGCTTCGGCTGCGCGCCGTCGGCTGGTTCGCGAAAACAGCCTGTCGGTGGATGACCTGATCTGGCCGATATTTATCCGCGAAGGTCAGGACGAGGAAACCCCCGTCCCCTCGATGCCCGGCGTGGCCCGACTTACACCAGATCGCGCCGTTCGCGCCGCAGAAGAGGCCGCGACGTTGGGCATTCCCGCAATTTGCCTGTTCCCCTATATCGACACGTCGTTGAAGAACGAGACCTGCGAAGAAGCTTGGAACCCCGAAAACCTGTCGAACCGCGTGACGCGAGCCATCAAGGCCGCCGTCCCCGAGATTGCAATTATGACGGACGTCGCACTTGACCCCTATAACATCAACGGACAGGACGGTCTTGTGCGCGATGGGGTGGTCTTGAACGATGAAAGTGTCGAGGCATTGGTCAAGATGACCGTTGCACAAGCCGAGGCCGGGGCCGACATCATTGGGCCGTCCGACATGATGGACGGGCGCATTGGCGCGATGCGATCGGCTCTTGAAGCTGCGGGCCACAGCGACGTGTGCATCCTGAGTTATGCAGCGAAATATGCCAGTTCGTTTTATGGCCCCTTCCGGGACGCTGTCGGGGCATCGGGTCTGCTGACCGGCGACAAGAAGACCTATCAGATGGACCCGGGCAACTCAGACGAGGCCTTGCGCCTTGTCGAACGTGACCTCCGCGAAGGCGCGGACATGGTGATGGTCAAACCCGGGATGCCCTATCTGGATATCTGTCGTCGGGTGTCCGATGCGTTTGGCGCGCCCGTCACCGCCTATCAGGTCAGTGGGGAATACGCGATGATCAAAGCGGCCAGCGAACGCGGTTGGATCGACGGCGACAAAGCGATGTTCGAAAGCTTGCTTGGGTTCAAGCGCGCCGGATGTGACGCCATCCTCACCTATTTCGCGCCCGACGTGGCGCGGGCGCTGGCAAGGTAGCACATGGACACATTTCGCATTGGAACCGGCCGGTTGCGGGCCAAGATCGCGCCATTTGGCGCGCGACTGCACACCATTCACTTCGACGGCTCGGACAATCTGGTTCAAAGTGCCATCGACGA
>JBCCCA010000194.1:0-6619 GCA_039033735.1 Pseudomonadota bacterium
GAGCGGGGGTTTCGAAAAATCCTCACTGGTCCTGCGCATCCGGACTATGAGCCGTTTTGCCTCGGGCCCGGGCATGGCACAGGGTACCAAGACCAGATCATCATCGAGGCGACGGAATTCCTGACCGCGATTGAGATCGGTGAGCCTGTCTGGCCGACGTTCAAAGACGGGCTGCAGGTGATGAAAGTGATTGACGCGGCGTGGCAATCGTCAGACAGCCGCGCTTGGGTAGATATCTCGGTTTAGGAGTCCCACACGATGACCATTCGGATTGGCAATGCGCCCTGTTCCTGGGGTGTTGAATTTGCGAACGACGCGCGCAACCCGACCTGGCAGACGGTTCTCAAGCAGAATGCAGCGGCGGGGTATACAGGTATCGAACTGGGCCCGGTGGGTTTCATGCCCGAGGAGCCGGCGGTGCTGGGTGACGCTTTGGCAGAACATGATCTGGAGTTGATCGGCGGCGTCGTGTTCCGCCCGTTTCACGACCCGGACGCTTGGGACGATGTCCTGGACGGCACCGTGCGGACCTGCAAGGCGCTGGTCGCGCATGGGGCGCAGCATTTTGTGCTGATCGATTCGATCTCAGCCCGCCGCGCGCCGACAGCCGGTCGCGCGGATGAGGCCGAGCAGATGGATGCGACCGAATGGGCGGCCTATCGCGACCGGATCAAGGAAGCGGCCAAGATCGGTGTGGATCATGGTCTGACCGTCGGCATGCATGCCCACGCTGCCGGTTTCATGGATTTCGAGCCAGAGCTTGAGCGGCTTTTGAATGAGGTCGATGAGAGCATTCTGAAGATCTGCTTTGACACCGGGCATCATTCCTATGCCGGGTTCGATCCGGTGGCTTTCATGGAGAAGCATATCGGGCGGATTTCCTATATGCATTTCAAGGATATCGATCCGAAGGTTAAAGCCGATGTGGTCGCCAATCGAACCGATTTCTATACGGCGTGCGGGCAAGGCATTTTCTGCAATCTGGGCGAGGGGGATGTCGATTTCCCGAAGGTGCGGCAAATCCTTTTGGACAATGGCTTCGAAGGCTGGTGCACGGTCGAACAGGATTGCGATCCGACGCTCGACGTAAACCCGATCGATGATGCGCGGGCGAACCGGAGCTATCTCCAGTCCATCGGGTTTTAGGCGCCACGCTGCTGTCGCAATCCAGCTCTAGTGACAGGCGATAAGGTCCTGGAACCGATCTGGGAGATAGCAGGGAGGATAAGACATGGACACGCTTGGTGACCGTTTCTGGTCGATCATTGATGAAACTGTCGGTCCCGATATGGACGCGCAGGTGGAAAGTTTGGGGAACACGCTGGTGAGGCTGTCGCGCGACGAACTCTTGGCCTTCGACGCTGATTTTCAGCGCGCCGTCGCTGCCGCCTATCGCTGGGAGCTTTGGGGCGCGGCCTATGTCATTAATGGCGGGTGTTCGGACGACGGGTTCATCGATTTTCGCAGCTGGCTGATTGCGCAAGGCAAGACTGTCTATGATGCGGCACTGGCCGACCCGGAAAATCTTGCAGGTCAGATCACCGAGCCTTTTGCCGAGTTTGAAGACTTTGGTTCAGTTGTAATGGATGTGTTCGAAGCGGTGCATGACGAAGATTGGCCACCCAGCACAGTTACCCATCCGACAGAACCGGCGGGGATACCTTGGGAGGAAGAAAGCCTGGGCGCTTTGTTCCCAAAACTCACGGCCAAAGTGGCCGAACTGGACGTGATATAAAGGACGGACGCGATGGCACGACTGAACTGGGGCATGATCGGCGGCGGCAAAGGCAGCCAGATCGGACCGGCGCATCTGATGGGTGCGCGGGCAGATGGGAACTTCGTGCTGGCCGCAGGTGCGTTAGACGTCGATGCGGAGCGGGGCCGGGCCTATGCTGACGAATTGGGGGTGGCGCCGGACCGCGCCTATGCTGATTGGCAGGACATGCTTGAGGGCGAGAAAGGACGTGCCGACCGGGTCGATCTGGTGACGGTGGCCACACCGAACTCAACTCACTTTGAAATCACCAAGGCCTTTCTGGAAGCTGGGTTCAACGTGCTCTGCGAAAAGCCGATGACGATGACCGTTGAAGAGGGCGAAGACATCGTCCGCGTGGCGAAAGCCTCAGGTAAGATTTGCGCGGTGAACTATTGCTACAGCGCCTATCCCATGGTGCGCGAGATGCGCCACATGGTGGCGACGGATCAGATCGGCAAAGTGCGACTGGTGGTCGCCAATTTCAGTCATGGGCATCACGGCGATGCCACGGATGCTGACAATCCACGGGTACGGTGGCGCTATGATCCGGCCATGGCGGGCGTGTCGGGCCAGTTCGCGGATTGCGGAATTCATGCTTTGCACATGGCGTCCTTCATCGCGGGCGACGAAGTCAGAGAACTGTCGGCTGATTTTGCGTCCACTATCCCGAGCCGGGAACTGGAAGACGACGCCATGGTGAACTTCCGCATGGAAGGCGGCACAGTCGGGCGGCTTTGGACATCGTCTGTTGCGATTGGTCGACAGCACGGGTTCGACATTCAGGTGTTTGGTGAAACCGGCGGGCTGCGCTGGCGTTCGGAAGAGCCAAACCAAGTCTATTACACTCCGGTCGGGGGCCGCACGCAGATCATCGAGAAGGGCGAAGACGGGTTGTCAGATGAAGCGGCCCGGCTGTCGCGTGTCGCCATAGCGCATCCCGAAGGCTTTCCCTTGGCCGTTGCCAATATCTATGTCGATATTGCTTCCGCTTTACGTAGCGCGCCACATGGCCGGTTCCCGATGGCAGAAGACGGTCTTCGGTCGATGGCAGCGGTGCATCAGGCGGTTGCCTCGGCCAAGGCAGGCGGCGTTTGGGTCGATGCACGTCCACCATCGCTGCGTTAGAGCCATGGGGGCAGTCGCAACTTAGCCCTATGCGCGTGCCTCGCGGGCGCGAAGCGTGCCCCGCTCAATCACCTTGCACGAGAATAACCGCGCTTTCGGCCGCGCTTCGGGCAGGTCAAGCAGGGATGTGATCAGCGACACACTTGTGTCGATGATCTCGGACACCGGTTGTTGGATGGTCGTCAGATTGATATTTTCCCACCCGGCCATCTCCATATCGTTCAGGCCGATGATGCCCACGTCCTTCGGGATTGCATAGCCGCTGTCTTTTAGGGCCGACAGCGCGCCGACGGCGACAATGTCATCACCGCAGAAATATGCCTCGGCTGCTCCGGTCTTGATCAGGCGCAACATTTCGGTGCGCCCGGCCTGAAAGGAATAACCTGTCGCAAACGAATGGCGCATCTCGATGCCAGGGTGTTTTGCGATTTCGGCGCCAAACCCGTGCAAACGGTCTTGCGTCGATGTCGCGGCCTCGGGCCCGCCTAGGAACCCGACCCGTGTGTATCCGCGCGCGATAAGTTCAAGCGCCGCCATGCGCCCGCATTCGACATTGTCGATGCCAACGACGTGGACACGCGGTCGCGTCGAATAACGCCCGAAGCTGTGGACAACAGGAATACCGGCATCGCGAAATGCCTTAGCGAAAACCGGCGGCAACGTCGACGAGGCCACGACAACCCCGTCGACGGAATACGCTCGCATCATTCTAACCGAGTGCATGGGGTCTGTTTCATCGGTTAGATTGACCAGCAAGGGCCGCAACCCTCGGTCCTGAAGCCGGCGCGTGAAAAGATCGAAAATTTCCAGAAACAGCGGGTTTTGAAAGTTGTTTGCAATCAAACCGATTAGCTTAGTGCGCCCGGTCGTCAAGGATGAGGCAAGCGCGTTCGGGCTGTAGCCAAGTTCGCGCGCGGCCTGTTCCACCTTGCCGCGCATGCGCGGCGAGACCGAGGCGCCGTCGGTAAAGGTGCGCGACACGGCGGACCGTGAGACGCCAGCGCGCTCGGCAACATCTTTTAGGGTTGGTCCTGCCATGCAGGCAGTATCGGCGGGGGCTGGCAGAGTTTCAAACGGATTTCAGAGCATGGGTCCGGTGACGTGTAGCCAACGTGTGAGGATATCTAATCGCCACTCCAATCGGGCATCGCGTCTTTGCTTATAAACGCCCCGATCCCTGCTTCGGCGTCCCGAGCCATCATGTTTTCCGCCATAATCTGGCCTGCGTATTCATAGGCTTTTTGAAGCGGAAGTTCCGTTTGTTCATAAAAGGCGCGCTTGCCGATGCGTACAGCCGTCGGGGATTTGTCCGCGATGGCCCGCGCCATGTCGAAGGCCGTTTGAGACAGAGCGTCGCGTTCAACAACGCGGTTCAGAAGGCCAAGTTCGGCCACACGTTCCGCGGGCAAAAATTCCCCGAGAAGCAGCATTTCCATTGCGTGCTTGCGCGACATGTTACGGGACAGCGCCACCATCGGGGTTGAGCAAAACAGCCCGATATTGACGCCAGAAGTCGCAAACCTGGCCTCGTCCGAGGCAACGGCCAGATCACAAGTAGCAACAAGCTGACAGCCCGCAGCGGTCGCAATACCCGAGACCTCGGCAATGACGGGCTGAGGCAGCTTTGTGATTTTCAACATCATCGCCGAGCATTTGGCGAACAGGTCCTGAAAATACTGAAATCCCCCATCGGGGTCTGCGCGCCGGGCACTCATTTCCTTGAGATTATGACCGGCGCAGAAGTGATCTCCGGCGCCGCGCAGGATCACGGCCTTTGTGGATCGGTCCGTGGCCAGCTCGTCAAATGTGGTGCTGAGCGCGGCAATCATGTCTTCGCTCAATGCGTTGATGGTGCCGGGGGCATTCAGGGTTAGCACGGCTATTCCAGCTTCGTCCTGCCGAAGAATAAGCGGGTCTGCATGATCCTTCATCATCCACCTCCTGACGATCGCACATATCGTCACCAGTTTCTGCGTCCTGCGCAAGGGCAACGAACGGTATCGCTTGAGCTTCCGAAGAAAACTGGCAAAGACTGAGCGCATCAAAAGAATAAGACCAGGGAGTTTCCATGACTTTTGCAAACAAAGCAGTATTGGCCGCCGTGCTGGCGTCATTGGCTGCACCTGCTACCGCTGAAACCTTGCGCTGGGCGCGGGCAGGCGATGCCTTGACCCTTGACCCACATTCGCAAAACGAAGGGCCGACGCATACGATCCGGCACCAGATGTACGAACCGCTTATCATTCGTGACACGACCGGCGCTTTCGAGGCCGCGCTTGCCACTGAATGGGCGCCAAGTGCCGATGATCCAAACGTTTGGGTCTTCAAGCTGCGGGAAGGTGTCACGTTCCATGACGGTGCAGATTTTACGGCCGAAGATGTGGTTTTCAGCTTCGAGCGTGCGAAGCAGCCGAATTCCGACATGAAAGAGCTGATCGGTTCGATCACCGAAGTCCGCGCGGTTGACGATTTCACGGTCGAGATCGTGACAGACGGACCGAACCCGATTCTGCCGTCGAACCTGACCAATCTGTTCATGATGGACAAAGGATGGACCGAAGCGAACAACACCGTCAATGTGCAGGATTTTGAAGGGGGCGAGATTACCTTCGCGACGACGAATGCGAACGGCACGGGCCCTTACGTTCTGACCAGTCGTGAGCCGGATGTCCGCACCGTGATGACCCGCAACGAAGCCTATTGGGGTCAGGATCAGTTCCCGTTGGAGGTGTCCGAGATCATCTACACCCCGATCCAGAATGCGGCGACGCGGGTTGCGGCACTTTTGTCGGGTGAGGTTAACTTCCTTCAGGACATGCCCGTGCAGGACCTTGCCCGGGTCGATGAGGCCGATGGTCTGGTGGTTAAGAAAGCCCCGCAAAACCGCGTGATTTTTCTTGGGATGAACCAGGGCGCGGATGATCTTGAAGCCGACAATGTTGACGGTGCCAACCCGCTGGCAGATGTTCGTGTGCGCAAGGCGATGTCGATGGCCATCAATCGCGATGCGATCCAGCAAGTGGTGATGCGTGGTCAGTCCGAACCAGCGGGCATGATCGCACCGCCTTTCGTCAACGGCTGGACGGCTGCGATGGATGGGGAAAGCTCGACCGACGTGGAAGCTGCAAAAGCACTTATGGCAGAAGCGGGTTACGGTGATGGTTTCTCGATCCGCCTGGATTGCCCGAATGACCGCTATATCAACGACGAAGGTATCTGTCAGGCGGCGGTTGGTATGTTTGGACAGATCGGGGTGACAGTGAATTTGGATGCTAAACCCAAAGCCCAGCATTTCCCATTGATTACAGACGGTCAGACCGACTTTTACATGTTGGGTTGGGGCGTTCCGACCTATGATTCCGAATATATCTTCAACTTCCTTGTCCATGGCCGTGAGAGCGATATCGGGACGTGGAACGGGACCGGTTTCGACAACGATGATTTGGATGCCAAGATCAAATCTCTGGCGTCGAACACAGATCTGGATGCGCGGAATTCAGACATTGCCGATATCTGGCGGGTCGTTCAGGATGAGGCGCTTTATATCCCGATCCACCACCAGGTTCTGAACTGGGGGATGGCCAACGGCGTCGGAATAGAAGTTGACCCGGAAGACCAGCCGAAGGTGAAGTATATTACCATGGAATGATGTCAGAGCCGTTAACACTGACTTAATCTTTGTTAACAGCTTATGATAGCACAGTCCTCCCACCCCTAGGGTGGGGGGATTTCTTTTAA
>JBCCCA010000195.1:0-6592 GCA_039033735.1 Pseudomonadota bacterium
GCCTGGTTGCCGGACTGATCGCGGGTCTTAGCCTGCCGTCCCTCGCCCTGGCACTTAAGGATTGGTTGCCGCTGCTGATTGGCGCCCTGCTGTTTGTCAGCGCTTACCGGATTGGTCCGTGCGCAACGGTCGGCAGTTGGGCGGTACTTCAAGCGTCGACGCTGCGTGTCCTTTTCTTGCAAGTGGCGGTCCCCCTGACCGCTATTCTGGTCCTGACGCTTGCGGGGGTTGTCGAAACCGCACCCGCGCTTGCGGTAATTTTCGTTTTGTCCGCCCCTGCCGTTTCAGGTGCGCCAAGCTTTGCAATCCTGATGGGGCGTGACCCGACGCGAGCGATGCAGATCGTGCTGATCGGAACGGCGCTGTTCCCCTTGACGGTCATTCCTGTGCTTTGGGCCCTGCCCGCGATTCCGACACCGGCAGATGTCGCACTGAGCGCGGGCCGGTTGTTGGGGGTCATCGCATTGGCGGTGGGCGCAGCCTTCCTGCTGCGCGGAAGCCGCGAATTGGGCGATGATCAACGCCGCGCGCTTGACGGCATGGCCGCCCTTTTGCTGGCGGTGGTGGTCGTGGGTCTGATGTCGGCAATGGGTCCCGCCCTCCAGCAGACCCCCTCGCTCTTTGCGCTTTGGCTGGCCTTCGCGATTGCACTGAATTTCGGGCTTCAGTTTCTCGCCCATGTCAGCATGTCCATAAAAAACGCGGGCATTGCCATTGCGACCGGCAACCGTAACGTAGCTCTGTTCCTCGTCGCCCTGCCGCCTGAAGTAGTGGACGATGTCCTGCTGTTTATCGGCTGCTATCAGGTCCCGATGTTCCTGACACCGGTTGTCATGAGCCGGGTCCTGCGATCAGGCTAACCAGTCGGGAACAGAGACCGGTTTCCGTCGGCCAAACAGAACCGTCATCACAAAGTGAACTGGATGAATCTCGGTCATGCCTTTGCCCCTCTTCCAATTTTGCCACCCAAATACGGGTGACACGCTTCAGAATTGTGACAGATCGCCAGAAAAGCAAGTCTTGAAACGATCAATCGATGCGCGGAACCCCGCTTCGAAATCACCATTGCCCGGGTGATAGACACTCTCAAAAGAAACGACACCCTCATACCCGTCGCTCTGCAAGGCGCGACCAAGCGGGCCAAATTGATCGGCAAGCTGTCCCTCGCCCATCTTTGTCACACGCAGCGTGGCGCGCGGCGTGTCGACCAATACGTCCTTGATATGGATATGGCCAAGGTAGCCGTCTCGCACTACATCATACCCATCCGGATAAGCGCGCTCATGGCACCAGCAATTGTTGGCGGGATCCCACAAAACCTTGAGCACGTCCTTTGCGCCAAGATCGTCGATCAGTTTTCTCGCCGTATGGTTAGAATTCACCATCGTCCCGTTGCCGGTTTCCACCACAAGGGTAAGGCCAGCGTCGCGCGCAACCTCGATGGCAGGCGCTATCAGGGCAAGGGTTTTGTCCCATGCACCATGCGCCACATTCCAGACCTCCGCCCCGCCATGCCCCCAAAGGATCTGCTCCTTCTTGTTCGTCATAATCCGGACCAGCGGCGCACCCACAACATGGGCCATGTCGATCACCCGCTTCAAAGCGTCCATGTGTTCGGAATGCGCCCTATCGCCGGGTCTGTTGGCCGTTGTAAGCCCGGCAAACACATGGCGCGACACACACGATACAGGCTTGCCGCGGTCCCGCAAAAGGGCGTCGATCTGGGCGACCTCGGCGGCACTGTGATCGCCCACCTCTGTGTCGCCAACATATTGCAGCTCGGCATGGGTCAGCCCGAATTCGTCCATCACATCAACAGCATGCGCCAGGTTGCGACTGATGCCATCACAGATCACGCCAAGTTTCATGCGCGCCCTCCCTTCATGTTGTCAAAAATATGCCGATCCCTCAGCGATGTTTCGCCGCTGCCCGGTGCAGTTCCGCGCCGACAATTTCCTCGATCACGCGGGTACACACCCAATTGTCTCCGTCGGGGTAGCGTGTTTTACCAGCATGAAAGACCTGCATGGCCGCGGCGGCCGTGTGCAGGGGAACGCCCAACGCCTCGCCCAGGCCCATTGAGATCGTCAGGTCTTTGTGCATTGTATTGATATGACTGCCGGTCCCCTCAAACTGGCGGTCGATGATCTTCTCGAGCGCATTATTGACCACGCCACAGCCCGCTGACGAGGTCGAAAACACATCCAAGATGACCTGCCCTGGTACACCCGCCTTCGCCGCAAGGGCCGCCGCTTCGAAGGTCGCCGAAAACTGGGCGCCGATCAAAGACTGAAGGCACGCTTTCACTGTCTGCCCGTCTCCGGGCGCTGTTCCAACATGGTGAATATTTGCCGAGACAGCGTCCATCACCGGTCGAAAACGGTTCAACACATCTTCCGGCGCTGCGGCCATCATCGTCAGCGTGCCGTTCTGCGCGCCGGGATATCCACCCGACACCGGTGTGTCGATCAGGTGAAGGCCGCTCGGTTCCAACCTTTCCCCAATCTCGCGCGCTTCGAAGGGTTTGATGGTGGCCGACAATAGAATAGCAGCGCCGGCTGTCATTGTCTGTGTCAGACCGTTCTCGCCAAAAAGAACATCCCCGACCTCGCCGCCGTTCATCACCATCACAAACACGGCGTCAGCCCCCCTGCCGACATCTGCCGCACTGGGCGCCATCCGCCCCCCCATTTGGCCGAAAGCCTGTATGCGATCCGGCAAAATATCATGCCCTGCCACATCAAAGCCTGCGGACAATAAGTTCTTTGCAAGACCTGAGCCCATATCGCCCAGACCAATTACACCCGTTTTCATCGGTCAAACCTCCCTGTTGAAAAGCCGGAGACCGGCCCCGTGCCGTGGCACCATCACTCAGGGATTTCACACAGGCCGGAAGGCAAAGCGCCCCGGCTCGCCGGGCCGGTCCGGTAGACACCCCGCAGCCCGTTTGAGTACTTAAAAGGATACAGAGCGCGCCCTGCCTGTCCAGTCACATGTGACCGACGAATGGAGGTGTTTTGGCCTCCGATGTGAAACAAGGCACTTTGGCGCCAACGCTGCACAACCGTCGCTTCTTTGTAGGGAAGTTAAAGGACTATTCGCAAACTCAAACCCACCTTATGGGTGCGAGAGCGGCGTCTTCACGGCTCTTCAAGTCAACGAATATTAGCCGGCAATGGCGCGCAAATCACGGCGGCGTCCAAGGACAATTTCACGCGCCTCCCAGTTGAAACGGGTATCCTCCAGCACTGGCGCAAAGAACAGCTCGCCGCCATTCCGCCAGGGATCAAGCACGACACCGCGCGAAAATCCATCGCCCGCGGCACTTATGATCGCTGTCGAATGGTCAATCCGTAGTCCGCGACCTTCCGCGATTGCACGGTTCATCTCCAGCGTCTCAAAACTTTCGGCATCCAACCGGCGCTCGATATCTTCGGCCCAATGCCAGCAAAGTCCGCGCGGTTTCAGTCCAAGGTTGACCTTTGTATTATGGATCAAAGGCGGGTCCGTAATTTGATACTGGATCGCCAGTGCCCGGGTATGATCGAAAGCAATTCGTGCCGCGCGCGCGGCTTCATCCGCGTCTACATCTGGCCGCATTCCAAGGATTGACGTGGTAAGGCGTTCAACCTCGCCTGTTGACGCTAAGGCGATTTTTTCTGGTGAACGGCTGCAAGCGGCCAAGGTCAGCGAACCGGCGCCAATCATCAAATTTCGTCGGGTAATCAAGAGTTGGATCCTGCCTGCTTCGTCTGCTCACCCGACAGAATAATCCGGTTTGGCAAGCGGGGTAACTGCAATCTGACAAGCATCCCGAAGCTGTGACCACAAAAAAACGCCCGTTTCAAAAAACGGGCGCTCAGTTCGGAACGAGGGACAGTGATTAAGCCAGGTGTTCCGAACCTGACTTATGCGTAAGAGGTGGTGTCAATGACGTGCTTATGAAAGAGGATGTCGCAAAATCGTGAACAGAGCCTTAATGTCGGCGCAACGTTCAATCGAAGATGTCGAATAGGTCTTCCGCGCTATCGAACATTTCTTCCATGAACCGTCGCGACAAGCTCTTTGATTTCTTTTTCTTTTTTCGCTTGCGCGAGTCGTGCTTTGGCGACTTCTCTCGCACACTGAATGGGCGGGAAGTGTTGCGGGTTTTTTCCGCATCCGATCGCAGCATTTTCATTTCATGCAACGGCGCGCCGCAGTTGGAACAGGCTAATTCATGACGCGTCTCGCCCGACAGGCTCAGCGCCGCGCGGGTTCCACAATAGCAGCAGGTGGCAATTTTTGGTGTCATGTCATCTCCCGTCGTGCTGTAGCATATAGGGAGATTGCGGCAGCATTTGAGACGTTGAGTGACCCGAATTCGCCGAAAAACGGAATGCGCACCAATCTGTCGCACGTGGCACGCGTCTTATCGCGCAATCCTTGGCCTTCAGCGCCCAAAACAAGGGCCACACGGTCACCCGCAGTCTTCAGGCTTGTTTCGAGCGTATCCTCCACTTCGCCGGCCAGGCCGATCAGCTGAAACCCGAGGGTCTTCAAAGTCTCCATGGTCATGGACAGGTTCTTGACACGCAGATAGGGCTGGCGTTCCAGCGCACCCGAGGCGGTTTTTGCCAAGGCGCCGGTCTCGGGCGCAGAGTGCCGCATGGGTGCGATGACAGCCGAAGCGCCAAAAACCTCGGCCGAGCGCAAAATCGCGCCGACATTGTGCGGATCGGTGACACGGTCCAACAGCAACACATGTGCCGGGCCTGTGGCTGGCACGACCGCCTCGATTCCACCCCAGTCCAGTGGGCGCACTTCCAAGGCGGCTCCCTGGTGGACCGAACCGGGATCAAGCGGGGCGGGAAATTTGCGCGCATCGGCAATCTCGGGTGTCATCTCTGCCTTTGCAATCGTGTCGCTTAAGCGATCGGCAGCGTTCTTGGTCACGATCAGGCGCAGTTTGCGGCGTGCCGGGTTGTTCAGCGCATCGCGAACCGCGTGCAGCCCAAAAAGCCAAAAGGAAGCACTTTCGGCGCGTTCCTTGTCAACGACCCACGAGGGCTTCCGTGTCATCTCTCAAGCGTCTTCTACAGCACGTACGACATCGCCCACGACTTGGCTCAGCAAACCTTCGTCTGAGCATTCGGCCATGACGCGGATCAAAGGCTCCGTCCCGGATTTACGGATCAGAAGTCGCCCCGAGCCGTCCAAACGGGCTTCGGCATCTGCAATCGCTTCTTTCACGGAATGCATTTCCAGCGGCGCCGCTCCTGTCTCGAAACGTACGTTCTGTAAAAGCTGCGGAACGGGGTCGAAAACCTGGCGCAAAGCGCTTGCGGCGTGACCGCTTCGCTTCATTTCCGCCAGGAATTGTAAGCCCGCAAGAAGCCCATCACCGGTGGTGGCATAGTCTGTCATGACGATATGACCGGACTGTTCCCCGCCCAAATTGAACCCGCCTGCGCGCATAGCTTCGACGACATACCGGTCGCCCACAGCCGTACGATGTAAGCCGATGCCCTGCCCGGACAGGTAATGTTCCAGACCCAGGTTCGACATGACCGTTGCCACCAGCGCGCCGCCGCGCAGCTTGCCTTCTGCCGCCCACCGCGCCGCAAAAAGGCCCATGACCTGATCGCCGTCGGCGACGGCACCGCTTTCGTCCAATATCATGATCCGGTCCGCGTCACCGTCCAAACAAATGCCGACATCCGCTCCGGTCTCGCGGACCTTGGCGGCGGCCTGTGCCGTCGACGTCGAGCCGCAATCCAGATTGATGTTCGTGCCGTTCGGGCGCACCCCGATTTCGATCACATCTGCGCCAAGTTCCCACAGTACCTGCGGCGCGGCCTTGTATGCGGCACCGTTCGCGCAATCCACGACCACTTTCAGGCCGTCGAGATTTAGTGTTCCAAGCGCGGATTTGACCCGTTCGACATAGCGATAAAGCCCGTCATCGATCCGTTTCGCCCGCCCGATGTTTCCGGCCGCCGCAAGATTGATGTCGCCGGCCATGATGGCCTCGATCTCGGCCTCGGCCTCGTCCGAAAGCTTGAAGCCGTCCGGTCCAAAGAATTTGATGCCGTTGTCTTCATGCGGGTTGTGGCTGGCCGAGATCATGACGCCCACATCCGCGCGCATCGAGGAAACCAGCAAACCAACCGCTGGCGTCGGCACAGGGCCAAGCAGCA
Source organism: Pseudomonadota bacterium (assembly GCA_039033735.1). Lineage (GTDB taxonomy): Bacteria > Pseudomonadota > Alphaproteobacteria > Rhodobacterales > Rhodobacteraceae > JAJDOD01. Next base: position 6,180 of record JBCCCA010000195.1, read on the forward strand.
GCACGTTCATACCCGTCGAGGTGAAACCGGCCGTCAACGCATTCTCGAACATATAGCCGGACAAACGCGTGTCTTTCCCGATCACGACCCGGTGTGCAGATGACCCATCGCGCCGAAAGAAACGGCCTGCTGCCGCGCCAAGGCGCATCGCGATTTCAGCGGTCATGGGTGCCGTATTCGCGCGCCCTCGGACCCCGTCCGTTCCGAAGAGAGTTCTTGCCATCTTATGCCCCGGTTTCTTTTTATTCCGACGATTATAGCAAACCGGGCCGACGCAATCTATGGCTGTTCACGCAAGGTGACAGCGCGAAACATGTCAGCGCGAGGCAACGCGCGACGGTTCCTTGTAGAAGTGGTGGTAACCAATGGTGGCGGTGCGGGGGAAGACTTTGCTCCAGCGCGGATTGACCGAC
>JBCCCA010000196.1:0-6580 GCA_039033735.1 Pseudomonadota bacterium
CACCACCGCCCGGGTCTTGGCCGCCTCAACCAGCAGGTCGGTGGTGTGTTCACGCTCTGTCGGCGTCATGCCCGCCGCCGGTTCATCGACCAGCAACAGCTTGGGGTCCTGCGCCAACAACATCCCAATCTCAAGCCACTGTTTTTGCCCGTGACTTAACTCGCCCGCTTTGCGCGTCAAAGCACCCGACAGGCCAATCTCGGTCGCCAACCCCTCGACCTTTTCCTGATCTGGCTGGCTGGCCTTGAACCGCAGAACCGCAAACGGGTTTCGGCTTTTCTTGAGCGCCAGCATCAGATTGTCGGCAACGCTTTGATCTTCGAACACGGTCGGCCGCTGAAACTTCCGCCCCACACCCGCCTGCGCGATCTTGCTTTCCGACATGGCCAGAAGCGACTGCGACTTCTCACCCCACAGGACACGCCCCTCATTGGGCTTGGTCTTGCCGGTGATGATGTCCATGAACGTGGTCTTCCCCGCACCATTCGGCCCGATCACCGCGCGCAATTCCGAAGACCCGATGCTGAAAGACAAATTGTTGATCGCCTTGAACCCGTCAAAACTGACCGACACGCCCGAGACTTCCAGAAGCGCACTCATGTATCCGCCTCCTTCTCGCGCAAAGCACCCGCGTCCGGTCCCAAATCAGCCCCGTGCCGATCAGGGGTTTGCTTGGCCGCAAGCAGATCGAACAGACCCCCGATCCCTTTCGGCGCGAACAGCGTGACGGCCACAAAGGACAAGCCAAGCAAGACGGTCCACCAATTCACCCACTCGATCGTGTAGAAACCCAGGTTAATGTCGGGCGCCTGCCCGCCGGTGAACCAGGTCGACAAGAGCGACACGAAGGCCGCGCCGATCACCGCCCCGTACAGCCGTCCCCGCCCGCCAATCGCAACCCAGACGGCCAGATAGATCGAAGCAATGGGCGCAATCTCGGCCGGGTTGATAATGCCTGCCTGCGGGTAATAAAGCGCGCCGGCAATCCCCGCCAGAACCGCCGTGAATGTAAAGACGAACAGTTTGTAAGCCTCGACCGGGTAGCCCAGAAAACGCACCCGCGCTTCGTCATCGCGGATCGCGCGAATGACCGACCCGAACTTGCCCGAGACGATGGCAACGCAGCCCAGATAGCCAAACCCAAGCGCAAGCGCTGACGCCCAGAAGAACCAGATCGACACGCTTGCCTGTGGCACCGCGTCCAGGCCCGGCAGGTTCTGCAAACCCGACAACCCATTATTGCCGCGCAGTCCACTGTCGTTCTGGAACAGGTAAAGCGCCAGCGCCAGGGTCATGGCCTGTGTCAAAATCGACAGGTAAACGCCGGTCACCCGGCTGCGGAACGCCAGCCAGCCAAAGACCAGCGCCAGCAGCCCGGGCACCAGAATCACCGCCGCCAGCTGCAGCGGCAGAGAATGTGCAAAGCTCCAAATGGGCGGGAACTCCGAAGCCCCGACAACCCCAAAAATTTGCGTGGCAATCCCGTCGGATATCTCCTGCGGTGTTGGCGGAAGGGCCTGATTGGCAAGGCTGTCGATGACGATCAACTCGGTCCGCGCATACATCAGCCACATGCCAATCGCATAGCCGCCGATCCCAAAAAACGCCATGTGGCCCAGCGACAGGATCCCGCAATAGCCCCACACTAAGTCCATCGCCAAAGCCACCAGACACAAACACAGCGTCTTCCCCAAGGTCTTGACGAAAGATGTCGAGATCACGCCAATCCCGAAGCCTTCCGACAACACTGTCACGGCTATGGTGAACAGCGCAAGAAGCCCCAAAAAGATCACCAAAGACGGGTATTGCACCACCAAAGGCTTTCGCCGAAGCGCACCGGCCGACATCTCACTCATGCCACCGCCCTTTCATTGGCCCCGAAATACCTCGTGGGGGTCTGGGGGAGCAGCGCTCCCCCAGCCGGGCGATTGGCGCAGCCAAGCGCAAAACCTTGCATCCTCACGCCTCCGCCGCCCGGCCTTTGAGCGCGATGATGCCGCGCGGCCGGAATTGAATGAACAAGATGATGAACAGGATCATATAGGTTTGCGCCGCCAGCGTGTTTGATGGGTTCAGGAACTCGATCCCTTTTTGCAGCGTGCCAACCAAGGACGCGCCCAGCAGCGTGCCCCAGATATTGCCGACACCGCCCACAACAACCGTCATGAAGGCCTGCACAATATAGTCAGCGCCCATCTCCGAGGTCACCTTGGCATAAAGCCCGATGGCCACGCCCGCGATCCCGGCGATGCCCGAGCCGAAGCCGAATGTCAGCATGTTGATCTTGTCGGGATTGATCCCCATCGACGCCGCCATGCGCGGGTTTTGTGTCACCGCACGCACTTCCAGCCCCAGCCGCGTCTTGTTCATCACGAACAGGAACAGCGCCAGGAACAAAAGCGCCAGAACGAAGATCGCAATGCGGATATAGCTGATCGACACGATGTCATTGAACACAAGCGATCCATCCAGCCAGCCCGGTGCCGTCAGGGGCCGCGCCTGGGTGCCGAAGATGTTCTTGGCAATCTGCTGCAGGGCGATCGAGATCCCGAAAGTCGCCAGAAGTGTTTCCAACGGACGGTGGTACAGATGCCGGATCACCAGACGTTCCATCGCAACTCCGGCCAGGAACGTCACCGCAAAGGCAAGCGGGATGGCCAGAACAATTGCAATCGTGTGGTCGGCCACGAATTGCTGCACCACAAATCCCGTATAGGCCCCCATCATGATGAACTCGCCATGGGCCATGTTGATGACCCGCATCACGCCAAAGGTAATGGCGAGGCCAATGGCCGCCAGGAAATAGATCGATGCCAGCGAAACCGCATCCAGCGCCAAATCCGCCGTCTGGTTCAGGGCCACCTTTGTTTCGATCCCGGCAAGCACAGCTGCGGCGGCAAGTGCCACGGAAGGCGGGGCACCAGTGTATCGCTCGTAAAAGGTGAAGGTCGCCAGGGTCTCATCGACCTCGGCCTCGGTCGCGACGGCATCGACCACGCCGTCGCGGGCCAGTGACGCATAGGCCAGATCGCGCGCTTCCTCGCTATCCAGACTCGCCACCTGCACACCGGCGACTGTCTCCGCTTGAATATTCGCAATCAGCGCCTCGCGCTTGTCGTCCCGGCTGATGCGGGGCTTGGCCAGTTCGGCGCGGACAAGGATGTCATAGGCGTCCTCCCGCGGGAACATTTCGCTGCCCGGCGTCAGAACCCGGACGATGTCGTCGCCCTCCGGCGTCTCCTCTGCAGCCTCGATCCGCACGGCAACCAGTGGGTTCAGCGCCGCCCGGACATCAACGCCCAAATCGCCCGCGAAATGTTCGATGGCCGCGATCCGCTCGGCCTCATCCGCGCCGAACTCGATTGTCAGAAGTCGTTCCAGCCGGGCCATGCGCGCTGCGATCTCGAGGTTCTCTTCGCCCCCCATCACGTCGCGCAACGCAGCCAGATGGGTGTCTTCCGCATCCCGCTGGATGGCATCCAGGGCCCTGTTTCGCGCGAATGGGCTCGGGTCCTGCAACTGGAACTTGACCAGCGCCGCGCCGATCATCCCCCGAATGCCGCTATTGGGTTTGAGTTGCTTCAGATCGCGCTTGGCAATTTCGCCGATCGCCGCGCCCGAGGCGATGTCGATCATCTGTTCGGTCTTGCTGTCAACCTTTTCGGTATAGACGAACAGCCCGCTTTCTTTGATTTGCCACAGCTCTTTCGCCTGCCACTTTTCCAGAACTTCAGATGCTTTCGGCAGACTGCTGCTGCCCAAGGCGTCAATTGCGGGGCCAATGGTTCTGCGCGACGATTTTGCGATGATCTCGCCGTGTTCCTGAAGAAGTTTCTGGATCGGCGCATCTGCGTCTTGCGCCGCTGCGGGGAAACTCAGGACGACCAGCCAAATCAATGCAAGTAAACGTACCATACCCCTGCCCCCTGGAGGTCAGAGGGCGCTGTCCGCGCCCCCTGATAATTGCGTCAACTTGAAACGGGGTCGAACCCCGCCTTACGTTTTAGTAGTTCGACTTGATCTGAACGCAGCTTGCAGTTTCGGTGTTGTACATACCGCATCCAAGCTCAGCCCAGTCGGACTTCAGAACAGCCGATTCCGGCAAGAAGTCGGTCCAGGCATCACCTGGGACTTCCTCGGTCTGGCTGATGATGTCGAACTGACCGTCTTCCTGGATTTCACCGATCAGAACCGGCTTCGCCAGGTGGTGGTTCGGCAACATGACAGCCGTGCCACCAGTCAGGTTCGGGAATTCCTGGCCGTACATCGCAGTGCGGACAGCATCGACATCGGTTGTTCCAGCGGCCTCAGCGGCGTTCACCCACATGTTGAAGCCGATATAGTGCGCTTCCATCGGGTCATTGGTCACGCGCTCTTCGCCCATACGTTCTTTCCACGCGGCGACCCAGGCATCGTTGGCATCCGATTCAGCCGATTGGAAATAGTTCCAAGCTGCCAGATGGCCGACAAGGTTCGACGTGTCGAGGCCGGCTAGTTCTTCTTCACCAACCGAGAAAGCCACAACAGGAATATCATCCGCCGAGATGCCGGCCGCTGCCAGTTCCTTGTAGAAACCGATATTCGCATCGCCGTTGATCGTGCTGATTACGCCGACTTTTTTACCATCGGCACCCAGCGCCACAACATCTGCGACAATCGACGACCAATCGGAATGTCCAAACGGCGTGTAGTTTACAAAGATGTCTTCGCCCGCGATGCCCTTCTGCTGGAGGTACGACTCGAGGATGTTGTTCGTGGTGCGCGGATAGACATAGTCGGTGCCAAGCAGCGCGAACTTTTCAACTTCCAGTTCTTCAAGGAAGTAGTCTGTTGCCGGGATCGCCTGTTGGTTGGGCGCCGCGCCGGTATAAAAGACGTTCTTCGAGCTTTCTTCGCCTTCGTACTGAACCGGATAGAACAGAAGACCGTTCAGCTCTTCGATGACCGGCAGGACTGATTTCCGTGAAACGGACGTCCAGTTGCCGAAGATCACATCAACTTCGTGAACAGTCAGAAGTTCGCGCGCCTTTTCAGCGAAGAGCGGCCAATCGGATGCAGGGTCAACGACTACAGCCTCCAACTGACAGCCAAGCACGCCACCATTTTCGTTCTGAATTTCCACGAGCATTTCCATCGTGTCTTTCAGAGTTGTTTCCGAAATTGCCATCGTGCCCGAAAGCGAGTGCAGAACACCCACTTTGATCGGTGCGTCACAGGCATACGATGCCACCGTACCCGCAAGCAGAGCGGCAGCGGAGGTTGCGAGAATTTTGTGAGACATTCCAAATCCCTTTGCATGTCGCGCGGGCTGGTTGCCTTCTGGCATGGCAATTATCTTATGCCCCCCACGCATCTTATTGTGCGCATGCGATGATGCTAGGGCGGTTGCCCTTTGCCATCGCACATTTTTGGTCGGACCATCGTCCGGAGCTGACTCTTAGGCAGTTCTACGCTTGCTGCCCATTTCCCGACCGCTTTCGGCGTAGGCAATGTAGGAGTTTGACGCTTTTTTGATCACTGCAACCTCTTTTGCATTTGTTTTAGGCGCTCATCGTGTGACGCGGCCCTCTTGGCCCCGTCAACCCAGCGGGATATCGAGGGTCGTAGGAGTTAAGAACCGCCACATGTCCGAAACTGTCGACATCGTTGTGATTGGCGGCGGAAACGCTGCGCTTTGTGCTGCCATAACGGCGGCCGAGGCCGGGGCGCGCGTCCTGATCCTGGAAGCGGCGCCAAAGCCGTATCGGGGTGGCAACTCGCGTCACACGCGCAACTTCCGCTGCATGCATCGTGGCCCGCTTGGCCCTTTGGTCGAAAGCTATGACGAAGATGAATACCTCGACGATCTTCTGAAAGTGACGGGCGGCAAAACGGACGAAGGATTGGCCCGCATGGTGATCCGGTCTTCCGAAGCCTGTCTGCCATGGATGGAGGCGCATGGCGTCCGCTTCCAACCCTCACTGTCCGGCACGCTGTCACTGGCCCGGACCAATGCGTTCTTTTTGGGCGGTGGCAAGGCGTTGGTGAACGCCTATTACCGGACCGCTGCAAAACTGGGCGTCGATGTTCGCTACGAAGCCAAGGTGACCCATGTGGCGTTCGACGACACTCGCGTCACCTCGGTCAGCTACGAACAGGGCGGCGTGCATGATGAAATCGTCCCGAAAGCCGTAGTTGTTGCCGCGGGCGGCTTTCAGGCAGATCTCGAATGGCTGGCCCGTGCCTGGGGCCCAGCGGCCAAGAACTTTCTGATCCGTGGCACACCTTATAACAGGGGCGAAGTTCTGGCAGACCTGATGGATCAGGGGCTGGAACAGGTGGGCGATCCCACCCAATGCCATGCCGTCGCCATTGACGGGCGTGCCCCCAAATTCGACGGCGGAATCGTGACCCGACTTGATTGCGTCCCGTTTTCGATCGTCGTCAACAAGACCGGCAGCCGCTTTTACGACGAAGGCGAAGATGTCTGGCCCAAACGGTACGCGATTTGGGGACGGCTGGTTGCGAATGAACCCGATCAGGTCGGCTATGCCATCATCGATGCGAAGGCGATTGATCTGTTCATGCCCTCGGTCTTTCC
>JBCCCA010000197.1:0-6539 GCA_039033735.1 Pseudomonadota bacterium
CGCTTCGGCTTCCGCCGCTTTCTTCGCAGTCTCCATCCGCGCCGCCTCGGCCTCTGCAGCCGCTTTGAACTCGGCCGCTTTTGCCGCCTCGGCCTCTTCCTCCGGGGTTGGTCCTGTTTCGACGGGGGCTGGCTCGGGGGCCGGTGCAGGCGCAGGTGCCGGAGGCGGCGTCGCCATGGCAGGCGCGGCGGCCCGGGTCACGACAGGTGTAGTTTGCCCCTCGGGCGATCCAAAGCCCAGGAACAAAACGATGCCCGACAAAAACGCCAGCAGACCGGCAAGAAAAAATGACGCGAAAAATTGGTAGTCGGCCAAGAACATGAACAGCATTAAGGCCACTACGAAAATCGCGCCCGCCAGGACAGCCGTCAGTGCCAATGTGTTCAGAGTATGTTTTTGCGACATATTTTGAAGCCTCCCAAGTGCCTTGCGACAAGTCTGCACAGGCAAGGCCGGCAATCAAGGGGAACTATTTGAAGATTGTTCCCATCAGTACACGTCGCCGTCGTCCACTTTCTTGGCAAATGCAGTCGTTCCGCCGGCGGCAAGGGTCTTTGCCTGATCAATCCAGTCGTCCCGCGTCACGCGGCCCTTGAAGCCTTCCAGGTTGGCATCAACCCAAGCCACTTCATCCGCAGACCAGACTGCAATCTGGTCGAAGTGGAAGAACCCAAGGGAATTTAACAGTGTCTCAAGTTTCGGCCCTACGCCTTTGATTTTCTTAAGATCATCCGCCTGCCCTTCGCGCGCTTCCGTCAAGCCTTCGGGCTTGGTGCCAACGCCTCCGGTGGCCTGAGACGCCGTGGCCGGTTCGGGCGTGTCGGCCACGGGTTCCAATGTGGTGCGCACGGGCGCCTCGGCTGCGGGTGTGGGCGCGGATGGTGCCGGCGCTGGCGCCGCAGATGGTGGAACCTTGGGCGTGGAACCGCCAAGCCAAGGCGTGGTAAGCGGCACTTCTGTGCCATCGATCCGTTTGACGGTTTCACCGATATCCACCGCGAACTGGGCACTTGCATTGTATTGCGCCTTGCCGGCCTCATAGGCTGTCAGGCTGGTAAGGCCGGATTTTGGTTCGGCGGCATATCGACCGTTTTGAGGCCCCGGCACCGGCACTTTGCCCGCGCTGAGTTCTTCGATGATCTCTCCAAAACGCTCGGCCGTCAGGTCCTCGTAATAATCTTTGCCGATTTGCGCCATGGGAGCGTTTGCGCAAGCACCAAGGCACTCGACCTCTTCCCAGGTGAATTTGCCATCTTCGGACAAAGTGTGCGCCTTGGGCGCGATTTTTTTCTTACATACCGCGATCAGGTCCTCGGCGCCGCAGATCATGCAAGACGTCGTGCCGCAAACCTGAATATTCGCAATACTTCCCGTTGGTTGCAGCTGAAACATAAAATAGAAACTCGCCACTTCCAGGACCCGAATATAGGCCATGTCCAGCATTGCAGCGACATATTCAATGATCGGCCTTGTGATCCAACCTTCCTGTTCCTGCGCGCGCCAAAGAAGCGGGATCACCGCACTCGCCTGACGGCCTTCGGGGTATTTGGTCATCTGTGCTTCTGCCCAGGCCTGATTGGCGGGCGTAAAAGCGAAGCTTTCGGGTTGTTCAGGATGGAGGCGACGGAGCATCGGTCAGAACCCCTGTTTCAACGATATTGATCTGCTGGACGTGGTCATGGATCGACCCGCCGATTTCACAGGCGGAATGGCCTGCGCGCGCAAAAAGCGCAAGGGCCTGTTTGGCTTGGTGAAGAACAAGCGTGAAACCACAGTCACAGCTTGCCATGCGCGATCAGACGGCACCCAGTGAAAACTGAGTACTGCGCACCCACAAACTCACTCAGCTGTTTCAAGACAGCCTCAGCCTCATCCGTTCTGGCAAGAATCTGTTCCGGGCGCAAGTCGATGATACGTTTGGACAGGCCGTTCAATTGCTGCTCTAGATAGGCACGATACTTGTCCAAGGTATCGAGAACAGATGCTTTGGTGAAACCAGTCGTCAAACCATCAAGCAGGGGGACCACTTTCGCCTGCACTTCAACTAACTTTTCGGCGCTGTTGATTTCTACACGTGGTGGCCAGACCTCTTGCTCCATCATGCTTGGAACGGTGCTGCGCAGCATAGCGTCCAAACGCGCCGCCTCATCGAAATTCTCAAAGCAGATGTCCAGTTTTCGTTCCAAGAACCGGCTTTCATCGGCCTGTACAAAAGATGATCGGGCGTAATATGCCTGCACCGCCACAAAAATTGCGGCAAGCATCGTTCCGACACCCAACATCACGTTTGAGAAATTAGATCCAACCAAGGTTATGCGTCCAAAGCGTGCTGTTCTGCCATTGTGACAGCCCTCACCGATCCACCTCGCCGAACACAACATCCATTGTTCCGATGATTGCCGACACGTCCGCCAACTGGTGGCCTGTCGCAACATGGTCCATCGCCTGCAGGTGCAAATATCCAGGCGCTCGGATTTTGGCGCGGTAAGGTTTGTTGGTGCCGTCCGCCACCAGATAGACACCGAACTCGCCCTTGGGCGCTTCGACGGCGACATAGACCTCGCCGGCCGGGACATGGAAGCCTTCGGTATAAAGCTTGAAGTGGTGGATCAACGCTTCCATCGAGGTTTTCATGTCTGTGCGCGAGGGCGGCGTGATCTTACCACGCGCCAAGACATCACCCGGCTCGTTCCGAAGCTTTTCAATGGCTTGGTGGATGATCTTCAAAGACTCGCGCATTTCCTGCATCCGGCAGAGATAGCGATCATAGCAGTCACCATTCTTACCGACTGGGATTTGGAACTCGAATTCGTCGTAGCATTCGTAAGGCTGCGCCCGGCGCAGATCCCACGCCATGCCCGAGCCACGTACCATCACACCCGAGAAGCCCCAGTCCAGCGCCTCCTGTTCGGACACGACGCAGATATCGACGTTGCGTTGCTTGAAAATCCGGTTCTCGGTCAGAAGCCCGTCGATATCTGCCAAAACGGCGGGAAACTCGTTTGCCCATGTCTCGATATCGTCGATCAGATCGGGCGGCAGGTCCTGATGCACACCGCCGGGCCGGAAATAGGCCGCGTGAAGCCGCGCGCCGCACGCCCGTTCATAGAAGACCATAAGCTTTTCGCGTTCTTCAAAGCCCCAGAGGGGCGGTGTCAGCGCCCCCACGTCCATCGCTTGCGTGGTCACGTTCAGAATGTGGTTCAGGATGCGCCCGATTTCGCAATAAAGCACGCGGATCAAAGATGCCCGGCGCGGCACCTCTACGCCCGTCAGCTTTTCAATCGCCAGACACCAGGCGTGTTCCTGGTTCATGGGTGCGACGTAGTCCAAACGGTCGAAATAGGGCAGGTTCTGCAGATACGTCCGGCTTTCCATCAGCTTTTCTGTACCGCGATGCAGCAGACCGATATGCGGATCGCACCGTTCGACAATCTCGCCGTCCAGTTCCAGCACCAGACGCAGCACACCGTGGGCTGCCGGGTGTTGAGGCCCGAAATTGATGTTGAAATTCCGGATCTTCTGTTCACCCGTCAGGGCGTCTTCAAAGTTTCCGTCCTTCATGTCCATCCTCCTTGGCCCCAAGCGTCAGGTCGACGCCCCAGAGCCGCTTCCGCCGCCGCATATTGCGGGGCGAGCCATGTCGTTGCCATGCCGCGTTGCGCCGCACTCATCGAAAGGGGTTGTCCGGCATGAACTGGCGCCAAAGACGCGTCCATCTGCGCAATTCCAAGAAACCGGCAAATCCGGTTCAAACCTTCGCCGCGCACAACGTCCTCGAACACATCCACAAGCAGTTTTGCCGGTGCGACCGCCGATGTCAGCTTCCGCAGGGCTGTGGAATAGTCGGAGCGTTTCACGATTTGCGTTTCTTCCCCGCTGATCGTGCGGTTCAGGATCGCAGCGCATCTTTCCGGCGACACAGCGCCTTTCGGGTCACGACGCGCGGCCATCATACGCACATGGCTCCAAAGCCGCTCAACCGGGTCGCGCAATAGGTAAAGGAACCGCACATCGGGCGCCATTGTCGCCATCAGCGCCAGACGATCGCGTGTCAAAAGCGCATAGGCCGGCGTCATCTCACCGACAACCTTGGCCTGGTCCGCCCCGCCCCTCAGGTACTCAAGATAGGCCGCGACGTCTTCGTCTTGGCGTTCAAGCACGTTAAGCCACGCACCCCGGTCGGACAGCTTCACTGCCTGTGCATCCGAGTCTCCAAGGCCGGATCGCGCGACCTTTTCAAGCTCGGACTGCTGCCAGTCGCGGTGCTTCCTGAACTCCCGGTCCAGCTTGCCGCCATCGATGGCATCAAAATAGTGAAGTTCCTTAATGGCACGAAAATGGCAATCGGGATGGGAGGACAACTGACGATGCAGCCAGCTGGTTCCGGCCTTTGCCGCCCCGACACAAAGGAACACAACGCTCATGCCGCGTCCCCGTCTATGTCGTCTTTGAATGCCACGATCCACAACAAGATGATCCCGACAGCAGGCACGATGCTCATGATCGCAAAATACTTGGACATGCCGAAGCGCGGCAGAAGTTTCCAAAGCGGCACACCCAAAGCCACAACAGCAATCAGCCAATAGCTCAGGAAGTCGCCCATTAGCCCTTCGCCTCCGCATCCGCCTTGTCATCGCCGGGCAGCACGTATTCCGCGCCTTCCCACGGGCTCATAAAGTCGAACTGGCGGTATTCCTGCACAAGGCTGACGGGCTCATAGACCACGCGCTTTTGTTCGTCGTCATAGCGAACCTCGGTATAGCCCGTGGTCGGGAAGTCCTTTCGAAGCGGATAGCCCCGAAAACCATAGTCAGTGAGGATCCGCCGCAAATCGGGATGACCCGCAAAGATGATGCCGAACATGTCGAACACTTCGCGTTCGAACCAGTTGGCCGAGGGGTGAACCGACACAATAGACGGCACGATTTCGTCTTCGCGTACCGTCGTTTTCAATCGAATGCGATGGTTTCTGTACATCGACAAGAAGTGATAAACGACATCAAATCGCGCATCCCGAGATGGGTTATCGACCGCAGTAATGTCCACAAGCGTTGAAAACAGGCAGTTACCATCCGATCGCAAGAAGTCGACAAAACTGAGGATCGACGATAGCGAAACGTGCATCGTCAGCTCGCCATGCGTGACTTCCCAAGATGCCACGCAATCGGGGCGTTTTGCTTCGATATGGGCGGCGAGTTCGTTCAGGGCTTCTGACATGCAGCGTCCTCAGCGGGTAATAGTGCCAGTGCGGCGGATTTTTCGCTGCAACTGCAGGATACCGTAGAGCAAGGCTTCCGCGGTGGGCGGGCAGCCCGGCACATAAACATCCACCGGCACGATCCGGTCACAGCCCCGCACGACCGAATAACTGTAGTGGTAATAGCCACCGCCGTTGGCGCACGACCCCATCGAGATCACGTAACGCGGTTCGGGCATCTGGTCGTAAACTTTTCGCAGCGCCGGGGCCATCTTGTTGGTCAGCGTTCCGGCCACAATCATCAGATCTGACTGACGCGGGGAGGCGCGCGGCGCGGTGCCAAAGCGTTCCATGTCATAGCGCGGCATGGCGGTGTGCATCATTTCAACCGCGCAACAGGCTAAACCGAAGGTCATCCAATGCAGCGAGCCGGTGCGCGCCCAATTGATGATGTCATCGGTCGAGGTAACGAGGAACCCCTTGTCCTGCAATTCAGCATTCAACGCACGGGTCGTGACCTCTTGGTCAGCGCCCGCTGTATTGGCATTCGTGGCAACGCCCATTGGGTCTTAGCCTCCTGCGTATTTGCTTCGGTAGTGACGTAAACCGCGGGGCACGCGGGGTCAATCGGATGGAGTGTCTCAGGCAGTGACAAATCCGCCTTATCAAATGGTTGATCAGGCCTTGAATGCCGTGATCGGCCGCGACAGGGGGCGCGGCGTTACTCCCACTCCATGGCGCCTTTCTTCCATTCATAGGCAAAACCCGCGGTCAAAACGGCCAAAAAGACCATCATTGACCAGAAAGCCGCATCGCTGAGATCGCCAAAGGCCACGGCCCAAGGGAACAGGAACGCGATCTCGAGGTCGAAAATGATGAACAGGATCGACACCAGATAAAACCGCACATCGAACTTCATTCGGGCATCGTCAAAAGCATTGAACCCGCATTCATAGGCCGAGAGCTTTTCGGGGTCTGCGTCGCTGGGCGCCACGATAACGGCGGCCAGAATAAGGATGATCCCCAAAGCCACTGCGATTCCAAGGAAAATTAGGATGGGCAGGTATTCTCTCAGCAGGTCTTCCACGCGAAAGCTCTCCGGGCAACAGTTTAACCTCTGTGGTACTTAAGCGCGCCAACAGCGTCAACGCCCGATCCTGCGCCGGGTCAGTTCGCCGCGCCACATCGATTTTGGCCAGGCAAAGCCCGAAAGAGGCGCGTGTCAGGAAGCATTGTTGTCCAGAATACGTTCATTTACTTCAAGCCAGCGGGCGCGATAGGCGAACTGCGCGGCGTCTGCGACGTCCTTCTGGAAAACGGCATTCACGCCAGCCCCGAC
>JBCCCA010000198.1:0-6491 GCA_039033735.1 Pseudomonadota bacterium
TCATGCTGACTGGACCGTCCGGCGCGGGCAAGGAAATCGCGGCACGCTTCATCCATGCGGAATCGGATCGCGCCGATGGCCCCTTTGTCACCGTCAATTCGGCCTCGATCGAGCCGGACCGCATGGAGGAGGTGTTGTTTGGGCGGGAAAGTGCGGGGCGCGGCATCGAGCCAGGTCTGTTGGAGCAAGCCCATGGCGGCGTGATTTTCTTTGACGAGATCGCCGATATGCCGCTTGGCACGCAATCAAAGATATTGCGCGTGCTGACCGAACAGCAGTTTCAGCGGGTTGGCGGCGGCGACAAGGTGCGGGTCGATCTGCGCGTCGTCTCGTCCACCACGCGCAGTCTGGAAGAGGCGGTGGATGCGGGCATCTTCCGTCAGGAATTGTATCACCGCTTGAATGTTGTGCCGATCGATGTGCCAAGCCTGTCCGAGCGGCGCGAGGATATCCCCGAGCTTGCCGCCCATTTCATCGAGAGCTTCAACAAGTCGCAAGGGCTGCCGCTGCGCCATGTGTCCGATGAAGCCATCGCGCTGCTGCAGACCATGGAATGGCCCGGTAACGTACGGCAGTTGAAAAACGTGATCGAGCGCGTGCTGATCCTGGGCGCCGAGAAAGGTGAGATTTCTGCGGCCGAAATCCCGGGCGACGGCCCGACGGAAAGCAAGGATGAGGGCCGCGTGGTTCTGTCCGGAACGCTTGCCACCTTGCCCCTGCGCGAAGCCCGCGAACTGTTCGAACGCGAGTATCTGTTGACGCAGATCAACCGTTTTGGCGGCAATATCAGCCGGACCGCCGGTTTTGTCGGCATGGAACGGTCTGCCCTGCACCGAAAACTCAAATCTCTGAATGTGGTCACTTCAAGCCGCTCGGGCGCTCGGGTTGCAAGCGTTGCCGACGAAGAAACCGAAGAAGACGCGTGACGCCAAAGACTGATCCGTCAGGGGGTGGTTGACCGTAACCGTACTATGAACAAGCTTTTGATCGGAGCGCTTTGCCTCATGGGTATCGCCGCTACCAGCGTCAGTGCAGAGACATACAAGGGCTATGAGATGCCGCCGTTCATCGTGGTGTCCCAAGGCGAAGAATACGAGTTGCGCGATTATCAGCCCCATACGCTGGCGACGGTCACCCTCAGTGGTTCGGTTCAGCAAACGGCCAGTCGGGGCTTCCGGGCTTTGGCGGGATACATCTTCGGTGGCAACGACGCGGGTCAGAAAATCGCGATGACGGTCCCCGTGCAGCAAACGCCCGACGGTCAGGGGCACAGCGTCAGCTTTATGATGCCAGGGCGCTATGCACTCGAGACGTTGCCGAAACCCGAGGCATCGAACATTACCTTCGAACGGACAGAGGCCGAACGGCGCGCCGTCGTCACGTTCTCAGGCTATGCCACCGGTACCGTGTTGCGCCGCAGGGCCGCACAGCTGCGCGATCACCTGGCGCGAGATGGTCTGACGGTCCTATCAGGCCCCCATTACGCCTACTATGATGATCCGTTCACGCTTCCCTGGAAGCGTCGGAACGAGGTGGCGTTTAAAGTGGTACCGAATTAGGGCGCCAGATAGTCCACGTCTTGCACCGGCTCGGCCCAATCCACGCGAGACCCATCGATACTCTCTGCTATGGCGATATGCGTCATGGCTGTGGTGTCTGTTGCCCCATGCCAGTGGCGGATCCCCGGCGGAAACCAGACGCTGTCACCGGGCCGGATCTCGTGGCGCGCGCCACCTTCAAGCCGCGCCCAGCCGACGCCGTCCGTCACGATGATCGTTTGTCCAAGCGGGTGCGTATGCCAGTTCGTGCGGGCGCCTGGTTCAAACGTAACCGTCACACCCCCAACGCGGGCCGGGGCTTCGGTGGCGAATTCCCGGTCCATGCGAACCGTCCCTGTGAAATAGGCGGCCGGGCCGGGTTCTGACGGCTGGCTGCCCGCGCGTATTATGTGCATCTGCGCCTCCTTTGTGTGACAGCAGCGTGGCGCTTTGGGCAAGGAAAACCAAGGGGGCTTCTCGGGGTTTGTGTCATAGCCTGATATCGGCCATTGTCAGTCTGCGGATTATGGGGCCTGTCGATCGGGTGATGCTTTTGGATTTGACCGTGCGTTTCAGTTCCGAGGCACCGCAAAGGGCGTATTTTCATGGCTTAATGTCACCGAATTTCATCAAATATTTAGCCTTCGGCAACCACCCTAGGGGTGGGAGGACGGAGGCACAGTAACAGATTAACTATTGTTAACAGAATGTTACCATGACTGTTGCACTCTGGGCCTAAAGTGGGCGTGCGGTGGTGCCCTGCCTTGATCCCAAGTGACGGCCATGTCAGACATGCCAGATTGAAACGGCCAAGAGGCGCTTCATGAAGGTGATTATCTGCGGCGCGGGCCAGGTTGGATGGCAGATCGCGCGGCATCTCTCGGGCGAGAGAAACGACGTCACCGTCGTCGACCACAATGCCGAACTTGTGCGCCGCGCCACTGACGCGCTGGACGTCCAGGGTATTGCGGGCCATGCAAGTTACCCGGATGTGCTCGATAAAGCGGGCGCCCGGGATGCAGATATGGTGATCGCCGCCACACATTCGGACGAAGTGAACATGGTCACCTGCCAGGTGGCCCATTCGGTTTTTGAAGTTCCACGCAAGATTGCTCGGCTTCGGGCACAAAGCTATCTGAACGCTATCTACTCGGACCTTTACCGGCGCGATCACCTTCCGATCGATGTTGTGATTAGCCCTGAAATGGAAGTGGCCGAGGCCGCTTTGCGCCGTTTGGCGGCACCGGCGGCCTTCGACACCGAGCTGTTTCTGGGCGGGAAGGCGCAGCTTGTGGGCATTCAGCTTGATGAAGACTGCCCGGTTCTGAACACCCCACTGCGGCAGCTCACCGATCTCTTTTCGACCTTGCGCGCGATTGTTGTGGGGATCCGGCGCAAGGACAAACTTTTTGTGCCAAGCCCAGGTGACCAGCTTTACGAGGATGATCAGATCTATGTCATGACCCATTTCGAGGACATGACCCGAACCTTCGAGATCTTTGGCAAGACCGTCCAGCGCCAGGAACGGATCGTGATTGTAGGCGGGGGCAATATCGGTCTTTCGGTCGCTGAAGCGCTTGAAGGCCGGGCCGAACGCGTCCGGGCCAGAGTGATCGAGAAAAATCGCCTTTGTGCCGAGCACGCTGCCGACACGCTGGAGCGGACCGTCGTGTTGCACGGTGACGGGATGAGCCGCGATCTGCTGTCAGAAGCGGGTATCGAGCGGTCCGACGCCATCCTTGCGGTCACCGATGATGACAACACGAACCTTCTGGCAAGTGTACGGGCCAAGCAGGCGGGCTGCCGTATGGCCATCGCACTTGTGAATGACCCCACCCTTTTGCCGTTGATGGATCCGCTGGACATCGACGCCTATATCAACCCGCGCGCGACCACGGTCAGCTCGATCCTGCGCCATATCCGACATGGCCGTGTCCGCGCTGTTTATTCAATCGGCGACGCTGAGGCGGAAGTGATCGAGGCGCAAATCCTTTCGCCGTCCTCGCTTGCCGGGCGCCAGATCCGGGACATCGAATTTCCCGAAGGCGTGCTTGTGGGGGCGATACAGAAAGGTGAACAGGTCCTGCGCCCGTCGGGTGACGTGCGGATCGATGAGGGCGACATCATCGTCGTCTTTACCATGGCCACGGATGTGCCGGAGGTCGAGCAGCTGTTTCAGGCCTCGATCGACTTCTTCTAAGCCATGCGCCCCCGGAGCCCCAGATGATGAAGCGCCTCGAGGATTTGCCGTTCATCGTCATCCTAATGGGCATTTCTGCGGTTTCGATGCTAGGGCCGGCGATTTACGGCTATTCGGTCAGTGATTACCCAAGCTCGCGGGTCTTCCTTTACGCGGCGATCCTGTTTTCGATCCTTGTGCTGATGCTTGGTTTGGCGACGCACAATATGCGCATCAGGCGCCAGGGGCGCAGCCATTTGATTTCGCTTCTGGCCAGTTTCACCGTCCTGCCGCTCATGCTTGCCGTGCCATTTGCCGAAGCCGTGCCGACAACGCGATTTGCCAACGCCTATTTCGAGATGCTGTCCAGCCTGACGACCACCGGCATGACGCTTTTCCCGGTCGACCGTTTGCCAGACACGGTTCATCTTTGGCGAGCACAGGTGGCGTGGATGGGTGGCTTTTTCATCTGGGTCACGGCAATCGCCGTTCTGGCGCCATTAACGCTTGGCGGCTTCGAGATGTCCACCCGGGAAGAAATCGGGCAAGGCGCCCGACAAGCCGTGAACGCCGCCGACCCATCGCAACGCCTGCGCCGTTACTCATTGCGTCTTCTACCCGTTTATCTTGGTCTGACCGGTGCCTTGTGGCTTGCGCTTTTCATCGCGGGCGATCCGCCGCTGGTGTCTTTGATGCATGCGATGTCGACGCTCTCGACCTCGGGGATTACGGGCATTGGTGGGATTGAGGCGTCTGGATCGGGTATCGTGGGCGAAGTCATCATATTTCTGTTCTTCGTCTTTGCCATCTCGCGGATCACATTCCTTGTGGACGAACGGACAGACGGCTTGCGCGGCTTGTTTGGCGACCCCGAATTGCGGATGGGGCTGTCTTTGTGCGGCGGCCTGGCGATTCTGCTGTTCTTGCGTCATTGGGCCGTCAGTTATGATGACGTCGAATTGACGGGGATTGATGCCTTTCGCGCGCTTTGGGGCGCGATCTTTACGATTACATCCTTCCTGACGACCACAGGTTTCACGTCTGGGTCATGGGAAATTGCGCGCGCTTGGTCAGGTTTTGGGTCGCCTGGTGTTCTCTTGCTGGGACTTGCGGTTCTGGGTGGCGGCGTGGCGACAACGGCAGGGGGTGTCAAACTTTTGCGCAGCTATTCGCTGGTGCAGCACGGGATGCGCGAGATGGAGAAACTGGTCCAGCCATCCTCGATCGGAGCGCCGGGGCGCCTTGGTCGGGCCTTTCGGCGTCAAGGGGCCAGCGCGGCCTGGGTTTTTTTCATGCTTTTTGCGATCTCGATTGCTGGGATCATGACCGCTTTGTCGCTGACCGGCGGTTTGAACTTTGAAGAAAACGTCATTCTTACGGTGGCCGCACTTTCAACGACCGGGCCGTTGGTGAACGTGGCGGGGGCCACACCTATTGATCTGGCCGCCCTGAGCGATCCCGCACGCGCCATTCTGTGTATCGCGATGGTCGTGGGGCGGGTCGAAGCCATTGCGATCATTGCTTTGCTCAATCCGGAATTCTGGCGTGGCTAGGGGATGACGCGTCAGACACTCCTCCGATGTCTTTTAAACTATTGACGCGGTTTTCTTTTTGGGGTGACCTTAGGTACAGTAGCGCTTCATGCTGATGTTGCGCGCCCAATCCGACTGAACAGGTCGCAAGAAAAAAAGGCTTTTATATCATGGCTTCCGACAGACAGAATCTGCAGGACGCATTTCTCAACAATGTTAGGAAGTCTAAGGTCCCTGTGACCATTTTCCTGATCAATGGCGTCAAGCTTCAAGGTGTTATCACTTGGTTTGACAATTTCTGCGTCTTGCTTCGGCGCGATGGCCAGTCGCAACTTGTTTATAAACATGCAATTTCCACGATAATGCCTGCACAACCGATTTCATTGTATGAAGGCGAAGAGTAACTGTGGGGACTGAAGAGGCGCGTGTTACACGCGCGCTTGTTCTGCATCCTGACATAACCAGCAACCCAGATCGGCGCGATGCCCGTTTCGCGCTGGATGAGGCTGTGTCATTGGCCGCGGCGCTGCCCGGTTTGGTCGTCACCGGGGCTGAAATCGTGCGACTTCCCAAGCCATCGCCGGGGCTGTTGTTCGGCAAAGGCAAGGTCGAGGACCTGGCGACCCAGATCAAGGTCGACGATATCGAGCTTGTTTTGGTCGATGGGCCTGTGACGCCAGTGCAGCAGCGTAATCTTGAGCGCGCCTGGAAGGTCAAACTTCTGGATCGCACCGGGCTGATCCTTGAGATATTCTCGGACCGCGCGGCGACACGCGAAGGGGTGTTGCAGGTGGAAATGGCGCATCTGTCCTATCAGCGGACCAGATTGGTACGCGCTTGGACCCATTTGGAACGACAGCGCGGTGGTCTTGGGTTTGTGGGTGGACCTGGTGAAACTCAGATCGAGGCGGATCGCCGTGCCATCGACGAACAGCTTGTTCGCCTGAAGCGGCAGCTTGATAAGGTCGTGAAGACCCGCACGCTGCACCGCGAGGCACGGGCCAAGGTCCCGTTTCCCATTGTGGCTTTGGTGGGGTACACCAATACGGGAAAATCTACGATTTTCAACCGCTTGACCGGGGCACAGGTTCTGGCGAAGGATATGTTGTTCGCGACATTGGACCCGACGATGCGGGCGGTGCAACTGGCCACGGGGCGCGACGTGATCTTGTCGGACACCGTCGGCTTCATCTCGGATTTGCCCACGCAGCTTGTCGCCGCCTTTCGAGCGACCTTGGAAGA
>JBCCCA010000199.1:0-6491 GCA_039033735.1 Pseudomonadota bacterium
CGGACGCCGGAATACAGAACGTGTCGAACGTGTCGACAAGCTGGGTCGGGCTGCTTTTGGGAACTCTGTTCGCTAGTTTGATATTCTGCAGTTCAGCCCAATCCGAACCCATTGGTCCCATACACGCGCCAAGGCTGCACAATGCTACAAATGTCGTTATGACTTGGATGGGCCAAATGCGGCAACTTGCAATCATTCCGCGAGTTATTTCGCAAAGAGTTGGTAAAAAGTTTAACAAGAATGCGGCGCCCCGCTTTGAAACGAGGCGCGGCATGCTTAACTCAGTGAGCTGTCGATCCCTTTACAGGCTTCGACAAGACCCTTCACCGCATCGACCGACTTGTCGAACATGGCCTGTTCGCTTTTTGCGAGCTTGATGTCCACGACCCGCTCGATCCCACCAGCGCCAATGATCGTCGGCACGCCGACATACATCCCCTTCAGTCCATAGGCATTTTGGACGTAAGCGGCACACGGAAGCAGACGCTTTTGATCCTTCAGATAGGACTCCGCCATTTCGATTGCGCTGGTTGCGGGTGCGTAGAACGCCGAGCCATTGCCCAGAAGGCCCACGATCTCGGCCCCGCCATCACGGGTGCGTTGTACGATTGCGTCAAGTTTTTCTTGTGAGGTCCACCCCATTTCAACAAGGTCGGGAAGCGGGATACCTGCAACGGTCGAATAACGAACAAGTGGCACCATCGTGTCACCATGACCACCCAGCACAAACGCTGTGACATCTTTCATCGACACGTTGAATTCCACGGAAAGGAAGTGGCGGAAACGTGCGCTGTCCAACACGCCGGCCATGCCACAGACCATGTTGTGCGGCAGCCCGGAGAATTCGCGGAGGGCCCAGACCATCGCATCAAGCGGATTGGTGATGCAAATCACGAAAGCACTTGGTGCGTGGGCCTTGATCCCTTCACCAACGGATTTCATCACTTTGAGGTTGATGCCCAGCAAGTCATCGCGGCTCATGCCCGGTTTGCGGGGAACTCCGGCGGTCACGATGCAGACGTCGGCGCCTGCTATGTCTGCGTAGTCGGTTGTACCTTTTATGGCGGCGTCGAACCCTTCCGATGGACCAGCCTCGGCAATGTCCAATGCCTTACCTTGCGGGGTGCCGTCTGCGATGTCGAACAGAACAACATCGCCCATCTCTTTAAGGGCCGCGAGGTGCGCCAGCGTGCCGCCGATCTGACCCGCGCCGATCAACGCGATTTTGGGTCGTGCCATGGGATACTCTCCAATCCATAAAGCGCTTTCTTCGGGCGCGTGCCTAGCCACTGTTCCAGTTCAGTGCAAGGCCGGAGAGTGCGAATTCGGTGGTAAGAGTAGGAAAGAAAATAAGGTAAATAACTGAATAAAATGAGTTAAAGCAGAGTTTCGCCTCTTATGTTCGGTGGCATGGCTCTTGCATGCCGCAAAGAAAGCAGCAACTCTGGTTTGCCGCTTTCATAGGCGACTCGTCCAGGATGCCGGCTGACTTATGGCAACCTGGAAGAACTTTAGGTGGCGCTAGCTGCGGATGCCAGCAGGCGCAACAGGCTCGTCAAGTGTTTCGAATGACTGACCGCTCGCCACCAGGCACGTCATGCCATTCGGCATAGTGACAGTGATCGTCCAGGTGCCAGTTTCGTGTGATGCATAAACTTCAACCACCCGGCCCTTCGGTGCCATCCCGATCGATTGACGACTTTCGCCGTACTTAGTCGTCAGCCGCTCGACAACAAGGTCACGATTGCCGCAATTTTGCCCCTGAGCATGTGCTGCAAGTGGCGCAAGAAGTGCGACTGCAACGAAAAACACAGACGTCAGTTTCATGTGAGTCCTTTCCGAAGGCCTTTGCCTTCTGCTCGACTATGCGCCCCGAATTTTTCCGGAGCTTCGCAAAGGCAGTCTGAGAACAGAACGAGAATATGTGGTTAACGCACCGTACGATTGCCCAAAAAAATGGAAACAATCCGTATTTGACTTGCTGCGATGCGGCATTGTCGCTTGTAGTTCCCGCCACTGGAGTGCACCAAAATGGGCGCCAAACACCGAGGATAGGATGACTGACGCAACGCTTTTTCGCTCTGTTTTGTATATCCCGGCATCGAATGAACGCGCGCTGCAAAAGGCAAGAACGCTTGATGTCGATGCGATCATCTTTGACCTCGAAGATGCTGTTGCCCCCGATGAAAAAGTTTCGGCGCGTGGAATGCTTGCTGAACAGCTCGATGAGGGTGGGTTCGGCTATCGGAATCGGATTGTGCGTATCAATGGGTTGGATACGACGTGGGGCCACGACGATGCCAAGGCGGTGGCCGATATGCCGTGCGACATGGTACTTTTGCCGAAAACCGAAAGCCCAGCACAGATCGCCTCGTTGGCCGCGGTGGTCTCCGAACTGCCGATCTGGTGTATGATGGAGACACCGCGCGGTGTCTTGAATGCATTGGCCATTGCGGATTGCCCGCAGGTCAGTGGCTTTGTGATGGGAACGAATGATTTGGCCAAAGACATTGGGTGCGCCACGGGCGGCGATCGATTGGCCATGATGACCAGTCTGCAAATGTGCCAGCTTGCGGCGCGCGCCTCCGGTATTGTTATTCTGGACGGCGTTTACAATGCCTTCAAAGACGGGGCCGGGCTGCGTGTTGAATGTGAGCAGGGGATTTCGTTGGGCATGGACGGGAAGACCTTGATACATCCAGCCCAGATTTCCATTGCGAACGAGGTTTTCGCGCCGACGGACGAAGAAGTTGCCTTTTCCAAGCGGCAAATCGAGGCTTTCAATGCTGCGACGGCCCAGGGTCGAGGGGTCGCGGTGCTTGACGGCAAGATCGTCGAAAACCTGCATGTCGAAACCGCGCGGGCCATCATTGCCAAATCGGATGCGGTTCGGGCAAGGTCAGCAACATGATACTATTGATCCTTGGCCTCGTTTTGTGGTGGGTCGCACATCTTATGAAGCGGCTTGCGCCCGACGCGCGCCACCAGCTTCAAGATCGGATGGGCGATGCGTCGCGGGCACTTTTTGCCGCCCTGATCCTGTTGTCCGTGGTTCTGATGACCATTGGCTACCAGAATTACTCCGGCCCGTTTTTCTGGGGCAGAAGTGCCGCGATGGTCGGCGTCAACAATCTGCTCATGCTGGTGGCAATCTACCTCTTTGCGTCATCGGGGGCGAAAACCTGGATTACAAAGATCATCCGGCACCCGCAGTTGACCGCGTTCAAGGCCTGGGCCATCGCACATCTTTTGGTGAACGGCGATATGGCGTCGTTTATCCTATTCGGCGGTTTGCTGGCATGGGCTGTGGTTTCCGTCATCTTGATCAATCGGCAAACGGAACGCCCGCCGGCAGCGGAGGTTTATCCAGTCGGGAAAGAGATCAGTGCCGTAGTTATCACGCTGGTGGTGTTTTCCATTGTCTCCGGCATCCATATCTGGCTTGGCTACAATCCCTTCGGAGCTTGAGTACGTGAAAACCGATCCAGGTCGTTTCTTTGAAGACTATGTGGTGGGGGAAACCATTCACCACGCTATTCCACGCACGCTATCGGGTGGCGAAAAGGCACTGTATCAAGCGCTTTACCCGGCGCGGCATGCCATGCACTCGTCAGCCGATTTCGCGGCGTCTTGTGGATTGATGGGCGCGCCGTTTGACGACCTTTTGGTTTTTCACACCATATTCGGCAAAACGGTGCCGGATATTTCGATCAATGCGGTCGCCAACCTTGGCTATGCCGAGGGGCGCTGGCTGAGGCCGGTCTTCCCAAGTGAAACCTTGATCGCGCGGTCCGAGGTGATCGGTGCCAAGCAGAACTCAAATGGCAAAAGCGGCGTAGTCTGGGTCAGGACGAAAGGTAGTATAGCGTCTGGCGAGCCCGTTATCGAATATGTGCGTTGGGTGATGGTTCGGACCCGTGATCCGGGCCGTGATGCCCCCGATCCGGTGCTACCCAAGTTGAAGACTGCGCTTTCTGTCGATGATCTTAAGATACCTGAAGCTTTGGATTTCCGGGACTATGACACCGTCTTGGCAGGTGAGCCGCACCGTTTCGACGATTATCGGATAGGCGAGAAAATCGACCATGTTGATCGCGTCACCGTCGAGGAAGCTGAGCATATGATGGCGACCCGTCTTTGGCAGAACACGGCCAAGGTCCATTTTGATACGACGCATCGCGAAGATGGCAAACGCTTGATCTACGGCGGGCACGTCATTTCAATGGCGCGTGCATTGTCTTTCAACGGTTTAGCAAATGCGCAAATGATTGTTGGTTTGAATGCGGGCAGTCATGTCAGCCCTCTTTTCGCGAGGGACACGATCTGCGCCTGGTCCGAGGTTTTGGACAAGGCGGAAACCACAGCTCCAGGTGTCGGTGCGTTGCGCCTCAGATTGGTGGCACACAAGCCTGAGACGGACCCGTTTTCCCTTAAGACCGAGGATGGCTCGTATCAGTCCGGAGTTCTTCTTGACTGGGACTACTGGGCACTGATCCCGCTGTGATCCTTTACAAACAGTAGCATGTGATCACACTTTTTGGTGCTGTGATCACTAATTTGAGGAAATTGAGCAATTAGCTGTAGATCAGGTGCGTTCCTAAGCCGCAGAGGCGTGACACTCGTCCCAACTTTGGTATGAATTCTCTGCCATAGAAGGAGCCCGTACCATGGCTGACGTGAATCGCGGCAATCGACCGCTGTCCCCGCACCTACAGATTTACCGTCCGCAATTGACGTCGATGTCGTCCATCATGGTCCGCATCACAGGCATTGCCTCTTTGGGCGCTGCCTTTTTGGTGGTCTGGTGGCTGATTGCGGCCTCGACCTCGGAGGGGGCGTTCGCATTTATCGATGGATTATTGCGAAGCTGGTTCGGTGATATCGTTCTGCTGCTCGCAACCTGGGCGTTGTTTTACCATATGCTGGGACGCCTTCGACATGTTGTCTGGGATTTTGGCTACTGCCTTGACGTCCCCACCTCCGAGAAAATGGCCATCGGTATGTTTGGGGGTGCAACGGTGCTGACCATTCTTGCGGCGATCATTGTGTGAGGGTGGCGGATATGAACTTCAGAACTGACCGCAAAAACGCGCTGGGCATGGGCTCGGGCCGTGAAGGAACGCATCACCATTGGCAGATGATGATCAGCTCGATTGCACTTGTCTTTGTCGTCCCGCTTTTTGTTGTGACATTTGGCACCGGGTTGGGTGGCAGCTATGACGAGGTGCTTGCCTTCTATAGCCGTCCGGTTCCGGCCATCATCGTCGCCATCTGCCTTGTGGTTGGCATTCGGCACTTCAAGAATGAAGCGCTGGAAGCCATCGAGGATTACGTTCACGGGATGGCTGGACGGCTTGCCATCTTCGGCACTACGGCTGTTTCGTACATCATGATCGCCGTCGGTCTTTTCGGCATTGCTAAGATCGCATTCTAAGGATTCCCGCACATGGCTGCATACGAATATCAAACGCACGAATACGACTGTATCGTTGTGGGGGCTGGAGGCTCCGGCTTGCGCGCGACACTGGGCATGGCGGAACAAGGCTTGCGCACCGCGTGCATCACCAAAGTTTTCCCGACACGGTCACACACGGTCGCGGCCCAAGGTGGGATCGCAGCTTCGCTGGGCAATATGGGCCCCGATCATTGGCAGTGGCATATGTACGATACCGTGAAAGGGTCTGACTGGCTTGGCGATACGGATGCGATGGAATATCTCGCCCGGGAAGCGCCGAAGGCGGTCTACGAATTGGAACATTACGGCGTGCCCTTTTCGCGGACCGAAGAGGGAAAGATTTACCAGCGACCTTTCGGCGGTCACACAACCGAGTTCGGAGAAGGTCCTCCCGTCCAGCGCACGTGCGCCGCCGCCGACCGGACTGGACACGCCATTTTGCACACGCTTTATGGGCAAAGCCTGAAAAACAACGCCGAGTTCTATATCGAGTATTTTGCCATCGATCTGATCATGGCGGAAGACGGCACCTGTCAGGGTGTCGTGGCCTGGTGCCTTGAAGATGGTTCGATCCATGTCTTCAACGCCAAGATGACCGTTCTGGCGACGGGTGGCTATGGCCGTGCCTATTTCAGCGCGACGTCTGCCCATACTTGCACGGGCGATGGCGGTGGCATGGTTGCAAGGGCCGGTTTGCCCCTTCAGGACATGGAGTTCGTACAGTTCCACCCGACCGGTATCTATGGCTCGGGCTGCCTGATCACCGAGGGCGCACGTGGTGAAGGGGGCTATCTTACCAATTCGGATGGCGAACGCTTCATGGAGCGGTATGCGCCGACCTACAAGGATCTTGCATCGCGAGACGTCGTCAGTCGTTGCATGACGATGGAGATCCGTGACGGGCGGGGTGTAGGCCCGGACGGCGATCATATCCATCTACATTTGAACCACCTGCCACCCGAAACGCTAGCGGAACGTCTTCCCGGCATCTCGGAAAGCGCGCGCATCTTCGCGGGCGTCGACCTGACGAAAGAGC
>JBCCCA010000200.1:0-6488 GCA_039033735.1 Pseudomonadota bacterium
TCGCCGCCATATCGTTCGTTCCTTGGCACCGGTCGTGTCGGCGCCAAAGGTTATCCGCGAAGTTCATCGGGTTGCGTTGCCTCGGCGGCTTAGACGTAGCGGTTGATAATGTTTTCCAGACGCTCCTGACGCCCTGATCGCGGTTCGGGCTGAATGCCGTCGGCTTCGACCCGCGCGGCAATCTCTTCCAGCGACTGTTCCAGCAGCGCGGCGCCCTCGGGCGTATCCCATCCGGCATATCTTGCGTCGCGTGCGGTTTCCAAAGCGCAGTCGTTCAGCATCTTAACCGCGGCCTTGTAGCCCCGGGCGCACACATCGAAGGCTCCGGCGTGAGCAAGGATCAGATCTTGCGGATCAAGCGATTGGCGACGCAGCTTCGCGTCAAAATTCGTCCCCCCTGTGCCAAGTCCGCCGGCCCGCAGGATCTCGTAATAGGCCAGAGCCACTTCGGGGACATTGTTCGGGAACTGGTCGGTGTCCCAGCCGGATTGGTAATCGTTCCGGTTCATATCGATCGAGCCGAAAATCCCAAGCGCCGAGGCGGTCGCGATTTCGTGCTCGAAGGAATGGCCGGCAAGGATTGCGTGGCCTTGCTCGATGTTGACCTTCACTTCCCCCTCCAGACCAAAATCCTTCAGGAACGCGTATACGGTCGACACGTCATAATCATATTGGTGTTTGGTTGGCTCTTGAGGTTTTGGTTCAATTAAGATCGTGCCGTCGAAACCGATTTTCTTGGCATAGTCGACAACCATGCAAAGGAAGCGACCGGCTTGTGCGCGTTCTCGTTTCAGATCGGTATTCAGAAGCGTCTCGTAGCCCTCGCGTCCGCCCCACAGCACATAGTTCTGGCCGCCCAGTTTCTGCGTCGCGTCCATGCAGTACTTTACGGTCGCCGCCGAGTAGGCAAAAACCTCGGGGTCGGGATTGGTTGCGGCACCTGACATGAAGCGGCGATGCGAGAACAAATTGGCGGTGCCCCAAAGCAGCTTGGTGCCCGACGTCTCCATCTTTTGACCCAGATAGTCGGTCATTTCTTCCATGCGCGCCCGGGATTCTGTCAGTGTATCGCCTTCCGGGCGCACATCGGCGTCATGCCAGCAATAATAGGGCTGGCCCAGAATGCGAAACATTTCAAACGCGACATCCGCTTTCAGTTTCGCAAGTTCCATTGTGTCGCCGAACCACGGCCTCTCGAATGTTTGGCCACCGAAGGGGTCACCGCCGGGCCAGGCAAAGCTGTGCCAATAGGCGACCGCAAAGCGCAGGTTGTCCGCCATCGCAGCGCCGTTCACTTGCTCGGTAGGATTGTAGTGACGGAACGCGAAGTCGCTTTCGCTCGCGGGTCCTTCGTACTTGATTTCCGGGATGTCTTTGAAAAAGTCGGTCATGCGAGTTCCATCATTTTTTGGGCCGCCGCGCGGTATCGGGCGTGCGCGTGTTCGAAGTCAGTGCTCAGCGCAGGGACGGGGTCGACAGTCCGTGCAATCGGCGGCCAGGTTGCCAGGTCGCGCGCCCAGGTGGCGGCCATCATCCGCTTTGGGGGCGGCTGACACTCAACGGTGCCGTCACCTCCGCTATTGCACGCTGTGTGTCGTCAATGACCAGACCCTTCAGGCCGGATGTTCCAAGATTAAGGCCAAGATACATGTCAGGCCACGAGGTGCTCGGGCTTCTTGCCCGCGATGATCATCGCAAGGATGTCGTCGGTCGAGACCTTGTCGACCTCGACAACGCCGACCAGCTGACCGTTTTTCATAACGGCCGCCCTGTCACACAGCGCCTTGACCTGATGCACGTCGTGGTCGATCAGGAAAATCCCCAGGTTCTGGCGCTTCAGTTCCTGGATCAGTTCGGCCACCATATGTGTCTCTTGCGGTCCAAGTGCTGCGGTCGGTTCGTCCATGATAAGGATCTTGGCGTTGAAATAGACCGCGCGCGCGATCGCAACCGATTGCCTTTGGCCCCCGGAGAGGGCCGAAACCGGGGACGCGAATTTTTGGAAGTTTGGGTTGAGCCGCGCCATGATCTTACGCGTCTCTGCTTCCATCACGTCATCATCGACGAACCCCGTGGGCCCCACAATCTCGCGTCCTAGAAACAAGTTGGAGGCCGCGTCCAGATTGTCCGCCAAAGCCAGTGTCTGATAGATCGTTTCGATGTTGTAGCCACGCGCGTCACGCGGATTGTTGATCGTCGCCGGCTCGCCATTGATGCGAATTGCGCCGCTGTCCATTTGGTAGGCCCCAGACAGGCATTTGATCAGGGTCGATTTGCCCGCGCCATTGTGACCGAGAAGACCGACCACTTCGCCCGGATAAAGATCGACCGAAACGTGGTCGACCGCCTTGATGCCGCCGAACGATATCGAGATGTCTTCCAGTTCGACCAACGGGGCGCCAGAACGATCCACCATCAGCTTGCTCCTGTTTTGCGGCGATAGACAATGTCGATCCAGACCGCGAAGACCAGGACCATGCCCACGACAATGGATTGAAGGGGTGCGTCCACGCCGACCGAGGCCATGCCCGAAATCAGCGTTTGCATGATCAGCGCTCCGATAACGGCGCCATAGATCGTGCCGAAACCGCCTGACAACGCCGTCCCGCCAATGACGGCGGCGGCGATGACGCGCAGTTCGTCCAGTGTGCCCAGACCCACGTCCACGGCATTCAGGCGGGCCGACGCGATGATCGCCGAGATGCCGGTCAGCGCCCCCATCAGCGCAAAGACCTTGACCGTCAAGAGCCGTGTGTTGATGCCCGACAGGGCTGCAGCTTCGGGGTTGCCGCCTGTCGCATAAACATAGCGCCCGAACCGTGTTCGGTTTGCGATGATGGTCATTACGACGGTCACCGCAATCAGGATGACGACCGGGATCGCGACACCGTGATACCAGACCAGGTCTTCTGTCCACTCGATCCCTTCTGCGGTTGCGATGCGCTTCATGGCGCCTTTGGGAATGGGATAGGAATTCATTACCCAGACAAAGCAGATAATAAGCCCGGCGATCAGGGCCGCCAGAATGCCCTCGGCCCAAGCCGGTTTGACCTGAAAGCCGTGGCTTGCCTTGCGGCGGCGGCTGATCAAGATCAGCCCCACTGCGACTACAGCGGCAACAACACCGAACACCCAGCTGAGCGTTTCACCAAGCGTGCCTTCGGCGCCTCCGCCCATCAGGCGGAACGTTGTATCCAAGGGGGCTTGCGTCTGACCTTTCGTGACCCACCACATGGCGCCACGAAACACCAAGAAGCCACCAAGTGTTACGATAAAGGCGGGCACGGTCAGATAGCCGATGATCCAGCCCTGAAACGCGCCAAGCACCGCACCCATAAGGACTGCACACAAGGCCGCGATGATCCAGATCGACCAGTGCCCAAGTCCCAGAAGGTCTGGCAGGACTTGCACTTGAAGCGCGGCCACCGTCATGCCGATGAACCCAAGCATTGAGCCAACTGAAAGGTCGATATTGCGGGTGACGATAACAAAAACCATTCCGGTTGCCATGACGGCGACCGATGCGGTTTGGACCGAAAGGTTGAACAGATTTCGCGGTGTCAGAAACCTGCCATCCGTCGCAATATTAAAAATGAGACAGATGACCAAAAGTGCGCCGATCATCCCCAGAAGCCGCATGTCCAGCTCGAGGATCTGAAGAACATTTCGCCGTTTGGTGGGCATTACAGAATCTCCGGTTGCGACCGACATACGACCTCGCAGGAGCTTAGCATTGGAATTTCGTCATTTGCGGATTGGTGGCTCCCCGCGCAAACGGGGAACCACCGGTGGGAGGAGACCCTTAGTTACAGGGCGCCGGGCCGTCGGAGACGCCTTGGCAAAGCTTGTCGACTTCAATCCAACCCGCATCCGTCACGACCGGGAGATTGTCTTTCGTGATGGGTTGCGGTGCCAAAAGTGTGGCGTTCATCGAATTGCCGCCAGGCGTTTCGAAAGTGATGGTTCCCGAAACGTCTGCCATGGCCGTGCCGTTTGCGAGTGCCACTGCGATCTCGCCTGCGGCGGCGCCCAGTGCTCGGGCATCCTTCCAGACAGACACGGTTTGCGTCCCCAAAGCGACCCGGTTCAATGCAGCGTGGTCGCCGTCTTGTCCCGAAACCGGAAGCCCTTCCAGCCCTTGCGCTGTCAGCGCGGCGACGACACCGCCGGCGGTGCCATCATTTGAGGCCACAACGGCGTCCACACCGTTGTCGTTTGCCGTCAGAATCTGTTCCATATTCTTCTGAGCATTCGCGGGCACCCAGCCATCTGTATAGGCTTCGCCGACGATGGTGATGTCGCCCGCGTCGATCGCGGCCTGCAGGATCTCTTGCTGACCACCGCGAAGAAAGTCCGCGTTCGGATCCGTCGGCGAGCCCTTGATCATGACATAGCGGCCCTTTGGCATCGCTTCGAAGACAGCGCGGGCCTGCATACGGCCAACCTCAACATTGTCGAATGTCAGGTAATAGGCGCGTTCGTCTTCAATCAGACGATCATAGGCGATGACTGGAATGCCTTCGTCAGCGGCGGCCTGAACTGCGGGGCCAATGGCGGAAGCGTCTTGCGCCAGGATAACCAGCGCGTCCACGCCCTGCGCGATCATGGCTTCCACGTCTGCCAGCTGTTTGGCGGAAGAGGACTGCGCGTCGGTCGACACATAAGCGGCGCCGGCTGCGTCAAGCGCACCTTTGATGGCTGCTTCGTCAGTCTTCCAACGTTCTTCCTGAAAATTCGACCAGCTTACGCCGATTGTCTTGGCATGGCCGTCCGCAAAAGCGGGCGTCGACAGGCAAGTTGCAGCAGCGAGCGCCGCCAAAAGCGTTCTTCTCTTCATGAGAACCTCCCAATTTCATGCTTCTTTGTGAAGCTGGGTGGACATTGCCGATAATTAATTTACTTGTCAAATTAAATAGGTAAAATTACCACTGCTACGGACGGAGTTAATGAAAATTTCGTGCCAAAACTGGTGATTTATGGTCCAATATTAGGATTTTTAGTTCGAATGCAAAATTAATGAATGTCTCTGAGAAAGCCGCGGTGATCGGGCCGTCACCGCAGGGGTGCGGCCCGTTTGCGCCGGTTGGTGAAGCGACTGATTCCCTTCGGTTGTCTGTCTTCGAACGGATACGTGCCGAAGGATCGGTGTCGCGCGCGACCATCGCAAAGGACCTGTCGATAAGCCCCGCCTCGGTGACGACCCAGACCTCGGCGCTGATCGATCTGGGGTTCGTTAAGGAACAACAATTGACGCCTGATCCGGCCGAAGCCGGACGGGGACGCCCTCCTATTGCGTTAGTCGTGCGCCCGGAAGCCCATCTGGTGGCAGGCCTGAAACTGTCGGACCGCGAGCATACGGCCGCGATTTATGATTTCGCGGGGAACCAGAAAGCGTCTGCAACGCTTCCTGCGTCCGCGACGAACACGCCTGAGCAACTTATTGAAACAGCGTCGAAACTGGTCGAACTTGTTGTGGTTGAGGCCAAACTGTCGATGAGTGACTTGTCGGCGATTGGCATGGGTGTGCCGGGCTTCATCAACGCCGAAGCGGGCATGGTGCATTGGTCGCCGCTCATCGACGGCAAGGCTCTTAACCTGGCAGCATTGATGACCGAGCGGCTTGAGCGGCCTGTGGTCATCGACAACGATGCAAACGTGGCCGCCATCGCCGAGCAATGGTTCGGGGTTGGGCGTCAAATATCAGACTTCGCTGTTGTTACCATCGAACACGGTGTCGGTATGGGACTGGTCATTGACCACAAGCTGTATTCCGGCGCGCGCGGCATGGGAATGGAACTGGGGCACACGAAAGTCGCGTTGGACGGCGCCTTGTGCCGGTGCGGGCAGCGTGGATGTCTGGAAGCCTATGTGGCCGATTACGCACTTGTAAGAGAGGCTGCGCTTGCGTCGCGCGATGCGCAGCCGACGGCGCCGATCCATGATGTGCTAGAAGCGCTTCACAACGATGCCAAGGCGGGCAACCTGATCGCCCGGTCGATTTTTGAGCGGGCGGGCAAATACCTTGCGATGGGGATGGCCAATGTGGCGAACCTGTTCGACCCGCAATTGATCATCCTGTCTGGCGACAGAATGCAGTATGACTATCTCTACTCGGAAGAAATCCTGAACGACATGAAACGGCATGCGTTGCACTCCGGCGTTGCGTTGCCGCCGGTCGAAGTGCATGCCTGGGGCGACCTTGTTTGGGCGTCCGGTGCGGCAGCCAAGGCGCTGTCGTACATCACGGAAAGAACGCTGGCTGACACGGCCAGCTCCATCCGATGAAACGTGGAACCGTTTTGGTGGCTGTGGCGCTTGCCGTGGTGCAGGGTGCTGCCGCCGAAACCACCTTTGTTGATGCAGCCGGTGCCTTGCCGCGCGAACATGTTTATCGCGGAGATTGGGAGCATTTCGTCGGAGGTGGCCTTGCCGTGTTCGATTGTAACGGAGATCAGCGCCCGGACCTTTTCGTCGCGGGCGGCACTTCA
>JBCCCA010000201.1:0-6486 GCA_039033735.1 Pseudomonadota bacterium
GTCGATCATGACAAAAGGGTCGGTCACTCTGCGCGCCGACATGATTGCTGGGGAAGCTTTGGCGATCCTGCAAAGCAAACGGATACAGGCCGCGTTTGTCATCGCGGACGGCGCGCCTATCGGCCTTGTCACCCTGCTGCGCCTGTTGAACCGCGGCACTGCCTAAGGCGTCTGCGTTACCCCATCCCGCCTGCGACAAGACGTTTTGCCAAGGTGCGATAAGCGTCAGACACACTGCCTTCACCCGCTGCGACCGGCAATCCCGCGTCCCCTGCAAGACGCACGTCAAGCGACAAAGGTATTTCGCCCAGGAACGGGACGCCCAAGCGATCGGCCTCACTGCGCACGCCGCCATGGCCGAACAAATGTTCCTCGTGACCGCATTTCGGGCAGACATAGCTGGACATATTCTCGATCAGACCAAGGATCGGGGTGTTCAGGGTGCCGAACATGTCAATCGCCTTGCGGGCATCAAGAAGTGCCACGTCCTGCGGGGTCGAAACAATGATCGCGCCTGTTACCTCGGTCTTTTGGCACAAGGTCAATTGGACATCGCCGGTGCCAGGCGGCAGATCGATCAAAAGCACATCAAGCTCGCCCCACTCGACCTGACCAAGCATCTGTTGCAGGGCGCCCATCAACATAGGACCGCGCCAAACGACGGCTTTTTCGGGGGCGACCATGAAGCCAATAGACATCAGGGTTACGCCGTGCGCTTGCAAGGGAATGATCGTCTTTCCGTCAGGCGATGACGGCCGCTTCATGACCCCCATCATCTGGGGCTGCGATGGGCCGTAGATATCCGCATCAAGCAACCCGACACGTCTGCCTTCGGCAGCCAGCGCAACCGCAAGGTTCGACGAGACGGTGGATTTGCCCACACCGCCTTTCCCTGAGCCGATCGCGATGATCCGATCGACGCCGGACACTTTCTGAGGTCCGCCCTGTTGCGGCTTCGGATGCCCCCCGATTTTCAAGGATGGCGGCTTGGGCGCGGCCGGAGCAGGCCCATGGGCGGTCAGAACTGCCGAGACCTGCGACACGCCCTCCATGCTGGCAACTGCCGCCTCAGCAGCGTTTCGTGCGCCTTCCAACTGAAGCGCCATATCAGAGTCGCTGACTTCGATCACGAATCGAACGGTTTCACCGTCGATTTGCAGCGCACGGATCAGATCGCGCGAGACCAAATCACCCCCGCCCGGAACATCCACGGTTCTCAGCCTGTCAAGTACTGCGTCGCGTCGATCTGTCATCTCAGGCACCTTTTCTCCAACCCACTGTGTCTTTTGAACCCCGTTTCGCTGCAGACGCAAGCGAAGCGTCCCCACGTGATCAAGATTTACGCAAAAGTAAAATTTAACAGATGGTTAACTATGATGAAACTGCATAGCTGCATTGCAGCATGGGGTATTGTGCAAGCGCAGCATTGGCCTATCTTTATTCCAAGTTAACGACCCGCAAGGGCAAATAAGGATGACAAACATGGGCACTCCCTTTGGACGGCTTGCTCAATCATTTGAGCAGTACAAGGTTTATCGCACGACCCTGAACGAACTGAATAATCTGGGCGATCGTGAAATCAATGATCTCGGGCTTAAACGCTCGGAATTTCGCACGATCGCTCACAAGGCTGCGTATCGCAGATAACGAGCTTCGGGGTCCCTACCTCCTCCCTGGGACCTCGTAGGCCTCGGCGGCGCCTACCTCCTCCCTGGCGTCGCCGGACCAAATTAAACTCTGGGTCACATTTCCCAGGGTAAAGACACAAAGAGCATCTCCTCCCTTTTCGCTCTTTGTCTCAAAGATGGCGGTGCCGCTCCTCCCTGGCGCCGCCATCATTTTTTACAGGACATAGCTTCTTGAAAAGATGCGCGGCCGCGATGAGGGCCCAAGCGCTTGGCTTCAAAACTTTGGCCGTTCCAACCGACTGCCAAAACGACTGACCAATCTGCATCAGCCACGATAACCTCGGCACCGCCCGCACAGCTGCGTATGCCGCCCGCGATGTCACGTTCACCGATACGATGGTTGGTGACGCCTTGGAACGAGGCCTCTAACTGCAAAGCCCCGCGACGAAATTCGTAGATTCTGAGAGTTTTGGCCAAATGGGGCCGGTCGACAAATACAAGTTCAATACGCCCGTCACCGTCGAGGTCTGCTGCGCCGACACCCGCAGGCGCCAGCCAACGGTTGCGCTGGCCGATAAATTCGTTCGAGGCGACAAGGCCATCCGCATCGTAAACGGACAACCGCGCCCCAAACTGGGCGTCCGCTTCGACCACGATAACTTCGCGGTCCCCGTCGCCATCCACATCGAAAAGGCGTGGTGCGGTGTCTTCAAAGACGCGGCGTTCCGGCAGGGTCACTCGAAACCGCCGTCCTTCGGATGTTTCCATGACCAACGTGCCGTGTTCAATAGCGTCGCCTAGCACGCCATGTGCGTAACGAGTTGTCGGGTCATCATATTCCGCCCGAACAATGTCCTGCGCCCAGCCCGGTCCACAAAGGATCAGCCAGAACGCAAGCCAGTGTCTCAAATCTGCTTCTCCGGCATCTGCACAACCAGACCATCCAGATCGTCCGACACCTTGAGCTGACAGGTCAGCCGGGACCGCGCAGGGTCCGGTTCAAACGCGAAATCCAGCATGTCTTCTTCCATCGCATCGACTTTGGGAAGCTTTTCGACCCACTCGGGATGGACATAAACATGGCATGTGGAACAAGCGCAGGCGCCGCCGCAATCTGCTTCGATGCCAGGGATGCCGTTGTCGCGAGCCCCTTCCATAACAGTCAGCCCGTTTGCGACCTCGACCACGTGTTCCGTGCCGTTGTGCTCGATATATGTGATCTTCGCCATGATCTCTCCGTTACTCAACCGGACCATACCTAGGGCGCATAGCGGCGGCATTCCAGAGGGAAAGCGATGCGCGCGACGTCCTACAGCCGTCAAAGCGGAGGGAGGGACTTTCCAAGCCAGTGCCCCCATAGCGGCAACACAAGCGCAAACTATTGAAAACTTGTACTATCTGGCATTTGTTCTATTTATGTTCTTATGTCACAGCCCTATGACTGGCCCCGTCCGCCTGCCTGTTTGCCGCACGATCAGCTTGACTTGCCTCCGAATGGCGCGCGCATTGCCGTGGCGGGCCTTGTGCTGGTCCGGCAGCGGCCAGGAACGGCCAAAGGCGTCATCTTCATCACGCTGGAAGATGAAACCGGCATTTCAAATGTCATCGTCTGGCGGAAGATGTACGAACGGTTCCGCCGTGCCGTCATCGCAGGCCGGGCCTTGAAGGTCACGGGCCGTGTGCAGCGTGAAAGCGGTGTGACCCATATCATTGCCGAACAGATCGAAGATATTTCATGGATGCTGGATGATCTTGTCCGGCCCGAGCCCACGCGAGCGGCCTACCAACCTTGAAAACTGTGGAACCGCCTCGCTCCTGCCACCTTGGCCTCCCGAAATCGCCACAATGCTAACCGAACATTTCCCGAACGCGGTAAGGGGAAAACATGCTGTTTCGGAACCTCAAGCACAAAACTGGCACAGCCCACCAGGTCACGCTAGCGGACGTTCATATGCCGGTTCGCTTGGGCCACAGGGACGCTGAAAAGCTATATGCAAACCCGTTGAAAGATCAACTCGCCGCTGCGTCGATGGGCACGGTGATGGGCTGCATGCGCCGGAAACGGGTCAATGGCGATGTGATCGGAGTTGACCTTTACCTTGGGCTGCGGCAGCCCGGGCGGGCTTCGCTAGAAGCCGTCGCAGGTATGCTAGAAGCGCTGTCCGCGCCGTTTGGATCGTCCATCCGCTTCAGCGACGCGCCCGGCACCCCTTTGCTGTTCGGTCGTGCCGAAGGGCTGGAACTGACCATTGCAAATGATCTTGCACCCGATGCCGACACCCGCCGTGTTCTGGCCGAGCTGTGCCGCTCGGCCATTGCCAATATCGGTGTGAACCGGGGATGGGTCGAACAGGATGGCCAAACGCGCTTCTTCTTCTACGGCGAAGACTTTGCAGCGATGAAACAGGACCTTGCACGCGTTTTGTCCGACCATCCGCAGTTCAGTGACGCAAGTCTTCGACGCCTCGCCTGACAGTCGTCGATTGCCAGCGCATGGGTCCTTGCCTATAGCTCTCTTCAACGCTTTTGACGGAGAGGCTGATGACAACGACCCGCACCGAAACCGACAGTTTTGGCCCGCTTGAGGTCCCCTCGGACAAGTATTGGGGCGCGCAAACACAACGCAGTCTTATGAACTTTCCGATCGGTTGGGAAAAGCAACCGGTCGCCGTGGTCCGCGCTCTTGGCGTGATCAAGCAGGCCTGCGCCGAGGCCAACAAGGCCAGCAGCAGAATTCCGGCCGAGATCGCGGACGCGATGATCACTGCGGCTTCCGAAGTTGTGGCGGGAAAACTTGACGATCATTTCCCACTGGTCGTCTGGCAGACGGGTTCGGGCACTCAATCCAACATGAATGCCAACGAGGTCGTCTCAAACCGCGCGATCGAGATACTTGGCGGCGAGATGGGCTCGAAAGCGCCGGTTCACCCGAACGATCATTGCAATATGGGGCAATCTTCGAACGACACGTTCCCGACCGCGATGCATGTAGCCACGGCCATGACGGCCCGCGATGTCTTGCTGCCCGGCCTGCGCAATCTGCATGCGACCCTTGACGCAAAGGTCACCGAGTTCGACGGCATCATTAAGATTGGCCGGACACATACGATGGATGCGACGCCGCTGACGCTGGCACAGGAGTTTGGCGGCTATGCGCATCAACTGAAAAAGTCGATTGAACGTATCGAAAGTGCGCTTGGGGATATCTATGAACTGGCGCAAGGCGGTACTGCCGTCGGGACCGGCCTGAACACGTCACCCGGCTGGGCCGAGGAGGTCGCGGCGAACATGGCGCGGATTACGGACCTGCCTTTTGTCACCGCGCCCAACAAGTTCGAAGCGCTGGCCGCTCATGATGCCATGGTCGCAATGTCTGGCGCGCTTAAAGCCACGGCAGCCAGCCTGTTCAAGATTGCCAATGATATCCGGCTGCTTGGTTCGGGCCCCAGATGCGGGCTCTATGAACTGTTGTTGCCCGAAAACGAGCCCGGGTCATCGATCATGCCCGGCAAAGTGAACCCAACCCAATGCGAGGCCATGACCCAGGTTTGCGCTCATGTCATCGGCAATGATGCCGCTGTCGGGTTCGCCGGATCGCAGGGCCATTTCGAACTCAACGTATATAAACCCATGATGGCCTATAATGTGTTGCAATCGATGCAATTGCTGGGCGATGCGGCGTCGTCGTTCAACGACAATTGCGTGGCCGGTGTACGCGCCAATACCGACCGCATCGAAAAGCTGATGCGTGAAAGCCTTATGCTTGTGACCGCGCTTGCGCCCACCATCGGGTATGACAATGCGACAACCGTTGCGAAAACGGCGCATAAAAACGGAACAACGCTGAAGGAAGAGGCCATCAAACTTGGGTTCGTGGATGAAGCCAAGTTTGACCAGGTGGTGCGCCCTGAAAAGATGATCGGGCCGAA
This sequence comes from Pseudomonadota bacterium, assembly GCA_039033735.1. Classification (GTDB taxonomy): domain Bacteria; phylum Pseudomonadota; class Alphaproteobacteria; order Rhodobacterales; family Rhodobacteraceae; genus JAJDOD01. The sequence continues at coordinate 5,558 of JBCCCA010000201.1, forward strand.
GTGAGCAAGATCGTCAATCTGGGTCGGGTGCGCAAGGCCCGCGCCCGGGACGCTGCGCGGACGCAGGCAGACGCCAACGCATTGAAATTCGGGCGCTCGAAATCCGAAAAGGCTCAGGATCGCGACGCACAAGCCAGGTCAAAACGTGGCCTCGATGACCACAAGCGCGAATGACGCGACCGATTAAAAGGTCGCTTACGCTGAAAGGTCACCGCACCAGCGTGTCGCTTGAGGAACCGTTCTGGCAGGCCTTCCGCGAAATCGCGGCTACGCGCAAGCAACCGATCAACGAACTTGCAGCCGAGATTGACGCCGACCGTGACCTGGACACAGGGCTTGCGACCGCAATCAGGCTGTATGTTCTTGCCCATTTCCGGGACTGTTAGCGCGCAGCCACGTCAAGCTTGATGCCATCACGCGATCTGACCGTCAGATGCGCAACGGGCACGGGCGTATCCGTCGCGCTAAAGCGAAACGCCGCCATGAGTTTTGCAAGCAGAACGGCGCCTTCCGCCAAAGCAAAACCGGCGCCGGGGCACACGCGGGGACCGGCTGAGAAGGGCAACCAAGCCTCGCGTTGCGGAGTGCCATCATCCCACCTGTCCGGATCGAAATCATCCGGCGCTTCCCAAAGCGCCTCGTGCCTTCCAAGATGCCACGGCGACACCACGACCTGCGATCCTTGGCGGACGGGACGCTTCCGAAAGACCTCAGCTCTCGTGGCCTCTCGAACAACCATCGGCACGGGCGGATAAAGCCGCAAGGTCTCGCGCAGGACATTCCGGGTGACGTGCATCTTTGACAGGTTCGCGAAGTCCGGCGCGGCCAAGAAAGCCTGCGCTTCCTTGGCAACGGCCTTGCCCCAGTCGGGCGCGGCGGCCAGGCACCACAGCGCCCACGACAAAAGCGAAGCGCTGGTCTCGTGACCA
>JBCCCA010000202.1:0-6415 GCA_039033735.1 Pseudomonadota bacterium
CAAATGGTATGTTCTTTTGCATGGCTAGTTCTAACGAGGTGCTGGCATGTAATCGTCCAATAATGGTGCCAAGGTCTTCGAACTCCTGAAACCGCTTGTCTGTAGGCGTCGAAGAGACTGACGGGGGTGCCTTGGCTGGCCCCGGGTTCAAACACCACGCTGTGCAGCCCAAGAGCTTCTGTAAGTTCAAAAGCCGCCTGTGGCGGTTTTGCCTCCCAAATAAGGATGCGCGCGTCCAATTCCGTTGAAAGCCGTTCCAAATCCGCAAGGTCGTCTTGGCTCGGCATGGCACCCGCATCCCATTCGAGGGACGCAATGGATAGTGAGTAGCGCCGGGCGAAGTATTGATACCGAGGGTGCGTGGCAAGTATTGCCGTGCCTTCCAGGCTGCTCAGGGCATCTCGAGCCATCGCATCCAATGCGGTCAGTTCAGAGCGCAGTTCAGCAAGCCTGGCCTCAACGTCCTGCTCAGCCGCCAGATCGCGTGACATAACAGCGGCTGCGATGGCTTCAGCCTGCGCGATTGCGAGCATGAGATCGAGCCAGATGTAGGAGGCGATGCCCTCGTGGGAATGCTCTCCCCCGTCCCCATGGCTATGCGTAATGCTTTCAGTAACGATGAACTGGTCCTCGATCGTCGCAGAGGTATTCACGATCCGCGACCGCGGCAGCGACACCCGGTCAATCCAGGTCGCAAAGCCAGCGCCGTTCAGAAGGATCAAATCGGCGGACTGGATCATACTGATATCGGCAATCGAGGGACGCCAGAAAGACGGATCGACGCCCTCGGGGACGGGAAAGACGACTTCGGCCGCGTCGCCCAACAGGCGTTCGGCGAAATAATGCAGCGCCTTGTTGACGACGATTACCTGCGAGCGGTCTTGTGCAACGGCGGTGGTCGCAAGAAACATGGCCAGCCCGAGAGCTAACGTCCTCTGCACAACTCCGCGCAACGTCAGCTCCCGCATTTCCGGGCGATGTCTTCGGGTGTCACGATCCAGTAATTGTCGTGGCTGCCGGTATCGACCTCGATCAACAGACCACTGGTGTGGTCCACGCTGTCGAGCGCCACACGAGCCGTGCCGTCGCTTTCAAGTTGCAGGGTCGTAAGCAGGTTGTTTTCACCATCGAGAACCCGGACATCGCCCTGCTGGGTGACACGCCCGTTGGAGAACTTCGCCTCAACCGTGACGGCTTCGCAGTCGACCGAGGCAAAGACCACAAGCTGATGCGCCGCCGCTCCAATTGGAGCGGCGATCGCGAGACCGGCAACAGCGAGCGCCCGGATCACCGGCCCGTCCACTCTTCGAAATGAACCCAGATAACGGCGCCCAGTTCGACAGCCTTTTCCTCGCCAGACCCTTCTTCAGTGATCGTATAGTCAGCGGTGTTGAGTGCAGCAAAACCCCACCAGCCAGCCGCAGGAGGCGCGTAGGTAAACACGCCGTCAGCGTCCGCTTTGACAGTTTGCGTGATCATCAGCTCGTCCGGTGCAGTGGCGGCAAGATCTTCATTGAAAAATTCGACCTCCACCTCGGCATAGGGCACCGGCTCACCGTCCAGTTTGATGATACCCTGGAATACATTGTGTTCCCACAGCCCGAAAGGCTTGGTCAGCGGCACAACTTCGGTCTTGAGGCCCAGTTCCGTGTCCCAGCCTTCATCGTCGCCATAGGCGGTTACATAGGTCTTGGTGTAGTGAATGATGAAGGCGTCTTCGGCTGGTTCCCAATAGGGCTGCGGCTCCATCGCGAAGATGTAGGTGCCCGGACGCTCCAGCGGATAGTCCAGCGTATAGCCTTGCTCTTCCATCACTGTGGCGCCCTGCAAGCTGCCAAGAAGGTCAGTCGTTGCGCCCTCATGTGTGACTGAGAACGAAACCGGTGTCTCGAGGATCATCCCATCCATCTCGAAGGGGTGCGAGAACGACATGGTCAGCGCCACGCTGCGTCCGTCTTGCTGGCTGATCATCGGATCGTTCGGGATTATCATGCCGTAATGCGCCAGCGCAGGTGCCGCGGCGATCAGGGTTGCAAGCGATGCGGTAAGAAAACGTCGTTTCATGAAACCTCCTGTTGATTATGACCCAAGGGCGAGCAGCCAGCCAACCCAGGCATCAGCGTTGCGCCACACGATGGCCGCGCCAATGGTTGCAATACTTCCTGCGATTAACACTAGCGTAACGGTTTCCGCCGCCAAGAGGCGCAGGACCATGCCTTTTTGAGCGCCCAGTTTTACGGCGGTTGCTATTTCACGGGCGCGAAGCCGGTAGCTCAGGAATACGGCCAACCCCACGGCGGCAACGGCGGCGACGGCAATAATCGCTGTGACAACATCGAGAAGCGATTTGATGCGGAAGATGCGGTCGACCAGCCCTTGGATCACGCCTGCGGGTTCGATGAGCTGCGTTAGACTTTCGCTGTCGAGGTAGCGGCCCTTCAGTATCGTGCTCGACCGTGTGTCGTTCGGAACGACAATGACCGCGGAGACCGGGAAGTCATCCTGACTCCCGTGGAAGTGGAAGCTGTCGATATTGTCGTCGGTGATCCGCTGGTATTGGACAACCGCCGCATTGGCGAGCGCAGCCGTTCCGGCGGCGACATCCGCCGCGGTGACCACGTCCTCGTGACCATGACCGATGCCTTGAATGACCCAGGCCGTCTTGACGTCGACAAAGATCGCTTGATCGTCTGGCGTGTTCGTCGGCGCGAGCACCCCGACAATGGGCATCTCCAAAGGATAAACGCCGTCAAGGTCAAACAGGTTCTCCGGGGCGGAAACGAGCGTGTCGCCCACGCCTTTGCCCAAGGTTGCCGCCACATCCGAGCCAATGACGGCGTCGCCCAGGATCGACAGAACGCGACCGCGTGCAGGCGTCAATTCTCGGAAATCAAAGTAGTCGAGCGTTGTGCCGACGATCCGGAACCCGCTGGAGGAAAACGCCGTATGCACAGGGATCGGAACGCCGAGGCCGCTGTCCCAAACAGCTTCGACCTCACGCATCGCCACGGGGTCTGGTCGCTCGTCGGAAAAGTAGAGTGCGGCCATCGTCAGATCGAGCTGCGAGCCACGGCTGCCAAGCAAGAGCGGCGTGGCTTCGCCCCGCGCCACCAGTGCGCGTTCGCTGGTCGACAGCAACGTCTGTGTCGCAACTGGGACGAACATGATGAGTGCAGCTACGAGGACCAGCACAAGGCTGCGTGCCCAGTGGTAGCGCAGGTAGGAAAAAGCGAGATAGAGCGCGTTCATGCCTCGGCCCCTTGGCGAAACTGCGCAAAATCCAGAACGCGCTCGAAGCGTGGCAGCAACTCGTGGTCGTGGGTAACGGCCAGCACGGCAGCACCTGCCTCTGACGCTTGTTCGAACAACAGATCAAGGATGCGTGCCTTGCTGTCCGGATCCAAATTGCCCGTGGCCTCATCCGACAAGATCAGCTTGGGCTGCGTCACCAGTGCCCGGCAGATCGCAACCCGCTGCTGTTCGCCCTGAGAAAGCGCCGAAGGGTGCCGATCAAGTTTGTCGCCGATCCCGCAGGCCGCGGCCAACTGTTCGGTACGTTCTCGTGCCGCGTCGTCCAATACCAACGCGGGCGTGATCCGATACGGATAGAAAATGTTCTGCCGCGCCGAGAGGTAATCAAGCAGCGCAAAATCCTGAAATACGAAGCCGATCTTGCTCGCGCGAAACTGGCGGCGCGCGGCATCCGAAAGACCCGACACCTCGGTGCCGGCCACGTCGACCCGCCCGGCCTCCGGCGTCAGGATGCCCGCGACCAGGTTGAGCAGCGTCGTCTTCCCGCTGCCGCTTGGGCCGACCACAGCCACCCGCTCGCCATCGTCCAGAGAAAACTCCGGCACCCGCAACCGAAACCCGCCGGTCTCGTAGCCGAAGGTGACGTTCTCCAGCCGGACCATCAGTTTGTCGGCGGCGCGGGAAAGGTTTCTCCCGCAGTGTCTCTGTTCACGTCGCGCAGCTCGAAATCAGTAATCCGCCACGCCCCTTCAACAGGAGAGACCGTCAAGTCGGCGCTATAGGTGTTGCCACGGACATGCAGGTGCTCGGCGTGGCCCACGGTACCGATAACTTGCCAAGACGCATCGATCAGGAGCGAGCTGTTTTGACGTGCGACCTGCGTGTTCAAAAGCTCTATCTCATGTATCGTCTGATCAACCTCGTCCAGACCGCCCCCCTTCATCGCACCGACGCGTTCCAGGTAGAGATATTCAAGCGCGTCGCCGTGCGTCACGCGGGCCAAAGTATCATAGATCGCATCTTCCTGCGTCTCACCGAATGCTTTGTAGACCTCAAGCAGAAGCGCGGGCGTCAGACGCCAAAAGTCAGACTGAGCGGCGCTGATCGTCAGCGGGCCAAGTCCGGGAGCTGAAAAGGTATCAGTTTCTGAAATCTGCGCACTTCTTTGCGAAACGATCACAACAGCAGCCGCTATGGCGCCTGCCAATACAAGTGCTGCAATCGTGTATACGACTTTCACAGTTCGATACTCAAAACTTGCCTGATTGATCGTCAGGTAACCTGTTCGAGTTTCCTTGAAAGTGCAAGCACTCAGCTTGTGTGGGCCCTGCCTGAAGCTATTGAAATCTAAAACTTTCACGTCACTTTCACGGTCGGCCCATACCGGTCACTCGACGAAGGCGTGGGTTTCTGCGGTTGCAGCCCGCTGAGCGGTCGTTCGCCGCGCGTGCGAAAACTGCGAGCTATCGCTTGTTCGGTGGAACGGACCGCTTCAGAACACCCGTTTTTGACTTGCGCAGCAGCTACACGTACCTCGCGAAAGCAACGATGGATGTTGATGGCGCAGCCAGACCCACGTTTGAGTTCCTCAAGATCATACCTATGAGGTTCCGGCTTACATCCAGCGATCACACACAGTGCAATGGTCGCATAGCGAAAGTGGAAAACCTCTGATCGGTTTTTGCCGTACCAAAGAGCTGGGAGGACTCAATGATACGGATTTTAGGTGCTAGCGTTGTGCTGCTTGCAGCAGCATCAAGTTACGGCTTTGCGGGCGAGATTTGGGTGTCCAACGAAAAAGATGACACCGTTTCCGTCATCTCGACTGACACGCTTGAGGTCATCAAAACTTATGATGTGGGCGAACGTCCCCGCGGTATCCTGTTCAACAGTGACTTTAGCCGCTTGTATATCTGCGCCTCCGACAGCAACGCGGTGCAGGTCATGGACCCTAATTCTGGTGAAATCCTGCATGAATTGCCCTCTGGCGATGATCCCGAACAGTTCGTGCTGCACCCCAATGACCGGCACCTTTACATCGCGAACGAGGATGACGCGATCACCACCGTCGTTGATACCGAAACCCGCAAGGTGATTGCCCAGATCGACGTGGGTGTCGAACCCGAAGGGATGGCCGTATCCCCCGACGGGAAGATCGCGATCACCACGTCCGAGACCACGAACATGGCGCACTGGATCGACACCGAAACCCAAGAGCTGTTCGCCAACACCCTCGTCGACAGCCGCCCGCGCCACGCCGAGTTCATCAAGGACGGTGCCGAGATGTGGGTGAGTTCCGAGATCGGCGGCACGATCACCGTCTTTGACACCGCCAGCCAAAGCGAAAAGGCCAAGATCGAGTTCGAGGTGCAAGGCGTGCACCCTGACCGCGTCCAGCCCGTGGGGTTTGAGTTCACTGCTGGCGACAGTCACGCTTACGTCGCCCTCGGCCCGTCGAACCACGTGGCGGTGGTCAACGCCGAGACCTACGAGGTCGAGGATTACATCCTCGTCGGGCGCCGTGTCTGGCACATGGACTTCAACGAGGACCGCTCGCTTCTCTTCACGACAAACGGCGTGTCGGGCGACGTCACGGTCATCGATGTGGCCAAACGCGAGGCGATCAAGTCCATCAAGGTCGGCCGCTTTCCTTGGGGGGCCGCGTTCCGGCCGTCCGGATCCTAATCACTACACTTCGGGAGGAACCCTATGAAAACTCTGGCATTCATTGCCGCGATGGCGCTTGCAGTACCCACCCTTGCGCATGCGGATGACGATGATGACGGCCCCAGCTTTGGCGCGGCGGGTCTGCTGGGCGGCAGCAATAAGGAGGACTTGCCCCCAATCATCCTGTCTGCGGGTGAGCCCATCGCGCCAGAAGGCGCGTGGGAGTTGAAGTCCGGTACGTATTACGAATTCGAAATTCAGGGCGATGGCAGCCAGGAACTGGCACTCGTCGGGCCCGAGTTCTTCCGCGCCATCTGGATTGATGAGATCGTGGTAGAGGGCCTCGAAATCCGCCCGCTCGGCCTCGACAGCATCGAGTTTGATGAGGCAGGCGAGATGGAGATTGGTTTCGTCGCGATCAAACCCGGTGCATACTACATCAAGATCCCGGGCACGTCCGGCGAAACGCAACGGTTGGATATCACCATTAAATGAC
>JBCCCA010000203.1:0-6406 GCA_039033735.1 Pseudomonadota bacterium
GCAAAGTAGTCGGTGTAAGGCTGTTCCGTCCGGTCCGGCACAACCGCGCGACCCGACAGATCGGGTGACAAAGGGGCGGGCGACGGCGCCGCTTGGGCGCGCAGCCTGGAATCCGCGCGCATTCTGATCTGCGGAAAAGCGCGTGCGGCCTCTTGCGGGGAATGGGTGATCATCAGGCCCATGTATTCACGCGCCGCCACACGCGTCAGGGCACCGTGCCGGGACTGCCAGTCGCCCAGCGACCAAAGCGCCCCCTGGGGCCAGGCGCCTTCGGGAACATAGACATCGGCCTCAACGGGCCCGCCCATGCCCTGAACTTGGCGCGTTTCGACAGTATAACCAAAGCCTAGCTCGTAATAATCCAGCCGCGCCCGTGCGCCCGCACTTGGGTGCACCAACACGCCATCCGCAGCCGCGTCCGGGGCCGCCACAAGGATGGGAAAGCTTTCGCCTGCAACCCAGAAGACCGCGGCACCTTGCAGTTGGGCCGGTTGCGCCTCAAGCAGCGCGCCGGACACTATATCGTAAAGCTCAGGGTCGAGAAGCGTTCCGTACAGAAAGACCGGCTTGGTCAAGACCAGCGACGCGCGAAGTACTCGGTCAGCCACGAGAAGAAGATGGCACCCACAAGCGCTGGAAGCAGGACTTCCTGAACAGCAGCCAACCGGGCGTATTCTACATAAAGGGCCGCCATTTCCTGCAGGGCTTCAACCGGGCCATCATAGTACATCTTGATCGACCGTTTGAGCATTTCATGGCCAGACCAGATCAGAAGGCTCCAGAAGGCCGTAGCCGCCAGCGTGGTTAGCCCGTAGCCAATGGATTGCTTATAGGTGTGCCCCGCGCCTTTGCCCATCACACGCCATCCCATCAAAAGCCCGACAATGGCATTGATCTCGGACAGGCGACTGACATTCGTACCCTCTGGCAGCAAGGGCTTGATCAGGTCGGAAATGAAATAGGCAAGAGCTGCGAAAGCCAGCGCGCCAATCAGTTTTGCACCCGTAGGCATGTGTTCTATCCCGGTTTCGTTACCGTAATTTGCGTCACATCGATACAACCGGAGTGAAACCCCGCGGCGCAAGACGTGAGATAGAAAGTCCACATACGTCTGAACCGACCGTCGAATCCAAGCAACGCCACATCATCCCATCGTTGGTTGAAGGTTTCGTGCCAACGACGAAGAGTCTGTGAATAACTCTCACCAAATTCGATCGATTTCATGACGTTCAGGCCAGCTTTTTCAACTTCGTCACGTAAAACGCTGGGCGAGGGCAACATCCCGCCCGGAAAGATATATTTTTGAATAAAATCAACCGACTTACGGTAAATCTCGAAACGCGAATCTTCGACCGTGATGATCTGCAATGTCGCATTTTTGCCTGGTTTCAGCCGCTCTCTGAGCGTTGTGAAGTACACAGGCCAGTATTGTTCACCAACCGCTTCGAACATCTCGATGGACGCAATGCCATCATACATACCCCGCTCATCGCGATAGTCCTGAAGCTTGATGTCAACCTGTTCCGAGAGCCCGGCCTTTTGTATCCGGGCCGTGGCATAATCGTATTGCTCTTGGCTTATTGTTAACCCGGTGACCTTCAGCCCACGCTCTTTGGCGGCATATTCTGCGAATCCCCCCCATCCACAGCCAATCTCCAGCACATGGTCGCCTGGCTGGGCGCCCATCTGATCCACCATGCTTGCGTACTTGGCGATTTGCGCCTTCTCCAGGCTTTCCTGTCCTGTTTCGAAGATGGCCGAGGAATAGGTCATCGTGTCATCCAACCACAAACCATAGAATTCATTGCCCAGATCATAGTGGTACGAAATGTTCTTGCGGGCTCTGTCCTTTGTGTTGCGGTTCATCCAATGGCGCAGCCGTTCCCAGATGCGCACAAGTTGCATACCTGCAAAGCTGTCATACGCATCATTGTTGTCAGCATGGACGACATCCATGAACGCCTGCAGGTCCGGTGTAGACCACCACCCTTCAAGGTAAGCGTCGGCCATGCCCAGATCACCTTCCCGGATCAGTCGTGCGAACGTGTCGGCGTTGTGCACGCTGATCTCGGCCACCGGGCCGGGGTTAGGGGCATTCACACGGAACAGCCGACCGTCTGGCAGACGAAAGTCGATCCGGCCGTTCTGAATCTTCTGCGCCAAAGCAAAGGTCGCTGCGAAATAGCGTGGCAGATCGCTCTGCCCGTCAAGCGTTGTGATCGGGTTCATTTCCCACCTCCCCCGGATGTTCTGGGTGAGTGTAAGGCAATGCGGACGGCTATCAAGGTCTTGTTAACTCTTGAACTTGTTGCGTTCTGGTTGGGGATGTTTCGTTAGGCACCAGAACGCAGACCTGTACAAAAGGAAATTCGGGCTTGGGTAAGATGTACAATTTGTACCACCGTCCGGGGTTTGGCGAACGTACAGGTTCGTGTTTGGTAACCTGCCGCGTGTTTCAGTCGCCTTTGGCGAACAGCGCGGTGAAAACCTTGGGCAGCTCTTCCGGCAGATCCTCGGCGATCAGACCGGGACCAAAGGACAGGGCACATTCAGTGTGCAACCACGCCGCAGTTTCTGCCGCTTGCATCGGCCCAAAGCCGCGGGCCAGCAGACCAGTGATGTACCCCGCCAGCACATCGCCCGCGCCCGCGGTGGCAAGCCAAGGGGCGGCGCGCTCGTAAGCACTTGAATTTATTGAGCAACGTCCCGTCTGGTCCGCGATAACGGTATCCGGTCCCTTGAACAAGACGGTGCAGCCTGCGCGTTTCGCAGCCTCCCGCGTGGCATCGACCTTCGAATAGGCGGGGCCTGTGGTGGCCGGCGCGTTTAGCTTGTCGGCAATGTCCGGGAACAGTCGTTTGAATTCGCCCGCATGGGGTGTGAGAACGGTTTTTTCATGGGTCAGGTCCAGCAAGACATCCGGGTTCCGTTCGAACCGCGACAGGGCGTCGGCGTCCAGAACAGTCGGTCTCTTGGATTTTAGCGCTTCGATAACAAGGGCTTGCGTATCCGCGCCCAACCCCATGCCGGGGCCCAGGCAAAGCGCATTAAGGCGATCATCCTCCAACAACTCGCGCAATCCGGGCACCCCATCGAGAGCACGACACATGATGGCGGTGATATGGTTCGCAACCTCGGAAAGCGTATTCGGCGGGCACGCCAGCGTCACCAACCCCGCCCCAATCCGAAGCGCGCCCCGGGCGGCGAGGCGGGCGGCGCCGGTTTTGCCGGGACCACCGGTGAGGATCAGGGCGTGACCGTGGGAGTATTTGTGGTTCGGTTGCCCGTAGGTCTCGCTCCACTTGGTCAAAAGCCCCGCATGGCCAATTACTAGCTTCGCTGGCTCATCAATAAGTGGCTTCCTGTTAGCAGCCAAAACTGCAAGCCCGCCAAGCATCCACCCACTAGCCTCGCCGGAAGGAACTGTAGCGATTTGGTTTCTTGAATCCATTTTGGGGAGCCCGATATCGGCGACTGTTAACTTGCCACATGTAAATGGGCCTTTCGAGAGCAAATGACCTAGTTTCAAGCGGTGGAACGAGACGGTCAAATCTGCCCAAAAGCCGTCACCCTCGAGTTCGCGCCCACTGTCTGAGCAAAGTCCTGTGGGCAAGTCGATGGCGACAATCTTGGGACAGTCACTTTCGTAGCGCAGATCCGAATCGGGCAGCATTGCACTGAGGGCGATGTCGAAGTCAATGCCACGCCCTAAACCGGTGCCGAAAATGGCATCGATGACGAGATCAGTGGCCCAAGGATTATAGTCCAAGTTTTGATTTGGGATGGCGTTGACTTCTCCCAACTCCCCCCATCGGTCATAATTCACCCGCGCATCCGGCGGGAGCCTCGATGGGTCGCCGTGGAGGAAAACCTCGACCTCCCAGCCCCAGTCTTTCAGCAACCGCGCGACGACAAATCCATCGCCGCCGTTGTTCCCAGGCCCACAAAGCACGACGGCGCGGTGGGATGTCGCGCGCAACTCCGGCCATTCTTCGAAGATCGCCTCGACCACGCCGCGCCCGGCGCGTTCCATCAGCTCAAGGCCGGTCACCTCGCCACTGTCGATGGCAGCTTGTTCAATCGTCCGCATCTGGGCGGCGGTCAAAAGTTTGGTCATGGAAGGGGTTTTGCGGGGAAATAGCCGCCCCCGTCAATGAAAAGGCCGTCCCGGATGGGACGGCCCTTTGGCTTAGACCTTGGACCCGCGCCTCATGTTTTGGGAGGCGCAGGTCTTTGGAACAGCACGCTCTTAGTTCAAGATAGAGCGGATTTCGGCACGAACCTGAGCGTCGCTCACGTCGTTGCTGTCGTCGACGAAGTGCAGTTCAGCGATCTGAACGTTGCTCAGCGAGCCAGCGTCAACTGAGAAGCCATATTCGTTCAGAGTGCTCTGTGCCGAGTTCACGAGCGAAGCCGAACCGGCGGAAGCTGCACCGGCGAAGCCAGCGATTGCGACGAGTGCGATTGCGAGTGTCTTTGTCATTTTCATAGTCCTTCGAGTTTAGAGTTTAGTGTGTGTGATTAGTTGAGGATCGAGCGGATTTCAGCGCGAACCTGAGCGTCGGAAACGTCCGAGCCTTCGTCGACGAAGTGCAGTGCGGTGACTTGGCCGTTGGTCAGCGTGTCTGCGTCAACCGAGAAGCCATAGTCGTTCAGCGTGTCCTGAGCGGAGTTCACGAGTGTTGCCGAACCGGCGGAAGCTGCACCGGCGAAGCCAGCGATTGCGACGAGTGCGATTGCGAGTGTCTTTGTCATTGTTTGGGTCCTTTGTTTGATCGTTAGGTTTAGGTCAGTCTGTTTTCTGGTTCGGCTGTCGTTGCCGATGACTGTGATTTGGGGGAAGTGGCCGCAGCTTTCAAATCACACCGAAGCTCTCGAGATCTCACGGAAATGTTGGCTTGAATTGAGGATGAGAGAACCCATTGGGCGAGTTCTTTAAGAAAAAGCGGGATTGGCGTTGAAATGTGTCAGGCGCCTCAGTGAGGCGTGAGCGGTTTTCGGGCATTGTGCTTTTTTGCACATGTTCTTTCTCAAGGTGCTTTTTGTGTGTATCGGCACTTTCGGGTGAGAATTCACGGAGAAATGCCGGCTATTTCGCGCGGTGATCGGCTTGCGTATTGTCGATGTCAGATTCTCGCCACGCTGCGTGCGCACCGGATCGTACCGGCAAGTATCCGCAGTCCGATTATCATGTAATCGATGTGCACAAAATTTAATCATTAGTGGCTGGTGACCCTAGAGCCATCCCGGATTCGACCTGCGCGTCGATTGTGAGCACAACCGCCGCGTGGTCTCACCTGCGATGAATATCAAAGGGAGTCGGGAACATGAAAAAGGTCGAGGCCATTATCAAGCCGTTCAAGCTTGATGAAGTGAAAGAAGCACTTCAGGAGATCGGCGTCCAAGGACTTTCAGTGCTCGAGGTCAAGGGTTTCGGTCGTCAGAAAGGCCACACGGAACTGTATCGTGGGGCCGAGTATGTTGTCGACTTCCTGCCGAAGGTGAAAATTGAGGTCGTTCTGTCCGACGATCAGGTTGACGCGGCCGTCGATGCAATTGTCAGCGCGGCAAAAACCGACAAGATCGGCGACGGCAAAATTTTTGTCAGTGACATCAGCCAAGCCATTCGCATCCGGACCGGCGAGGCCGGCGCCGAAGCACTTTAATCCAAAACTTCGAAAACTACGGGAGAGAGGGTACAGCCCATGAGCAAAAGTGACGTCTTGAAGACGATCAGTGACGAAGATGTCGAATATGTCGACATCCGCTTTACGGACCCGCGCGGCAAGCTGCAGCATGTGACGGTCATGTCAGATCAGGTCGACGAGGACTTCCTCGACGAAGGCTTCATGTTCGATGGTTCGTCCATTGCCGGTTGGAAGTCGATTGACCAGTCCGACATGAAGCTGATGCCCGATCTCGCGTCGGTCTACATGGACCCGTTCTTCGCCGAAAAGACGATGGCCGTACACTGTTCCGTCGTCGAGCCTGACACGGGCGAAGCTTATGAGCGCGACCCAAGATCGACAGCTGAAAAGGCTGAAGCGTATTTGAAGTCATCTGGTATCGGCGACGTGTCCTACTGGGGTCCGGAAGCCGAGTTTTTCCTTTTTGACGATGTCAAGTTCTCGAACGAGATTAACAAGGTCTCTTACGAGGTCGATGCAATCGACGCCTCGTGGAACACCGATACCGACTACGAGATGGGCAATATGGGGCACCGGCCTGGCGTCAAGGGCGGGTACTTCCCGGTTCCGCCGATCGATGACGGCCAGGACATCCGCTCAGAAATGCTGTCGACTATGAAGCGCATGGGCATGAAGGTCGACAAACATCACCACGAGGTGGCCAGCTGTCAGCACGAGCTGGGCCTGATCTTTGGCTCGCTCACCGCTCAGGCAGACCA
>JBCCCA010000204.1:0-6359 GCA_039033735.1 Pseudomonadota bacterium
CAAATTGGTCACATCGTTCGACATTGCAAAGGTTTTGGCACTTGGCGCGGATTGGGCGAACTCGGCGCGTGGCTTCATGTTCTCAATCGGGTGCATTCAAGCGCAGGCCTGCCATACCAATCACTGCCCCGTCGGCGTCGCAACGCAGGACCCGCTGCGCCAGCGCGCGTTGAACGTCACCGACAAATCCAAACGCGTTTACCGGTTTCACAAGAACACACTCAAGGCGCTGGCTGAAATGACAGGCGCGGCGGGCCTGACCCATCCCGGCAGTTTTAAGCCCCACCACTTGCTGATGCGGGAAAGTGACCGTGATATGGTCACCGGCGACGAAGTCTACCCCTACATGCCTGAGGGCTTTTTGTTGCGCGAAGAGGCGGATGACTTCGGCTATCTCAAGCGCTGGACACGCGCACGCCCCGAGGGGTTCGAGCCGGTAGACGCCCTCTACCCTTAAGTCCCGAACCAAGGTATCGACAGGAAACAACGAAAGCCGGACCCATGCTTGATCAGACCACAAACCTTGCCGATCTTTTGACGGACCCATCGCTTCTGGCGACGAAAGCGTATCTTGCCGGTGATTGGGTTGATGCAGACGATGGGGCGACCTTCGAAGTAACCAACCCGGCCCGCGGCGATGTCATCACTACCGTAACCGACCTGTCTCGAGCCGAAACTGCTCGCGCCATCGCAGCGGCCGACAAGGCGCAAAAGCTATGGGCGGCCAAGACAGGCAAGGAACGCGCAAACATCTTGCGCCGATGGTATGAGTTGATGCTTGAACATGCCGATGACCTTGGCACGATCCTGACCGCCGAGCAGGGCAAACCCCATGCCGAAGCGAAGGGCGAAGTTCTGTACGGCGCGTCGTTCATTGAATGGTTCGCCGAGGAAGCCAAACGCGTCTATGGCGAAACGGTGCCGGGGCATCAGCCGGACAAGCGCATCACGGTCATCAGCCAGCCGATTGGGGTGGCCGCTTCGATCACACCGTGGAACTTCCCAAACGCGATGATCACCCGCAAGGCGGGCCCAGCGCTGGCCGCTGGATGCGCCTTTGTCGCGCGCCCGGCGACAGAAACGCCCTTGTCGGCGCTTGCGCTTGGCGTCCTTGCCGATCGTGCGGGCTTGCCAAAAGGCGTGCTGTCGATCCTCCCGTCGACCCGCGCATCTGACATCGGCAAGGAGTTTTGCGAGAACCCGACGGTGCGCAAGTTGACCTTTACCGGCTCGACGGAAGTGGGGCGCGTCCTGTTGCGACAGGCGGCTGATCAGGTGATGAAATGCTCGATGGAACTTGGCGGCAACGCACCTTTCATCGTGTTTGATGACGCTGATCTTGATGCCGCCGTCGAGGGCGCCATGATCTCGAAATATCGGAACAATGGTCAAACCTGCGTCTGCGCGAATCGCATTTATGTGCAGGCGGGCGTCTATGATGCATTTTCCCAGAAATTGGCGGCCGCTGTCGATGCTATGGCGGTTGGCGATGGTCTGACCGAAGGGACCCAATTGGGGCCCCTGATCAACCAGGCCGCCGTCGACAAGGTTTCAGACCACATCGCAGATGCCACTGCCAAAGGCGGGACCGTGCTAACGGGCGGGCATCCCCATGCGCTTGGCGGCACGTTCTTTGAACCGACGATCATAACCGATGCAACGCAGGACATGGCATTCGCTCAGGAAGAGACCTTTGGCCCGCTCGCGCCGCTTTTTAAGTTCGAGACAGAGGACGAGGTGATCCGGAATGCAAATGACACGATCTTCGGCCTTGCGTGCTATTTCTATGCAAATGATGTCAGCCGCATCACGCGTGTTTCCGAAGCACTGGACTATGGCATGGTCGGCATCAACACCGGCTTGATCTCAACCGAAGTCGCACCGTTTGGCGGTGTCAAACAATCGGGCTTGGGCCGGGAAGGAAGCCGACACGGCATGGATGAATTCCTCGAAATGAAATACCTCTGCCTCTCGGTAAACATCTGACTGCGCGCGCCATCTGTCCCTCAAGCCGCAATGCGCAAGCCCAGAATGCGCCGTGCCTCGGACCAAGTTGCAACGGGACGTTCGTGCTTTTCGCAAATCTCGACCGTCCGGCGCACAAGGGCCGCATTGGACGGGGCAAGTGTTTGGTGATCAAGCCGCACATTGTCTTCTAGCCCGGTTCGTGCGTGCCCGCCTGCCGCGACCGCCCAGTCATTCACCACGATCTGATTGCGACCAATGCCTGCCGCACACCAAGGCGCATCAGGGCCAAAAAGGCGGCGCGCGGTTCGGACGTAAAAATCGAATACCTCCCGATCCACCGGCATCGCATTTTTTACGCCCATCACAAATTGCACGTAAGGCGGCGCGGCCAGTTCGCCTGCATCAATCATTTCCTTGGCACGAAAGATATGGCTCAGGTCAAACGCCTCGATCTCGGGCTTGATATCATACTTCAGCATCTCGGACGCCAACCACGCGACCAGATCGGGAGGGTTCTCGTACACCCGCGTCGGAAAGTTGTTGGACCCAACGCTCAGCGACGCCATGTCCGGCGCAAGGGGCAACATACCGCCCCGTTCCTGTCCTGCCCCCGACCGGCCACCCGTAGACAGCTGGATAATCATCCCCGGGCAATGCCGCTTGACCTCCTCGACCAGGTGCGCGAAGCGCTCGGGATCGCTGGTCGGTGTTTCGTCATCGTTGCGGACATGCGCGTGCATGATAGACGCGCCGGCCTCGAAGGCTTCATGCGTGCTTTCGACCTGCTCATTAATCGAAATCGGAACCGCCGGATTGTCCGCCTTGCGTGGGACCGAGCCCGTGATGGCGACGCAGATAATGCAAGGATGGGTCATGACGGGCCTTCCGACGAGAGTTATAGGCACCATGCAGAAACACCCCGCAAAGGTCCACGTCGCTTGGTGGTTTTTCAACCCAGACAGCTCTGCTAAGTCTGGCGCCGCGCCGAGGATACACCGACGGACCGGAAGAGACCGATGGAAAACCACCTGATTGCCGCCTTGAAGCGCGGTTCAAGCGATCATCCGAACCGGGTCTTTGCCGAATTGCCAAGTGGTGAAACGATCAGCTTCGCCGCGTTTTTCGAGGGCGCCGAACGGATCGCTGCCCTTTTGCAAGCCCACGGTGTGGCCCCGCGCGACCGTGTGGCAGCGCAAACGGGCAAAAGCATCGCAGCCTTGCAACTCTATGTCGGCACAGTCATGGCCGGCGGTGTCTATCTGCCGTTAAACACAGGGTATACGGCGTCCGAGCTGACACATTTCCTGACCGATGCGTCCCCAAGGATCGTTGTTTGCGATCCTAAAAACCAACCAAAGATCAAGCACCAGACCGGGGCCGCGGTCTTCACGCTTGATACGGCAGGCCGCGGTTCACTGACCGACGCGGCGACCGCGATGACCCAGGCCTTCGCCGAAGTTCCCAGAGACGCCGATCATCTTGCCGCCATCCTGTACACTTCCGGCACAACCGGAACGCCGAAAGGCGCGATGTTGAGCCATGGGAACCTGGCCAGTAACTCACAGACCCTGGCCGAGCTTTGGCGGTTCACGTCAGACGACGTCCTGATCCACGCGCTGCCTATCTTTCATACCCACGGTTTGTTCGTCGCGACAAATATCGCGCTGATGTCGGGTGCGTCGCTTTTGTTTCACCCCAGCTTCGATGCCGATGTCATCCTGCGGGACTTGCCGCGGGCCACTGCGATGATGGGCGTGCCGACGTTTTACACGCGCCTGCTCATGAAGGATGGTCTTACAGAGGCGACCCGGCACATGCGCCTTTTCGTTTCGGGCTCGGCGCCGTTGTTGGCTGAAACCAATGACCGCTGGGCCGACGTCACCGGCCACCGTATCCTCGAGCGGTACGGAATGACGGAAACCAACATGAACACGTCCAACCCCTATGACGGCGAACGCCGCGCCGGCACGGTTGGCTTTCCCCTGCCTGGCGTCGAAATGAGATTGACAGATGGTAAGGGAAATATTGTTGAAAAAGAGATGACTGGTGTCGTTGAAGTCCGTGGCCCCAACGTGTTCCAAGGCTATTGGAACCTGCCAGAGAAAACGGCGGAAGAGCTATTGCCTGACGGTTTTTTTGTTACTGGCGATATCGGGCATATCGATGATGCGGGCTATCTCCAAATTATCGGGCGGGCCAAGGATCTGGTTATTTCAGGCGGCTTCAATGTGTACCCGAAAGAGGTTGAACTGCTGATCGACGCCTGCGATGGCGTCCTGGAAAGCGCGGTGATCGGCGTTCCCCATCCCGATTTCGGAGAAGCGGTGGTTGCGATTATCGTGCCTAAGGGCCACGTGACGCCCAGCGCCATCACCACCGCCATCGCGCCTGATCTGGCCCGATACAAACAGCCCAAACAGATCATTCTGACCGATGCACTGCCGCGAAACGCAATGGGCAAGGTTCAGAAAAACGTGCTGCGCGACCGATACAGTTCGCTTTTCACGACATGAGCCGCATCAACCTCGATCAGTTACGCGCATTTCTCTACGTCGTCCGGCTTGGCGGAGTTGGCAAAGCGGCATCCGGCCTGAACCTGACACAACCTGCTGTCTCGGCCCGGCTGCGAAACCTTGAACACACCATTGGCGAACCGATCTTCGAACGCGCAGACGGCCAGATGCGGTTGACCAAGCGCGGCGAACTCTTGCTGAGCTATGCGGAACAGTTCGAACACCTCTCGGGCCTTCTGGAACGCGACGTGATCATTCCAAGGGAACTTGCGGGGCGCCTGCGCCTTGGCGTGTCGGAAACGATTGCGCAATGTTGGCTATCGGACCTGATCACCCGATTGCACGGGCTTTTTCCGAACCTCGAGATCGAGCTGAACGTCGACATCTCGATGAACCTGCGGGCCGGTCTATTGAACCGCTCCATCGACCTTGCCATTCTGCTGGGCCCGGTTTCGGAATATTCGATCGAGAATGTTGAGCTGCCGGGATTCGATCTGGCGTGGTATGTGTCCTCGCGCGCCGACGTTTTGTCCGACGCCAAGGCTTATCTTGAACGGCCCGTATTGACCTATGCCCGGCAAACAAGACCTTACCGCGAAATGAAAGAACATCTTTTCGAGATCGTGGGACCCAATGCGCGGATGTTTCCGTCGTCGTCGCTTTCGACCTGCTTTCGTCTGGTCGAAGATGATCTTGGTGTCGCTGCTCTTCCTCGGGCCATCGGCCAGGAACACGTGGCGCGCGGCACCATCCGCGAATTCGATCCAGGCTGGCGCCCGCGGCCGCTTGTGTTCACCGCATCCTACAGTGCCGAGCCAAAGAACCACGTGATCGAAACAGCCGCTATTGAAGCGAACAAGGCAGCGCTCGACTTTCACGAATATCAAAATTTTTGATGTATTTCAGAATATTTATTGAATTTGTTTTTATGCCCTGACTCCCCCAAACTGGCGTGGTTCATGGGGGTATGACGTGGCAGACCAGCACCAACAGCTGAGATCAAGCTCGATCAAGGACGTTCGCACCGGGATCAGGGCCGGACGATACGCGTCACATACGGCTGGTTTGGGAAGCGGATATCTTCAAACGAACATCGTGATTTTGCCCGAAGCCTATGCATTGGACTTCATGCGTTACTGCCAGCGAAACCCGAAGCCCTGCCCGATGGTCGGCGTCTCCGACACTGGCAATCCGATGATGTTCACCCTAGGGAACGACATCGACATTCGCACCGACCTTCCCGCTTACAACGTTTTCCGGAACGGCATATTGTCCGAGAGTGTGACGGACATCACCGCGCTTTGGGGCGAAGACCTTGTGGCCTTTGCACTTGGCTGTTCGTTCACATTTGAGAAAGCGCTGCAGGACGCGGGCATTCCGCTTTGGCACATCGACAATGACACAACTGTGCCGATGTACCGTTCTAACCGCCAGACAGTGGGCGCCGGTCCCTTTACGGGCCCAATGGTTGTCAGCATGCGCAGTATTGCCACCGAAATGCAGGGCGAGGCCATTCGGATCTCGCGCAGATTCCCGCTGGCCCATGGCGCGCCGGTCCATGTCGGCGATCCGGCAGACCTTGGTATTTCCGACATCGCAATGCCCGATTGGGGCGACCCGGCTCCGGTCGAAGCGGGTCAGGTCACAGCTTTCTGGGCCTGCGGCGTGACCCCGCAGGCCGCGATCGAGGCAGCCCAAGTCCCCCTATGTATCACCCACAAGCCAGGGCACATGCTGATCACCGACATTCCCGAGGACGCCGACGTCCCGGTTCTTCAAACAATCTGAACATCAACAAGGAGTTGACCCATGAAAACTATGACTGCCCTTTTGGCCACTACGATGGTGGCCGCTCCAGCCTTTGCCGAGGACCTTTCC
>JBCCCA010000205.1:0-6258 GCA_039033735.1 Pseudomonadota bacterium
GATCGGCAACACCGTTGGCCGTTTCGCGGCCTGGGCGGGCCTGCTGATGGTGCTACAGCAAGTCATGATCGTTTTTGTCCAACGGGTTTTTGCAAGCGCGCAAATCTCGCTTGGATTTGGTTTGCCGTTTGCCAAGGACATCTCGTGGTGGGCAGAAGAGCTGAAATTCTACAACGCCATCGTGGTCTGCCTGTGCGTGTCCTACACATTCATTCAGGGCGGCCATGTCCGCGTTGACCTTGTGTACTCGTCTGTTTCGTATCGCACCAAGAAGGTGATCGATATGTTCGGTGCGCTTTTCCTGATGGTGCCCGCTGCTGTGCTGACGTGGATGTATGGCTGGTACTTCCTGTGGCGCCATCTGGTGACACCCAACTTCTCGGTTGGGAACGCCGATCTGGATCGGATGGTCGGCACCCAGTGGCGCGCGTTGCGGTGGAATGTCGAAACCATCGGGTTTTCGCCCAACGGCTTCAACGCCTACTTCCTTTTCAAGATCCTGCTCCTGATGTTTACGGCGCTGGTTTTCCTCCACGCGATTGCATTCTTCTACCGCTCGTTCCTTGAGTGGAAAGAGGGACCCGAAAGCGAGGGCAAATTTCTGGACCGTGACCTCCTTGGCGACGAAGAAGCCGAACTGGTTCACGCCATCGAAGAACATCACTAGGGGATCAGGGTTATGTGGTTTGGACTAGACGGCGTAGAGATCGGCCTGCTGATCACCTTCCTGTTCCTGTTCGGGGGTATCCTGTCCGGTTTTCCGGTGGCCTTCGCCATCGGGGGCTCGGCGGTTATTTCCTTTGGGGTTATTGCCGGGCTGGATAACGCCGGATTGCTGATCCATCAGGCGTTGGACACCAGTTCAGCCGAGTTTGCGGCTGTGGTGGCCGAAGGCGTCCGGGCGGATGCGATATCACTGTTCACGCATCCCGATTTGCCAAGGATCGAGGAGCCCGTCTTCCCCAATGGCTGGGAAAACGCGCTGGACCGGAACGTATCCTTTATCGTCAACCGCATGAACGAGCGTGTGCTGGCCGGCCAGTCGATTGAGACGCTTCTTGCCGTTTTGATGTTCGTTCTGATGGGGATCACGCTGGAACGATCCAAGATTGCGAACGACCTACTATTGACCATGGCGCGGGTCTTTGGCCCACTGCCCGGTGGTCTGGCGGTGTCGATCGTTGTTGTCGGTGCGTTTCTGGCCGCTTCGACCGGGATCGTGGGCGCGACGGTTGTGACAATGGGGCTGCTCGCGCTGCCGACCATGCTTCGGAACAATTATTCCCCCGAATTGGCCACGGGCGTGATTGCCGCGTCCGGGACCTTGGGGCAGATCATCCCACCGTCGATTGTGATCGTGCTTTTGGGCACACTTGCGGGCGACCTTTATTCCGCGGCGCAGGAAGAACGTGCGCAGTTGGTCGGATGTACGGACGCACTGACATATCTTGGCGAGCCTGCCGTTGTTTCGGTTGGAACGCTGTTCCAGGCCGCATTGATCCCGGGCATCATGCTGGCCTTCCTCTATGCGGCTTATGCGTTCGGCTATGCGCTGTTCAACCCGTCAAAGGCACCCGCGGTCGAAATGGGATCGACCAATTCGGAAGTCATCACCAAGAACGAAGCACTGACCTGGTTCCTGTTTGCCCCGGCCGCGCTGATCTTTGGACTGATCTTCCTGGCAGGCGCCAATGTGGTTGGCGACCAGACTGTAACGGTTGGCAGCTTCTCAGAGGCCGGGGAGTCGGCGTCGCTGCGCACGAATGTTGGCGATGATTGTGCCGCCGCCATGATCGAGTTGCACGGGCAGGACGCATGGGATGCCGCCCTTGCCGAGCAGTCGAACATCGATGCCGCCGGTGGCGTCCAGCAGGCCGAGGAGCTCAGCGATGAAGCGCGCGCGGCCCTTCTGGAGGAAAGGATCGCAGATGCCGCCCCAATTGGAACGGGCGTAGCCATCGGTTTCCTGGTCCTGGCGTTGGTGCTGACGACGGCTATGGGGATTTCACCCTCGTCCGACCCGCGTCCTTTATGGATCGGTTTGGGTGCGGCCGCCTTTGCGCTGTTTGTCGATGCGGCGTTCATTTCGCCATTGACGTCGCCGGGGGTAACCTTTGTCAGGCTTCTGATCCCGCTCGCCGTCGTTCTCTGGGCGTGCAGCCACGCGGTCGAACGGCTGGGCAGGAACGAATTGCTGCGCGTTGTCTTTCCGCCTTTGGTTTTGATCATTGCTGTTCTGGGCTCGATCCTGGGGGGTATTACCAATCCGACACCAGCGGCAGCGCTCGGGGCCGGTGGCGCGATCATGCTGGCGGCGTACCGGAAGCTGAAGGATGATCAGAAAAGCGGCAAGATCATCATTATGACCAGCTTCTCGCTGGTGATCATGTTGCTTGTCGGTGTGAATTTCGATCTTCGGATCAATCAGCCTGGCGGCGTTGGGTTTGAGACCTGGGTGGCGTTCCTGGTGGCGCAGGCCACCTATCTTTTTACCATGTTCGGCCTGCTTTACGGCTGCTACGTCCTTTGGGCCGGAGGTGTTCTGACGCCGGTCGTGCGGGAGACTGCTAAGGTAACCAGTATGGTCTTCACCATCCTGATCGGGTCGCAACTTTTGAACCTTGTGGTGATTTCGTTCGGCGGTGAGCACTATATCCAGCAATTCCTGAAGAGCTTCGAGAATGAATGGACCGTCTTCCTGGTCGTGATGCTGGTGCTGTTCTTGTTGGGCTTCGTTCTGGATTTCCTTGAGATCATCTACATCGTTATTCCCATCGTGGGGCCCGTAATCTATGGCGGATCCTTCGACCCGAAATGGGTGACGATCATGATTGCGGTGAACTTGCAGACGTCGTTCCTGACGCCGCCCTTCGGTTTTGCGCTGTTCTATTTGCGCGGGGTGGCACCGCCCGAGGTCACGACACAGCACATCTATCGGGGGATCGTGCCCTTTGTGCTGATCCAGGTGGTTGGCCTGGCGATCCTGTGGTTCTTCCCGGATATCGTGACGATCCTGCCAGACCTGATCCCAAACTGATTGCAGATCATTGAAGGTGTTGCGCCACGCTT
Organism: Pseudomonadota bacterium; assembly: GCA_039033735.1. Lineage (GTDB taxonomy): Bacteria > Pseudomonadota > Alphaproteobacteria > Rhodobacterales > Rhodobacteraceae > JAJDOD01. The sequence goes on from JBCCCA010000205.1 coordinate 3,070, forward strand.
CGCGTGTCGCGGCGGGCGAGGGGGTTTCACCCCCTCGCGAAGATTAGGTACTTGTGGGCCAATGAAGATTGTACTCGGTGGTAGAGCTCAACTGGATGGGTTGAGACGCGTTGCCGGAAGCCGCCTTTTGACATGCCCGACATTCTCGGCGGCATCAGGGCCGCATGTGGGAGCCCTTTAGGGCAAGAGCAACTGTCAACCGGCGCATGCGCGAGCGGGGTCGCTGCCGTGTGGCTTGACAGCGCGGCCAAGGCTGCGCAGACCGGCCTTTCTGGCGTGAGAGACGGGGGACCAGACTGATATGAAGGACTTGGTATTAGTTGGTATCGGCACCGGCGACCCGGGGCATATCACGCAGGCCGGCATTGCCGCGCTGCGCGGTTTGGATGGCGTCCTTTTGCCCGAGAAGGGCCCGGGCAAGGATGATTTGGCCGATGTGCGGCGTGATCTGTTGGTCGCCGTTGCACCCGATCTTCCGGTCTATGCGTTTCCGATGCCCGTTCGCGATCCCAACCTGCCCTATGCCGAAGCGGTCGCCCGCTGGCATGACGCGATTGCAAAGGCTTGGGCCGTGGCGGCGCCGAAACATGTGGCTCGGCTCGGGCTTTTGGTGTGGGGGGACCCGTCGCTTTATGACAGCACCCTTCGGATCGCCGCGCGGCTGTCGCCCGCGCCGAACGTCGAGGTCGTGCCCGGGATCACTGCGCTTCAGGCCCTGACAGCAGCGTTTGCGATGCCCTTGAACGAGATAAACGCACCGGTTCAGATCACAACAGGCCGACGGCTTCGAGAAGATGGGTGGCCGGAAGGGGTGGATCGGCTGGCGGTCATGCTGGATGGGGAATGCAGTTTCCGGTCGCTTGATCCCACGGGACTCTCGATCTGGTGGGGGGCCTATCTGGGGCTGCCAAACCAGATATTGCGTCAAGGTCCTTTGGCGGCGTGCGGTCCGGAGATCGTCGAATTGCGCGCTGAAACGCGATCGGCGCATGGTTGGATTATGGACACTTACATTCTGTCCCGCACCGCCCGGTAAAAGGTGCGCAAAGCGCGCACACGCGTTTCAAGGATTGGCACGTTGGTACGCGGGGCGGATTTCGGTCCGGATGTTGGCAGCTTTGGCCAATTTGGGTGAGGTGCGTATTTGCGACAAGATGAAGCCCCGGGTTGCCATTGGCCGTAGCTTTGGCATCATTGTCTCATGTTGCGCGGCATTGCTTTTCTTCTGATCGGGTTTGCTTTTGGGGGCGGTCTTGGGTTTGTACTGGCCTCAGGGGAAAGCGCGACACAGGTTTCGCCTGCAATGGACCATTCCAATCACATGCATGCCCATGGTGACGCGTTGGTGATTGAACCCGGTTCGAGTGCGCCGACATTGACACTGCAGGTGGACCCCGATCCAGTTGCCGGTTGGAATCTGCATCTTGCCACGACCGATTTCCTGTTTGCCGCAGAGCGGGCGGGCGGCCCCCATGTTCCGGGCGAGGGACATGCGCATATCTATGTGAACGGCGAGAAAGTTGCCCGCGCCTATGGCAACTGGTTCCATCTGGAGCGTTTGCCAGCCGGTCTGGTCGAGATTGAGGTCACTTTGAATTCCAATGACCACCGTGCCTTGATGGTGGGGGATGTGCCGCTATCCGCAACGGTCAGCTTCGACAACCCGGGCTCGTGAGTCTTGTGAACGAAATGGGCCGGCGCCTCACGATGCACCGGCCCGTTCGCTACTAAAAAGGGTTACGTGATAGAATTCGTATTTATCCTCTCTCCGGCGCTCTTGGGAGGCGCCCTGTGTTTGGTGCGGCAATTCGACCGCAGCCAGCCTTCTCGGCCACGGTTTCACCGGGATAGTGCGTGGTGCCCTTGTGACCTTTCGCTTGGTCGCAAAACCAAGTTTCCGTGCCTGGAGCTTCCCCAATGCGTCCGGCGCTGATCCAATCCAGCATCGCTTGGCTCGCGGCCCGTGTGGCAAGTGCGGTCGAAAAGCTCGTTCCACTCATCAAGGCAGCGCTTCCGCTTTTGCTGCCGGCCCCCATCAGGCCAAAGAGGGCAGGACCGGCTTCCCCGGGATAGACGGCTGTGGGCTGCGTCCGGCCATCTTTCACGGCATCGGACGCGGCGCTGCTGGAATAGATTGATGGTTTCCCATCGCTTTCGCGATAGCTGCCGATCACGCGGGCTTCTTCCAGCGAGGCGATGCTGTTCAGCGTGCCGCGGCGGCGGATCGGCGGGGTCACATCTGTGACTTTGGGTTGTGGTTCGTAGGAGGCCACGTCGATCAGCCTGCCAGCCTCGTCGCGCTCGCGGAAATCGGGATGCGCAAAATAGGAGACAAGGCCAGTGTTGCTGCCATAGGTCAGGTTCTGATCCGACTGCACATAGGCGAAACCCCGTTTTTCGCGGCGGCTGGTCACTGTCCACGTCCAGGCACCAGCCGGGGCGGCGATCCCGCGATCTGGTTGCAAGGTGGGGGCGGTGCAGGCGACATAGCTCATCCGGTGCGTGCCCACGACACCCTCGTATTTGCGACAATAGATGCGGGCAACAGGGACGCCGTCGCGTTCTAATGTGTTCATTTGGCCGTGTTGGCCAGGTGTTGATGCACATGCCGGACCGCTGGGCGGGCGCAAGCTGAAGCCGAAGGGATGCGACGGGTCATCGCCGCCGGTGCCCGAGAGCGTGTCGGACCAGATTTCGGCAAAGTTGGGCGTCTGATCTTCGGGTTGAAGGCGCCAATCCAGCATCTGGGCGCGGTCGTCCGAAAAATCGAACTCAGCACAGCCCTCGGAGAGAAGGTCGTTGCCCGCCGGCAATATCACCCGGATCGGGCGTCCTGTCTTCTCGGACTTTTCGTTGATGGCGCGAATGACCTTTTCGATCAAAATATGGCCGTCTTTGGGGCCTGCTTCCAACCCGTACGAGAGGTTGATGATGACCGGGAATGCGCCGCCTTCGGGCAAATCGCATGCTTTCCAGATCCGGTCCGCGCGGTCGATGATGTATTCGATGGCGTGTAGCGCATAGAATTCAAGGAAGTTGCCGGACGCTCCCATCGAGGTGTTGGGCGGCAGCCCCACGCCAATGATCGGCAGGCGACGACGGCGTTCATCGTCTTCGCTTTGCCGGAGGTCATAGCCTGCGGCCAGATCTGTGACGAAGGTGCCATGCGTCGCATTGTTTTCCAAACGC